>NZ_JAVRIF010000005.1:0-306877 GCF_031846185.1 Thalassotalea castellviae
TTTCTAAAAATCAAAGAAAGTTTTTAAACGTTATGTTCAAGGTTTTGCTATCAAACGTGACAACCAAACCACTTAAAACTCGCTTCTCAGGTCTCCCTGAAGAAGTGGAGCGCATTTTAGGGAATTATCTCAAACCTGCAAGTCTTTTTTTCGATCTTTTGTTTGTTCGATTAAAAATTGAACTTTATGCTAGGTATTTGTACTAATAGTTAACTAGCGTTGCTATTTTCTGTACAAATGAACAGGAGATATACAATGCTTTTTCAACTATATTGATTTTCCAAAAATAAAAATGTCTGTTTGAATTAGGCAATATTTGCTTATTTAGAAAGATGTAGAGAAGTAACAATGAACAAATTAATTGCTTTATGGTTAATTTGTAGTTTTAGTGCTGGTGTTTTTGCAAAGGATTTTGCTGAAGATAAACAAGAACGTTTAATCGCTAATTTATTAAATCAACAAGTTAAGCAACAAATATCATTAAAAAATAGTATTAGCTCTATTTTAACTAATTATCCTGAACAAGTAGATATTGTTTTACAAGTAGCACTTGATGAATATCCATCACAATATAAAGCTATTATGTTAGGTGCTATGGAAGCTGAGCCTGTGCTAGCCTGTGAAGTTATCGAAATTGTGCTAAATGCCCAAGTTGCTAACGCCAGTGAAATTGTATCTATCGCTGTAGAAGCTGAGCCAGCTTACGCCCAAGAAATAGTCAGCGCTGCCGCTTTAAATAGTCCTGCTGATCTTGAGGATTTTGTTCGAATTGCTATTTTAACTGAGCCAGTAGTTTCACAAGCGGTTGTTACTAATGCTGCAACCAGTTTTCCTGATCAAATTTTGTCAGTTTTACTCGGTGCAATTAAAGCTGTGCCGGAAAAAGTCAGTATGTTCGTAAAAGATACTATCGCTCTTTTTCCAACTAACAGCGAAGCTATTGTGACTCATGCCGTCAACTCAAGCGATGAAAAACATACTAGTACAATCGTTAATACTGCGATACAAGCGGGGTTGGATGAGCAAGCTGCGATTAACGCCGCGATTGCTGGTGGTGCAAAAGCTGAAGAATTAGCACAGAATCAATAGTATCCAGATCTGTATCAATAAAAAACCAGCAAATTTGCTGGTTTTTTTAGTTTATCGTGACTGAAATTAAATACCATCGCCATCGGTGTGCAAACCACACTCTCTAGACATTCCAGAAAAACGAGTTTCGCTTTCTTCCATACCTAATGTCAAAGGTCGAGTACTATGAGTATCACCAACAGAAACATAACCTTGATCCCAAAGCGGGTGATAAGGTAAACCGTGTTTAGTCAAATATTGATGCACATCACGATTATCCCAGTCAATAATGGGGTGTACTTTAAATCGCCCTCTTAGAATACTTACGACCGGCAATCCTTCTCGGTGATCTGACTGCTGACGACGCACACCTGAAAACCAAGAGCCCGCTTGTAATTCATTCAAACCGCGTTCTAATGGTTCAACTTTATTACGACGATTGTATGACTTTAAAGACGCTTCGTCTTTTGCCCATTCCTCACCATACTTCGCCATTTGCCATGCCGCACTTTCTTTTGCACTATAAACATGAAGGTTTAACTTTAAACGATCCGTAAGCTGCTCAATAAATTGATACGTTTCAGGAAACAAATGACCAGTATCTGTAAGCAATACCGGAATATTACTATCAACCTGCGTTAACATATGTAGCATGACCGCCGATTGAATACCAAAACTTGAAGATAGAACGAACTTAGAAGGTAAGTTTTCCATCGCCCATTCAACTCGTTGCGTTGCATTCTGTTTTTCTAATAGCTCGTTCCACTGATTCAACCAAGGCTCAGGTAAAGAAGCAGGAAAACGGCTGTTAATCGGTGACTTAAGCGAAGTAATTTTCGCATTTGTCTCAATATGCTTAGTCATGGAAATCCCGTTTACTGACTTTAACTTCAGCGATAATGCCTACACGAATCACAAAATCACCAAATGCTTCGTTTGCTTCTCGTTCATTTACCCAACGAGCAACAAGGCTATCAATCTCATTCAAAATATCTTGTTCGCCAAGGTTTTCTTTGTACATTTTAGGCACACGGGTACCGATTAGGTTACCCCCTAAATGCATATTATATTTACCTGGCCCTTTTCCTACGAGCCCAATTTCAGCCAACATTGCACGTCCACAACCATTAGGGCAGCCGGTAACACGCAAAATGATACTTTCATCAGCCACATTATGCTTTGCTAAAATACTTTCTACATCTGTTACTAAACCCGGTAAGTATCGTTCGGCTTCCGCCATTGCTAACGGACATGTTGGAAAAGCAACACAGGCCATTGAATCTTTACGTTGTTTCGAAACGTCTTGGTCCATTAAACCATGAGCACGAGCAATTTGTTCAATTTGCGCTTTGTCTTCTTCAGCAACACCAGCAACAATTAGGTTTTGATTAGCTGTCATACGAAAGTCGCCTTTATGCACTTTCGCTAATTCAGCAACACCGGTTTTAAGTGGTTTACCTGGATAATCAAGTAAACGACCATTTTCGATAAATAAGGCTAAGTGATGTTTACCTTCAAAACCTTCTACCCAACCAATGTTATCGCCACGACTAGTAAACTTGTAAGGACGGCTTTCTTCAAAGATAATCCCAGCACGTTTTTCAACTTCCGCTTTAAAGACATCAGAGCCTACACGATCTAGCGTATATTTAGTTTTCGCATTTTTACGATTAACACGATTACCCCAATCACGTTGCGTGGTAACAACGGCTGCCGCAACATCTAAAGTATTGGCTAATGGTACAAAACCAAAATCATCAGCACGACGTGGATAAGTCGACTTATCGCCATGTGTCATCGCTAAACCACCACCGACTAACACGTTAAAACCTACAAGCTTGCCGTCTTGTGCGATCGCAACAAAATTTAAATCATTTGCATGCACATCCACATCGTTATTAGGCGGAATAACAACCGTCGTTTTAAATTTACGAGGAAGATAATTACTGCCTAAAATTGGCTCTTGTGTTTGTTCGCCTAATGGACCTTCAAGTTTTTCACCATCTAACCAAATTTCAGCATAAGCACGAGTTTTTGGTAATAAATGTTCACTAATTTTAGTTGCCCATTCATAAGCTTCTTGATGTAATTCTGACTCTACTGGGTTAGTCGTACAAAGCACGTTACGGTTCACATCACCAGCTGTGGCAATTGAATCAATACCGATACTGTTTAATGTTTGATGCATTAATTTAATATTCGGCTTTAATACCCCATGAAACTGAAATGTTTGACGTGTCGTTAAACGAATACTGCCGTAAGTCGTGTTTTCCTGCGCAAATTTATCAATCGCTAACCATTGCTCAGGTTTAATAATACCGCCGGGCATACGAGCACGTAGCATTACATTATGTAATGGCTCTAACTTTTGTTTGTTACGTTCTGCGCGAATATCACGGTCATCTTGTTGATACATGCCATGGAAACGAATTAACTGAAAATTATCGCCGTTAAAACCACCGGTTAGATGATCTGATAAATCTTGCTCAATTCCGCCACGTAAAAAGTTACTTTCACTTTTCAAACGCTCATTATCGGCAAGTTTACCTTCAACAACTAATGGGCCATGTTCTTTCGTTACATCAGTCATTAATATACATCCTTCTGAAAACGCTTCGCGTTTCGTAAATCTTTTAAGTATTGTTGAGCTTGCTCTGCTGTTAATTGGCCTTGCTCAGAAATAATATCGGTTAGGGCGATTTCAACATCTTTTGCCATCCGATTCATATCACCGCAAATATATAAATGTGCGCCACGCTCTAACCAAGCGAAAACTTCCGAGGCGTTTTCTCGAAGTCGGTCTTGCACATATATTTTATTTGCTTGATCACGAGAGAAAGCTAAATCTATTTTGGTTAATAACCCCGATTTAACATAACCTTGCCATTCAACTTGGTATAAAAAATCTTGTGTAAAAGTTTGATCGCCAAAAAACAACCAGTTATCACCTTCAGCATCGTTAGCTTCTCTTTCTTGCAAAAAAGCTCTAAAAGGAGCGATACCTGTTCCCGGACCAATCATGATCACCGGTGTGTTACCGTCACTTGGTAATCTAAAATTATCATTATGCTCAACAAACACTTTAACGGTGCCACCTTCTTCAAGGCGCTTGCCTAAAAAGCTTGATGCACCACCCGCTCGAATTTGACCATCTTTGTCATATTCCACTAGGCCAACCGTTAAATGTACTTCTTCTTCCATTTCAGCTTGGCTTGAAGCGATCGAATATAAACGCGGCGTGATTTTACGTAATGCATCAACAAATATTTGTACATCAACTTTTGCGGGAGCCGCTTTAATAACATCGACCACTTGATGATTAGCAGCATATTCACGCACAGTATTTTTGTCTTGAACAAGCGTAAGTAACGTTTGGCTCTGCGATTGTTCTGCCCAGAAATTTACGAAGTTTACAGAAGTTTGTGTTATTTCAAGTTTTGATGTTAACGCATCTAATAAAGAATATTTTTCATCACCAACTGTCACTTCATCGTTTGCAGAAAAGTCCAGTGCCGAAATTAATTCATTTACTAATTCAACATCATTTTCAAACCATACCCCTAATGCATCACCAGCTTGATAGGTAATACCTGACTCGCCAAGATCAATTTCGATATGTCGAACATCTTTAGCAGAGTCACGACCAGTAATTTTTTGACTTACGCTTAATTCTGCTTCGTAAGGATTTTGTTTTGTATATTGGCTGGTAGAGCCAGATGTTGGCATAACCACCACATTTGACGTCACATCAGCTTCACCTAATAATTCTTTCGTTTTAGAAATAATTTCTTGAGACCAAGCTGCAGCGGCATCTTCATAATCCACATCACAATCAACACGCGGAGCAATCTGTTTGGCGCCAAGCTTAGCTAAGTATTCATCAAAATCTTTACCTGTTTGACAGAAAAACTCATAGCTAGTATCACCTAATGCAAGCACACTATATTGTAAGCTTTCTAATTTAGGAGCTTTTTTAGACGATAAAAATTCATGAAAAGCTATCGCATCATCAGGCGCTTCACCTTCACCATTAGTACTAGCAACAATTAATAAGTGGGTAACATTTTTAATGCTTTTCGGTTTAAACTCACCCATGCTTTTCAGATCAACAGTCAAACCTTGAGCCGTTGCTTGATCCGCTAATGACTTAGCAACACCTTTAGCATTACCCGTTTGAGAACCGTATAAAATAGTTAATGTTGAAGATGCTTTAGTTCCAATAGCACTAGGCAAAGTTGCCACTGAAGATCCTTCACTTTTAGCCGCTAAATAGCCACTCGCCCAAGCAAGTTGAAGTGGTGAATATGTTCCAATCACTTCTTTTAGAGAACTTAATTGTTCTTCGTTTAACATGGTTTGATTTAAATTTTGCTGTTCTGACAACATTTCGTCAACTCGCCCATTTCAATATATGCGGTAATGATAGACGTAGTTAATGAAAAGCAAAAAGAATAAAAGAGGCTTTTTTATTCCAAAAATGAATATTGATTTTAAGGATGATTGACTGCCAGTCAAAGAATATCTAACAGAAAAATGAGAGAACCTTGTTGGTAAACCTCTTGTTGATTCATTCAACCTTACGATGTTACCCGTATTAATTACAAGTTAACCTTCACTTTAACTTACTGTTTACTATATAGATATTCTTTTAATATTAGCGATTTAAATACCTTTGATATAATCATAGATGTGTACTAGTATAGGCATTAATTATCTTATTAGCTGTTATTCGCTTCATGGATCGAATGCTTATCTATAGCAAGGTGTTATTCTGAAAGATTTTAAATCTAGTCTGCGCGGCCAACATTACTTTATTTCCTTACTTATTATAGTAATAGGAACCTTTATAGCTTTTAAACAACAGCAATCACACACTAACAGTATTCAAAAGCAAATAGATCAAGCATTAAACATACGAGTAAACTTTATTGCGAATGGCATTGTTGAGCGACTTAATCATTATGCATTAGGCATAGCAAGTTTAAATTCAGTGATTGCTTCATCTAACCTTGATCATGTAAATCACCAAGCTATTGGGTCATTTAGTCAGGCTCAACAATATTCTGTCCGATACAAAGGTGCGAGAGGCTTTGGACTTATCAAACCGGTTGCCGCTCAAAATGAAGCAACATTTATCCACCATGCTGCGCAAGATCGTCCCGATAAAGACTTCGCAATAAGGTCACTGTCTCAACATGTTAGAACCCGTTTTGTCATTCAATATATTTTTCCAGAAAATATTAATGAACAGGCAATCGGTCTTGATATAGGTTCAGAGTATAACCGAAGAACAACTGCTGAAAATGCCGCATTACTTGATAAAACTATGTTAACAGCACCGATTACTTTAGTTCAGGAATCGGGGAAAACTGAACATGGCTTTTTATTATTACAGCCATTGTACTTTAGTGAAAAACGACCGACGAGTGTAAATGAAATAGTTGACACTGTGTATGGTTGGACGTATGCCCCATTATTGATAGGCGAAATTCTTGAGACGGTTTCCCAACTTGGACAAGATAAACTTTCGATCACCGATGGCCAATTCGACATAGCATTTTTTGAAAATCATAAAGTAGAAAAGATCAGCAAATATTTCACTTACCAATCAGTCAATGTTTATGGCCGAACATGGCGAATAACACTGTTTGCTACTGACAAATTTTTACAATCTTTAAATCTACCTAATCAATATTTAGGAATGATGAACGGTTTACTTTTTACGTTTGTTGTACTGCTTTTATACTTTTTGTTGCATTTAACGCTATTGAGAAAAGCACAACAAGCTCAATATCAGATTGATCTTGCAAAAGCCCAAGAAGAAAAACTTAGTAAAACTAACACTGAACTGTCTTCTGAAGTCATAAAAAAGAGCCATGAACTTGAACATGCAAGAATACTCAATGATAGTATACTTGCTAGCGCTCCCTACTCGGTCATTGCTACTGATGCTGAAGGAATAATCCAAGTATTCAATCCAGCGGCAGAAAAACTTTTAGATTACCGTGCAGAAGAACTTATTCATAAACAAACGCCAGCACTTTTTCATTTAGAGTCAGAAGTGGTGGCAAAAGCTCAGCAACTTTCTAAAGAATTAGGAGAGAATATCTCGCCTGGCTTCCAAGTATTTGTTATTAAAGCCGAACGAGAAGGTTTAGATATCAATCAATGGACTTATATTAATAAATTTGGCAAACACATACAGGTACAATTATCCGTTACAGCATTAATAGGGTTAAAAGGAGAAACGTTAGGTTATTTAGGTATTGCTTACGATCTTACTGATACGTTAAAACATGAGCACGCGTTAGAAAATGCAATTACCAGCGCCGAGCAAGCATCACAGGCAAAATCTGAATTTCTTGCCAATATGAGCCATGAATTAAGAACCCCTTTAAATGGTGTATATGGAACAATACAACTGCTAAAAGAAAAAGAGTTAGATATTAGTGCCCGTGAATTAATCAACACAGCATATAACTCGACAAAATCATTGATTACCATTATTAATGACATTTTGGATTTCTCTAAAATTGAAGCAGGTAAACTTTCATTGGAATATGAAACGTTCAGTTTGCCTATTTTAGTTGAGCAATTAAACTCAGAATTATCTCTACTAGTTGAAAGCAAAAACGTAGCATTTACATGTCACAATCAAACCAAGCAAAATAATTGGCGTGGAGATGTAGTACGCATTCGCCAGATTCTCATCAACCTTATTTCAAATAGCATCAAATTTACCGAGCAAGGCAGTATTGAGCTGGTCGTAAAACATGTCCCAGACAAAGGTATTGTTTTTACAGTCAAAGATACGGGAATTGGTATTGAAAAAGATCATATAAAACGTTTATTTTCACGTTTCGAGCAAGCAGATTCCTCAACTACCCGAAAATTCGGTGGAACAGGTTTAGGCCTTGCGATAACACAAAGCTTAGTACAGTTAATGAAAGGAACCATAAGCGTAACGAGTGAAATAAACCAAGGAACCACCATTGACGTTTCGTTACCTTTAGAGGTTGCAACGGAAACTGAAATAAAAGGCCTTGCTCCCGTTGCAGAATTTCCTGATTTAACGGGGAAAACAATTCTCATTGTTGAAGATAATAAAATTAATCAACTGGTTATCTCAACCATGATGAAAGCTACCAAAGCTAACATTATCATTGCGAATAATGGTGTAGAAGGAATAGAAGCGTGCAGACAGCATGCGCCCGCACTTATTTTTATGGATATTCAGATGCCTGTTATGGATGGTTTAACCGCTTGTAGAAAAATAAAGTCTGAATTACCGAATCAGGTAATTATTGCCTTAACAGCCAATGCGATTAAAAGTGAACGGGATTTATATAGTGATTACTTTGACGGTTATTTATCTAAACCGTTAGAAAAAGAAGAGCTTATTAATGAGCTTAATAAGCACTAATTAGCATTATTTGACTTTCTAACCTAAATGAATTGGTACTACGATTGTCACCAAAGAATACGACTCACACTTAAAGACGTTACTTCTCTGCTTAATCATTTGGTAAAAATTAGTATTAATTAACCATTCAAGCCTATTTCATTGTTAGCTTAAGTTTGGGCTGATATTTGATGCCTAACAACCGGATAGCGTTCAAAATCTTCCCAATAATGAATACCGCCGATCATTTCTTTTACTGCAAAGCCTAGTGCTGCTAGCTTCATTGCTGCTTTCGTTGCGCCATTACAACCTGGCCCCCAGCAATAAACCACAAATTGAGTATCTTTGGGATAATTCGCCAAAGACTCAGCATTAAGTTCATTATGGGGAAAATTAACCGCTTTTATCGCATGACTTTTGTCATACGCTTCTTTGGAGCGCACATCCAATAAGACAAAAGGATGATTCCCTGTTTTTATATCGGCATAAACATCTGAGCAGTCAGTTTCACACCCTAACTTGGTCGTAAAATATTGAAATGCTTGCTCTGCATGTGCCGATGGATATAGCAGTACGTTTGACATTTTTCATCTCCTATAAAGAAATATACCGTTATTATGTTTGAGTTATACAATTAAGTGTTGTCGTTAAGTGTTGTGGTTAAGTGTTGTGGTTAAGTGAGTATCACTATAAAAGTACTTTGTTGATAATGTAATTCATCATTGCTGAACATCTCCTTCATAAAATATGAATTCAAGTTAGTCATCGAATGGCTTATATTTCATTCATCACGATTTATATCTTCGATAATTAAAGGATACCTGTGGAGTTTTATCATTTACGATCGTTTGTTGTGGTTGCCGAAACAAAAAATTTAACCCAAGCCGCGAAAAGATTATGTAGTACTCCGCCAGCAATTAGTGCTCATATCAAAACGTTAGAACAAGAGCTCGATACCACGTTATTTATACGAACGCCAAAAGGAATGACCTTGACTGAAAAAGGTCAGCTATTATTGGTTAAAGCACAAAAAACCTTAGATTCTGCAGTTGATATGGTCAATTTAGCGGCGGATAATCAGGATGAACTTATTGGCCATTTTCAATTAGGACTCAATCAAAATATTCAAGCGCTACGATGCACAACATTAGTGAATAACCTGATAGAGAATTGCCCAGGAATAACCGTACAACTGAATCAAAGCTCAACCGGAAAAATAATTAAAGATATTAAATCAGCACAGCTAGATGGCGGCTATATATATGGCGAAGTTCCTGAAGATTTCACCGCAATAGCGATAAAGAAAGTGGAGATCACCACTATCGCGCCGATAAATTTTGATCAAAAGCAATTAAATGATACCAATAACCTGGCAAGTTCACCTTGGATTACTATGGCGCAATATTGTCCGTTCGATAAAGAGCTAAAGCGCAAGCTAGGTACTAATATTCATGCGCAAGTTAACAGTGATCATGATCAATCGCGCCTAGAATTGGTCAAAAGTGGTTTAGGGTTAAGTTTTCTAGAGTTATCACTCGCTCAACCAGAGCAGTCAGCAGGTAATATTCAAATCATTCCTCAATTGAATTTTCAAATACCTTTATCCTTTGTGGTTTTAACGACTCGATTAAATAATCCGATCGTTAAAGCGATCAGACAAGAAATGAATATTTTGTGGGGGATATCTATATAAACAACATAATATTCCAAACACGGCCATTCATTAAAAGACGTATTGATTAATCACACGAAAAAGCTCATTTAAATTAATTGGTTTACCAATATGTCCTTCAAAACCATCGATAGCATATTGTTTGACATCATCAACGGTTACATTGGCAGTTAACGCGATAATAGGGATAGCCGGATATTTTTTCTTAATAAGATTACACGCTTCTCTACCATCCATTTCCGGCATCTGAATATCCATAAAAATAAGTTCAAACGTTTGCTCTGAGACTTTAGCTACCGCTTCAATACCATTTGATACTATGTGAATGTTAGCATTAGTATCTACCATTATTTTCTCAAATATTTTTTGATTGATTCGGTTATCTTCAGCTAACAAAATATTCATACCCGATAAATCTGGGGTAACCACTTCTTCAACATTTGAACCCATATTATTTAGGTGACTTGGCTTTAAAGGCAAAGTCACGGTAATCGATGTCCCTTTATTTAATTCACTTTCAACCTCAATGCTTCCATGCATTAGTTTTATTAACGATTGAGTAATCGAAATTCCTAATCCTGTGCCACCATACTTTCTTGTTGTTGAATTATCTGCCTGTTGAAAACGAGTAAAAATATTTTCAAGGGTTTCAGGTGACATACCAATACCGGTATCTTTTACCTTGATCATTACATCACCTTGCTCAGAGGTTGATAAAAAGATAGTTATCTTGCCATGCTCAGTAAATTTAAGACTGTTCGATAACAAATTAAGAATAATTTGTTTAATACGAATAGGATCACCTTGCCAACCTTCTTGGTAATGCTCAGCAGTGGTAAAAGTAATAATGTTTCCTCTATTTTGCGCAAGCTCCTTCGTTTCATTCAGTAAAAACTTAATAATTTGAGTTAAGTTAAAAGGAATAATTTCTATTGCAAGCTTGTCAGCTTCGATTTTAGAAAAGTCTAAAATATCATTGATAATAGTAATTAATGATGAAGAAGATTGTCGTGCTGTATTAATAAGATCTTTTGCATTCTCTGATACATTTTCATTTGCGAGTAATTGTAGAGCTCCCATCACGCCATTCATCGGTGTTCTGATTTCATGGCTCATATTCGCCAAAAAATTACTCTTTGCTTGGTTTGCTTTATCAGCAGCTTCTTTCGCTAAAGTTAATTCATGTTGAAAAAGTAAACTTTCAGAGAGATCACTGACTAAAGCAATGTAAGTAATATCGTTTTCAATTTCTGTTTTTGTTAACACCAGTTGAATGTCGATTTGACTACCATCAGCTGTATTCGCTTTAAATTGTTGGTGTTTCGCATCTTGATCATTATCATTGCTTAGGCTTTGATAGGCGAAATTGACTTGCGGAATCAAACTATTAATATTTTTGCCGACTAACTTTCCTTCTTCAACACCAAATAAAGCATGACTATTTAATGAAACTTGTAATATCTTTCCGGTGACATCAGTTATCAGCAACGCATCACCCAAATTGTTTAAAATAGCTGATTGGGTATGCAGTGCATGTTTAATTTTTTATGAGCCCCCAATAAATATGTAAATAGCATCCAATAAATAAATAGGCTAAAAAACATTAAAATTAAAATTAACAAAGACGATTGTAAGCTATTTGAAGAGATTGTTTGATTACGAAAACCTAGATCAGTTAAGTAACCTAAGGCGAGTATACTGGTACTCAAAGAGAATACTAAGAATAAGGTTACTTTTAGAGAACCCGCCATTAATGAAAAAGCTATTATAGAGGGAATAACAAAGACTACTTCGTCTCTCGCTCCTTCAAAAGCCCACATAAAACCAATAGCGACACAAAATAATAATAAGCAAAATAAGTTTTCCGCTAATTCTAATTTATCTTGTTTGAGTAAAATAGTTAACAGCTGTAGAAATGCAATGAAAGAAACTAAAATAGATGCGGTGGTAAAATCGGCGAAGTAAATTCGAGTAATTGAAAGAAGAAAAAGCGTGAACTGGGCAGCCCAAATGACATGCTTCATCTGCAATATCAAGTTTCTGTTTTGCTGTTGCTGTAAATCCATTTATCGCAATTTAATTATACAAATGTAATATTATAGTAGCAGAGTTTATATACGATGCCATTTTAGAAATACTATGCATTCAAAAGCTTTCATTATTTTTGCATAAAAAAAGGGGTAGCCATTGCTACCCCTAAAAACCGCTAACATAGTAATTCAGATTGACAGATCATTTCACTAGAAAGCTACCTTATATGTTATGTACTAGCTCACCAGAGAGAGTAAAACTTGCCCATAACCGTCGGATTATAATCAATTAAACTTTACTTACTTTCGAGAGATGTAAAAAACGTTCAATCAATACTAAAGACTTAACGCTATACTGACAAAAAATTCACATTTTATGAATAGTTATTTAAGAATAAGATATAACGATTGTGCAATTAATCATCAACTATTGCTTATGCAACATAATTAACTACGACAAATACCTTGAAAAATAAATAAATCATCACAAGCTGAAAGGGCTAAATTTAAATAAATACCTAAACCAAAAAAACTGCATGACTACCCAAAAAATCATGCTAAAGAATATAGTTAGTCACAATGTTCAGTGGCGTTAAATTGTGTTTAGGTAGACCTTCTTACATTTAAATTATTCATCATAAAGACAACTCTATTACGCTCAACCCCATGTTGGCGACGTCACAATTTTATCATGTAGCTATTAAATCCATTTTACATAGGCTTATGAAGGCGAATAGAATACCCATATCACCAAGGTGTATTGACATAAACACCGTTTGCTATTTAACAGAAGTAGATACCATGACATTTCGACTGCCAATTATTGCGAGTATTATTTTACTTATTCTATTTTCAACTCCCGTTTTTGCCTTAGGCAAACTCAGTCACCAACTCGTTTGTCAATTATCTTATGATTTATTGCCTAGTAATAAACAACAAAAAATAGATAAGCTGCTTGCGCAATTAACAGACAAAGACAAATCACGTATCAATAGCTATAACCGAAATAAAAAAGCTCACAAAGTAACCTTTGCTGACAGTTGCACTTGGGCAGATGCCATTAAAAAAAATAAAGCTTATGATAGTTTTAAATCTTGGCATTATTTAAATATTGAAAGAACTAGTACTTTAGTGACTGAGAAAACTTGTACAAAAAACTGTATTACAGCAGCTATTCCATTTCATCGTCAGCAACTTATACAAGCTGAAAACGCCCAAGAAATACTTGAAGCATTAATGTTTTTAGGTCATTGGCTCGGCGATATACACCAGCCTTTACATATCAGTTTTGCAAGTGACTACGGAGGAAACCGCAATAAAATAACACCACTAGTTGGACGATGTGAGAACTTACATTGGTATTGGGATGAATGCTTAATGTATCCGATTGCCAAGAGTAAAGAATCATCAGATAACTTTGATTATCTCGCGTTTAAAACTGAAATATATAATCTACTGAGTGAACAGTTAACTTCTGCTCCAAAGCAGCGCTGGGAAAAAAGTAACACGCTTGATTGGGCGAATGAATCTTTAACCATTATTCGAGCAAAAGCCTTTAATTATTGCCAAATTGATGGCGAAAATTGTCTAGCAAAAGATCATGAGAAAATAACCATCACAACAGCATATCACCAACATTACCAAGCAATATTGCACGAAAGAATATTACAAGCGGCCGTTAGGCTTTCAGCAATATTAAATAAGACATTGTAAACTCAACTAGAATTATTGGACATAAAAAAACCAGTGTCTAGCACTGGTTTTTTCTTTTAAATAACAAGTTATTGTTACTTATCACCAACTTTTGGTGCTTCTGCTGGTTTCATAATTTCTAATAATTCAATTTCAAACTGCAACACTGAATTACCTGGAATACGTGGTGGGTTACCTTTTGGGCCATAGGCAAGATCAGAAGGAATAACGAACGTGTATTTTGAACCAACGCTCATTAACTGAACCCCTTCAGTCCAACCTTTAATGACTTGATTTAAACCAAACACAGCTGGTTGATTACGACTATAAGAGCTATCAAACTCTTCACCATTTAAGAACATGCCTTTGTAATGAACTTTAACGCGGTCAGTCGCAACAGGTTTTTCACCTTCACCTTCAGTAATGACTGAATATTGAATACCTGATTCAGTAACTTGAACACCTTCTTTTTTAGCGTTTTCTTCAAGGAATTTTTTTCCTTCGGCAATATTCGCTTCAGCAGCTATAGCGGCAACTTCTTGTTGTTTCGCTTTCATTGTTTGTTCAAGATTCATCATCAAAGCTTGAATTTCTTCTTTCTCAATCGCTGAATTGCCAGCTAGGCTATCTTTAAAGCCACGGAGCAATAATTCATGATCAAGTGACAAACCTAACTTTTCTTGTTCAACTAAGTTACGCTGAGTAAACATACCAATTGAAGCACCTAACCCATAAGCTTGCTTTTGCACTTCAGTGTCTAATACCGGCGCTTTTTCTTCTTGTTTTGTTTCTTGACAACCAATTACAGATACAAGGGCCAAGGCCACTAAAGTGGGTTTAAACAATTTCATTCATTTCTCCATCAAAATGCCCTGTTAAATAATTTTTATCATCAGAGCTAAATAGTCTGTGTATTACACATGTGCTAAAAAAGAACTTATACTAACGATAAACACCGAAAGAGAAAAGTAGAATATTTTGACGAATTGTAAACGAAGTAGTCTTTTCCTCTATGGCATCTTGATTAGTCTACTCATTTCTGCCTGTCAGCCAAGTGGGAAAAAACCATTAGAGCGATGGCAACATGCGGTAGAAGGGGCTTATGCAGCCAATATTTCCAATGATGGCAAACTCAGTGTCGTTTCTTCAATTCATCATGGCATCAGTTTATGGGATCTAGAGAAGAATGCTTTAAAGTTTAATTGGTCGCAACAGCAAAACACCGCAGACAACCTCGTACTTGCCACAGACATCTCAGATAATAACAGTCATGTCTTAACCGCCAGCCGAAGCAATTTTTCTTTATGGAATGCAACAACTGGCAGCTCTGAAGGTTATTGGCAAATTCAAGAGTCAAATATTAGAGATATCGCATTAGCGAATAATGGAAAATACATTTTATTAGGGTTGAGCGATGGCAAAGTCCTTCATGTAACCCCAACTACCGGCAGACGTATTGAATTTCTTGGGCATGATGAAAAAATAAATTCAGTGGATATGTTACCAAATGGTCGCATTGCGATTTCAGGCTCGAACGATTTTGTCGCGTATGTCTGGGACACACAAACAGGCCAAGTGATATATAGGTTTAATCACCCAAGCCGAGTCACTAAGGTCGCATTTGATGCGAAAGGACGCTATGCCTTTACCGCCGACAGTAAAAAGTCGGCAAACATTTGGGATTTAAAAGACGGCAAACTCATCAGTCAGTTAAAATATGCCAATAGACAAGAAGTATTCAGCTCCGTTCGTTTTTCACCTGACGGTCAATACTTAGTGACAGGCGCACCGTCGCGTAAAGTCAGTATTTGGCAGATAGCAACAGGTAAACGCCTTACTAGTTGGCGTGTTACCCCACGAAAAGATATTCGTCCGGCTGGGGCGGTTGTGTATAGCGTTGCTTTTAGCGATAATAATTTCATCTTAACCGAATCATCTTCAGGATTTGCAGAATTATGGCAAACGAACCTTTAGCTTCATCCATTGAAACCTTACAATCAAGCATTGAAGCGTTAGAGTCTAGAAACGCATTTCAAGACGACATTATCGAACAACTAAATCATGAGCTAGCGATTCATCAAGACGAGATCAGTAACTTAAAATCTCAACTAAAATTAATTGCCAACCGCATTAAAGACAATACGCCAAATCAATCAACAACAGAAGAAATAGAACCACCGCCTCCACATTATTAATATCTTTGCGCGTTATAGGATTTACATAATAGTCAAAATGCTTCTTTAAAGATGTTTCCCGTTAAGGCTTAAAAACGCCGATAACTTGTTCTAACGGTCGAACATCTTTAACGATATGTTCTTCAGGTTGACTCATTTGATCACCACAATTAACGCACGTGACTTTCTCAACATCATTTTCTTTTGTCAAAGCCATAGTATCAACGGCTTGACATTTAGGGCATGTAGCACCTGCAATGAATCTTTTTTTCATAGTTAACTTTTTGTTTTTTAATAAAGCGTGAATTATCGACATTTTACCTTGAATAACCCTATAAGGAAAAGCGACAATAGCGTCGAAAACGTTTCAAAAGGAAAATACATGATCACCGCAGTAGACTTAAGTTTAGATCGAGGCATCAAAAACTTAATAAAATCATCAAGCTTTACTATTCATCCTAATCATAAAGTAGGTTTAGTTGGCGCCAACGGCTGTGGAAAATCATCGTTATTTGCGGCATTACTCGGTCAACTTCAACCCGATAGTGGCGAAATCTCAATGCCAGCCACTTGGAAGATAGCAACCGTAAAACAAGAAACACCCGCACTTGATAAGTCAGCCCTAGATTATGTGATAGATGGCGATCAAGAATTTCGCGAGTTGGAAAAAAAACTAGCTCAAGCCCGAATTGATGATAATGGTAATTTAGAAGCAACCATTATTAATCAAATAGACACCATTCATGGTTATTCGTTACCTGCACGGGCTGGAGAATTACTGCATGGTTTAGGCTTTTTACAAGCGCAATTATCTCAACCTGTTAAAGATTTTTCAGGTGGTTGGCGCATGCGATTAAACTTAGCACAAGCGCTCATCAGCCGCGCTGATTTAATGTTGCTGGATGAGCCAACCAACCATTTAGATTTAGATGCGGTCATTTGGTTACAACGTTGGTTAAAGCGTTATACCGGAACTTTAGTACTCATTTCGCACGATAGGGATTTTCTCGACGATGTTATCGGTCAAATCTTACATATCGAGCAACAAACCGCCAAACTCTACTCAGGTAATTACACCGCTTTTGAACGTCAACGAGCAGAGCAACTTGCTCAGCAAGATGCTCAATTTCAAAAACAACAGAAAGAGGTCGCACACCTCACTGCTTTTGTCGACCGTTTTAGAGCCAAAGCCAGCAAAGCAAAGCAAGCTCAAAGCCGTTTAAAACGTTTACAAAAACTACCAGACTTAGCGCCAGCGCATGTAGATAGTCAATTTACCTTTAGTTTCGAAAAACCCGACTACATGCCTTATCCTTTATTATCTCTAGACGACAGTGTTTGTGGCTACAATGACGATGCCATCATATTAAAACATGCCAATATTTCTTTAGTACCGGGCAGTCGCATCGGCTTACTTGGCCGAAATGGTGCCGGTAAGTCTACCTTGATTAAATCATTAGCGGGTGACATCAAAATTTTGCAAGGAACACGCTATTGCGCCCAAGAGCTGAGAATTGGTTATTTTTCTCAACATCAACTTGAACAATTACACATGCCTTCCAGTGCGATTGATCATATTATTCGCGCAAAACCTGACTTTAAAGAGTTACAAGCACGTACTTTTTTAGGGCGTTTTGGTTTTAGTGGCGATCAAGCATTATCGCCAGTAAAAACTATGTCAGGTGGTGAAAAAGCACGTCTTGTGTTGGCACTTATTGTACTAGATAAGCCGCAATTATTACTGTTAGATGAGCCGACTAACCATCTCGATTTAGAAATGCGCCAAGCATTGGTGCTGGCCTTACAAGACTTTAATGGTGCTATTATCCTTATTGCCCATGACAGGTATTTGCTTGAATCTTGTGTTGATGAGTTTTATCTAGTGGCAAATGGCCAAGTAAGTGAGTTTTCGGGTGATATCGATGATTATCAACAATGGCTAAATGACGACAAAAAACTAACTCGCGAAACAACAAAAAATTCAGAAAAACTACCAACAGGAAATACAAGTTCGGTAGATAAAAAACAACAACGACAACAGCAGGCTGAATTAAGAAAAATCGCAGCGCCGCTAAAAAAACAAGCTCAGCAATACGAGAAAAAAGTCCAACAATGGCAAGCGAAATTAACAGAGGTGGAAAGCATTCTAGCCGAGAGTGAAATCTATCAAGCAGAGCATAAAACCCGATTAGCAAAATTAATGAAAGAACAAGGAAAATTAAAACAAGATATTGAAGAAAACGAGATGCTTTGGCTTGAACTTGAAGAAAAAATTGAAGAAATAATGTCACAACAATAGCGAACTTTTTTGATCAATTGCTACACTTAAGAAGAAACAAATGAACATTAAAAAAATACACAAAGGTGCTTTATGAAAACATTTCAATTAATAGCATTACTCATATCTTTTTCTCCTAGTTTTTTAGCTTTTAGTTTTGATGGCGATTTAGAACTAGGAATTTTTCAACTCAATAGAGGAGAATTTAAAGCTGCTATTGCTGAATTTGAACCTTTAGTAGAGGAAGAATATTCTCCTGCCCAATATCAAATGGCCTTGATTTATGAGAATGGCTGGGGCGTTAAAAAAGATCCACAAAAAGCCTTCGAGTTAATGAGTTTAGCTGCCGCACAAAACTACCCTGATGCGCTATTTAATTTATCGGTTATGTACAGTGAAGGTGAAATAGTTAAAAAAGATTTAAAAACCGCCTTTGTCTTAATGCAAAAAGCCGCCGATAAAGAATTAGCTAGTGCGCAATTTAATTTAGGTGTGATGTACGCCAATGGAATTGGTGTCGATAGAAATTTAGCCAAAGCTGCACGATGGTACGAAATGGCTGCTAGACAAAATTATACCTTAGCGCAATTTAATTTAGCGTTAATGTATTTTGAAGGCAAAGGTGTTAAGAAAAGCACGGAAATGTCATATGTTTGGAATTATATTGCAGCAAGAAGTGGCTATACCCCTGCCATTAAAAGCCGTGATATGGATGAACACAAACTCAGTGTTGAAGATATTCAAAAAGGCCGTGATCATGCGAATTCCCTGTATGCACAAATTATTGAACAAATTGATCTAAAAAATAAAAAGCGCTCTCTGCAACGTTATTAAGCCCAATTTATGTAAAAGAGTTAATACCGAACTACAGTCCGAAATCCCTTTTCGGACTGTAATACTTTCCATTCATCTCTTGATCTACATCACATTCTTTCTCCAGTTAATACGATAAAATACCCACATAACTTAAAAGGTTTTATTAAACATACTTGGAGTATCTTATGAATTTTTTTAATATGTTAATCAATGACCCCATCGTACTAATTTCTTTTATCGGCTTAGCAACCGTCATTGGCATTTGTAGTTTTTATGTGTATTACTTCATAAAAAACATTGAAGAAAATAATTAAATTTTAACGGTAGCTTGATGATTTATTGGCGATTTAACACAGTATTAACCAGCAGGGCGGTATAATTCTGTTTATTATATGAGCGATTCAGCGCGATATTTGCTATAGTTACTTAGATTATTTCGAACTACTTGTTGTAAATTTCAAAGGCGGTGACTATGAGTCTTTCTATTAACCAAAGCTCTTCAACATTAAGCTTCATTGAGCGCATAACAAAAGAGCGTGAAGAAAAAGATGAGCAACTTGCCTCTGGGAAACGTATTAATAGTGCTGCAGACGATGCTGCTGGCTTGCAAATAGCGAATAGATTAACCTCTCAAATAAATGGTTATCAACAATTAAGCATTAACTCACAAGATCAAATAAACATTAATAATGTACAATCTGGTCAACTAGCCTCTATTTCAGAAGGATTACAGCGAGCAAAAGAACTTTCCATTCAATCGGGTAACCCCTTAAGTAGCAGTGGTGCAATACAAGGTGAACTCGATCAAGTCACTGAACAAATTAATACTATTGCTGCAGAAGTACTTGATGACCCAAATTTTTTAGCCGGACTTGACGCAAGCGATCCAACGGCAACACAAGGGGCAATTGATACTGCTTTTGAAACCCTCAATAATACGGCGGCTACACTTGGAGCAGAGTCAAACGCTTTAGCAAGCCAAGTTTCTACCTATGAAACTAGCCGAGTCAATGTCAGTGAATCACGTTCACGTATTGAAGATACCGATTTTGCAAAAACCACCGCTGAAAAAGAAAAATTAGACACCTTATTACAAGCCACTATCATAGCGAAAAAAGATAGCGAAGCGCGAAAAGGTTTATTAATTAATCAATTAATTTAACTCGTCAAATCCCACTGATTCAATAAATACGGTGTATTTAAGTCTACTGAACAGTAGGCTTTTTTAATGCGAAACGTTAAACTTAGTATCGACACTAGCGACTGAAAAGAAACCGATATATTTATGATAATTCCATTCCAATCATTACCCTCTGAAACACTTAACGCCGTCATAGAAGCTTTTGTTTTAACGGAAGGTACTGAGTATGGACTACAGGAAGCAAGTTTAAGTGAAAAAATTGCACAAGTTAAAGAACAACTTGTGCAAAAAAAAGCGGTATTAGTTTATTCTGAACTACATCAAACGGTTAATATTTTACCGGCAGCGCAATTTGCAGAAAATCAGTTTATTGATGAGTAAACGTTAAAATAAAATTTACCGGAACACGGTGGGTGATACTAGGTAAGTTTGCCAACGATTGCAGTTTATTAATGCCTGCGATCAAATCAAAATCTTCAGCACTGATAATCAGAGGTGCTTGATTCACCACTAATAATTTGTCTGTGGTTAATTTTGTAATTAACACCTTTAAAGTAACGGTTTGTTTTTGACCATGTAAGTTAATCTCACCGGTAACATCGATATTTTCACTAGTACCGCTTGGTAAATTTGTTAACATTTTGGTATTCAATTGAGCAGAAAAAGTCGCTTTTGGAAATAGGCTTGTATTAAAGAGATGATCTTTCATACGTTGATCACGAATAGCAATATTTGTTGCAACGCTAGTTAAATCAATCGATAAATTAACTTGCCCTTGCTCAGTAATTGATGCTGAAAAGTTTTTAAACGTATGCGTCTCAACGAGATGTTCTTTTTTTACCGAAATAAAATTTATCGATGAATCTGCAGGTGTTAAGTGCCAATCAGCAAGGCTATAACAACTAAATAATCCAGCAATTAAAGCTCCAGTGATTGTTTTAAAGTGTGTGTTCATTTTTATCTAAACCTTTGTTGATAATAATAAAAAAATATAAGTTAGCGTACCGCTCGATGAGGTTTAATGATGTCCTGCCAAGGAATATTTTGATTCCCTAATGAGATAAAATCGGGGTTTAGTAAACTTTCACGTAAATTATACGATAACGCATTAAACTCACTGTCTAATATCGTTCCCCCGGCTTCTTCTAAAATACATTGGCTAGCGCCTGTATCCCATTCTCCGGTAGGTCCAATCCGTAAATAACAGTCAGCCTCCCCTTCGGCAATTAAGCAATTTTTTAACGAACAACTGCCTAAGGAGATATAGTTAAATTCAAAATCATCATTTAAATATTGACCCATTAAACTGAGCTTTTGCCGACGACTTACCGCGACATTTATTTTACGCTGTCCATCATAGGGCTTAACAGACATGCGCTGACAACCTTCCTCGCTTTCTTTAAAAGCGCCAGCACCTTTTTGTGCATAGTAAGTAAGTTGATGATCAGGGGCGTGGATCACGCCAATAACCGGCCAGCCATTTTCAACCAGAGCCACATTAACTGCAAAATCGCCACTGCCAATGATAAATTCACCAGTACCATCAATAGGATCTAATAACCAATATCTAGACCAGTCTTTTCGATCTTTTAACGGTAGCGCGCCGACCTCTTCTGAAATAATAGGAATATTTGGTGTTAAACGAGAAAGCTCCGCCATTAATATGTCGTTCGCGGCTATATCAGCACTAGTGACAGGGCTGTTATCTTCTTTAATTTCAGCCGTATAATCACCACGTTTATAATGCTTGGTAACTTGGACGCCTGCTTTTTTGCTACTTTCAAGAGCAATGGTTAATAGTTGATCTAGTTTCATTGCTCATCCTTTATTTTATCTCTTATTAACATTAACGCGGCAATACTACGTGCTTCATTAAAATCTGGTCGTGCTAGTAACGCTGCATAATCGGCTAATTTCCACTGAATCACTTCTAATGGCTCAGGTTCATCCCCTTCTAATCTTTCACAATACAGCTGTTTGGCGAAGAAAATTTCCATCGTGCCTGAGAAAAAAGCCGGAGCCATTGCCACGGTATGCAGCGATTCAAGCTGCTCTGCTCCATAACCTATTTCTTCTTTTAATTCTCTATTTGCAGCTTCCGCCGCTTGTTCACCAGGGTCTATCAACCCTTTAGGGAAGCCTAACTCATAACTATGAGTGCCGGCACAATATTCTTTCACTAATAAGATAGTTTCATCATCAATAAGTGGCACTATCATTACAGAGCCGCGCCCTGACCCTTCCATACGCTCATACACCCGCTCAACACCATTGCTAAACGTAAGATCAATTTGTTCGATGGCAAATAAATTACTTTTCGCAATTCGTCTGCGATCTCGGATCAAAGGTAAGTTGTTTTTTTCTGTCATAATTTTTGGTAAATCATCAAATAACTTCAGAACGCATTTTTATTATTAGATATAATACCTTAGATAACTTGTAATACTAGGAAAAATCTATGCTTGATTGGTCAAAAATTTCGACGGTTTTATTAGATATGGACGGCACAATTCTCGATTTACATTTTGACAATCACTTTTGGCTGCATCATTTACCTAAACGCTATAGTCAAGAGGCTAAATTATCTCTTGCACAAGCAAAAAAAAACTTGGTCAATCACTATGAAAAAGTCTCAGGCACTATTGATTGGTACTGCCTTGATTATTGGGCAGAGCAAACGCAACTACCTATCACAACGTTAAAACGAGAAGTTCAACATTTAATTCAATTACGTACTGATGCTCATGACTTCTTAGTCGCTTTAAAACAATCAGGACGTGAAATTATTTTAGTAACTAATGCACACCCTGAAAGCTTATCGCTAAAAATAGAAAGAACTCAATTAGATCGATACTTTGATGTTTTATATTCCACTCATGAGTTTGGTGTTACCAAAGAGTCACAAAAGCTGTGGCAACGCTTGCAAGCAAAACAACCATTTGAGCTATCCAGTACACTCTTTGTTGATGATAGTCTTGAAATTTTAGACTCAGCAAAGAAATTTGGTATTAAACATTTATTAGCAGTCGCCAACCCTGATAGCCAAAAACCGTCACGAATTATCAATAATTACCCTTCAATAACAGATTTTCGTGCGCTAGTTGGGGATATTATCAAGAATCCAATAAATTCAAGGCTTAAGTAAAGATCTAGGTTATATTTTTATTATGTCTGTACGTAAAGGTGCAAGTTTTTTAAGTATTCGGTTTTGTAATGGGTAACTTACTTGTGCTTGTTCTAACGACTGAACTAACAACTCTACTACTCGATTAAAATCCCCTTCCGTGATATTCATTCCAGTATGAATATCATGCATGCTGTCCCCTTCAAAAGTACAAGGTCCATCGGTAGCTTCACAAAAATGCTGAATAAAACCTTGTCTGAAATGATCAACATTAGCATCATAGAAATAGCCAATAATTTGAGCGTCTTTGGCAATGTTTTTAATAAAAGCATCTACAATTTGTTCCACTTTAGGGGCACCACCAAGTGCTTGATAAAGTGTTTCTTGATCGCTTGATAACGGTTGGTTGGCAGCAATGGGTTTATGATTACTGCATGCCGCTAATAAAGCACTGAGAAAAAGCGAGATAACAATTGGTTTAATCATTTTAATAAGTGCCCGTCATTGATAGGTACCAGCCTTGTTGTTTTTCAATCGTAGCAATAGCGCCTAAGTTCAAATAAGCTATGGTGATATTAACGTGTTTATTTGGAAACCAAGCAATAAAAACATCTTGCCAATCATCTTCTTTAAGACCTAAATTATCCGGCTTTTGCCGATATTCGACCCCAACGGCCAGATGTTTATTCAATAATACTGCCGCAGATAGTTCAGCATTAATAGAACCATTACCTTCTTTGCCACCAAAACCTAATAGACCCAATTCATTAGCCTCGGTGTTGCGCAATGTCGCATTCCATAATAGGTTATAACCAGCAACCGCTCCGAGGTGTAATTTACTGGCTGCAAGGTAAACATCGACACCTTTATCATGTCTTGCGCCTAATGCGGTCGGAACATCAAAAGTATTAACTGTCTTAGCTTGAAGCCCAATAGAAACTTGTGGCCAACGGCTATAAACAATATCGCCATAAAGCCTGAATTTTGCGCCGAATATTTGCTGTTTTAAGGTCAGAGAAAGTGGATTAACCTCGAAATTTTGTTCCGCATAAGAAAATTCGACACGATCATATAAATTCAACTGTGCACCACAAACGTCTAGACGAAAGTCATCAACAGTGGCTAATGAGCAAAACCCTGAAAGGGCGATTTCATCTTCTGTTGCATATCCAGCTAACTGAGCCCACGGCACTAGTCCACCGCCAGCAGCACCTTCTACTTGAGAAACTCCTGGCGTTGCGAGTATTTTTCCATTAGCAAAAAGGTGTAAAGGTAATATTAGTAAAACTAGACTAATAATTCGGTACATAGTTTTTATACCACTCCACAAAGGTGTCGGCATCTATCGGTCTTGAAATATAATAGCCTTGGGCATACTCACAGCCATAAGACGCTAACAATGCGAGACTTTCTTTATTCTCAACCCCTTCAGCAACTACTTGCATGTTTAACTTATGGCCTAAAGAAATCGTCGAGCTGACAATATCTTGATCTTTCGGACAAGCTTCCAATGACAGAATAAAGCATTTATCTATTTTTAACTCATCAACCGGTAACGTTTTTAATTTAGATAATGATGATTGACCTATACCATAATCATCCACTGATATTTGAAAACCTAACGTTTGAAGATGAGAAAGCCGTTCAATGACAATTTCTTCATTCTCGGCCAAGTCACGTTCTGTTAACTCTAACGTTAGTTGGTTAGGCGAAACATTATATTTTTCAATAGTCGACAACAAGTAATCGACAAACTCTGGATGTTGAATATCTTGTGCTGACAAATTAACGGAAACGCGAATACTTAAACCAATTTCATTCCATTTCTCCATTTGCATCGCAACATTTTTAATCACCCAATGAGTTAAGCTAACAATGAGCCCTGACTTTTCAGCTAAACTGACAAAATGCTCTGGATTAACAAAGTTACCTGCTTTATTGATCCAACGTATTAACGCTTCCGCTTTCTCAATTTTATTATTTGATAAATTTAACTTAGGTTGATAGTTAAGAAATAACGGACTATTTTCCGAATGAATCGCCATTCTTAACTCTTCAATCATTTGAATTTTCTCTAGATAAGCTTCATCTTCTCCGTCTTCATATTGACGGATAGCTTTTTGCTCTTTTGTGGCTGAGCGCATTGCCATAATCACTCGGCGCATCAGTAATTCAGGTGTTTTGCCATGCATAATCGAGTTAACTGAACCAATATGTAATTCAAGGTTCATTTTAATATCATCAACCCAATAAGCTTGTGTTAATCGGTCGTGTAAGCTTAATAATTCAGGCTCAATTTCTTTTAAATCGGCAATGGCTAACACTAAAATAAATTCGTCTGAATCTATTCTTCCCGCAGCACCAAGATTAATATTTTCATGATGTGCGTTTATAGAGTCTTGCAGTCGTTTTGCTAACTCTTTCAATATAACATCACCATTTTCAGGACCTATGGTGTCATTAATTTGGTTAAAGCCTTTTATATTGATACTGGCTAATAACAAATTTGCGTTTGCACTAATACACTTATCAATAATATTAAGTAACATTTGACGATTATATAAACCGGTCAGATGATCATGTTCCGCTTGAAATTTAATCTCTTTTTCTCGATGACTTATCGCTTCACCCATTGTAGAAAAGGCATAGTAAAGTTCATTAAACTCCGTCGGTAAACGGTGTTCATTTTTTTCAATTTTCAACTCTCCACGACTTATTCTGGCGGTAAGTTTCATTAAGTAATTAAGCGGCGTTGAGATGCCTTTAGAAAGCAGTCGGGATAAAAACATTGAAATTAATATGATCAACAAGGCAATAAACAAGATAGATGAAATAAGTTGATTAAATTCTTCGTGGACCTCTTTCAGTGATGTTGATAACAAGGCAGAAATCCCTGCATTTTCATCAAAAGGCACTTTTTTGTTAAAGTAATTTGTTTTACTAATCAATAAATCTAAGGTGGTAATAGGAGCAATTGAAAGATCATTATTGTCATTCTCAAGATCGCTAATACTGGAAACAATATTTTGTTCCCTCACTACTAAGGTAATATCTAACGACGTTAAGTTTTTCAAATTAACTAATGAGGCTTTACTCAATTGAAAACCAACAATAGCGTACCCTATTTCTCTTGGCGCTTTCACGGGTAGAATAATGAGCTGATAAATACGATTATTGAGGACTAAAAACTGAGTCAGGTTTGAACTCGAAATGAGTTTTTTCACTTTTTCCGTGACTTGTGCATTAGTAACCTTTTGCTTGGCGCTGATTGAAATTAGCTCACCTTGCAAATCAACCATCACCATCAAGTCAGCATTTATTCTTTCACCATGATTGAGTAAAACACTTTCAATGGTATTTTTATCTCGTGTAGCAATCGCTTGCTTAAAGCCAAAGTCCGCCGTTAAAACACGCGTAGCGGTTACCAAAAGCTGTTCTTGTGAAGATAAATATTCAGTTAATACATTTTGAGCATATCGCATTTGACGCTCAATTTGTTTTTCCGTTAATTGCGCGGTTCTAAATGCGTAACTTGTCGTCAGCGTAATTGCGGTAATAACAATTAGTAATGCTGATAACCAGGCAACCTGTGATCGAATACTTAACCTAGTGAGCATGTTTACCTAACTCTCCAAAAGTGTTGCGTGGAACTGGAGTTTTTGTATTTAAAGTAAGGGTGATTTCTTTGTTATTAGCCTTAAGCAATGCAATGGGTAGCATTTCTCTATGTTCAACACCTTTCATTGCATTTGGATGCCATAAATAAAATGATTTCGCCAAAGCAGGTATCTCATCAATTTCAATTTTTCCTGTCACATTAGACTTAACCGTATAGGTATTGTCATGAACATAAATATAGCCAACCATAGAGTCGTGAATATTACACCCCAAAACGACAATACCCTCTTGTTCAAATTCAACTGGATTTTTTGGGCGAGCAGCATACAACTTTAATTCGAAGGTTTTAGCCGCTGAAAATGAATACACATGGTGACGAATATCATCACTATTAGGAAAAGAGACTAAGCTGTTTTTTGGCGCTATTAAAACGTTAGGAGCAAACGATTTATCGATTTGGTCCATAATCAACGGTGTAGTGAAATCATTTTCTTCTGAGTGATGAAGAGGAATTTCGAGCACAACATCCGCTAATGGCTGACCATCTTGATTAATAACATTTATGGTTGTAGCGTGCGCCACATTACCAAGAGAAATGAGGAGAATGAAACCAACCAATATTGTTTTTTTATCAAGCATATTATTCTTAAATTAAACTTAGACGTTAAACAATGATGACTTGATTATGACAAGCTAACTCCAAATACGCAAAAATACTTAACCATCAGATCCTTAAGTAATTTTATCTTCCATTCAATCAATTATTCATTGAAAACGAACAGAGTCAAATCAACTACTTAAGTTTTTTTTATATTCTACACTTTGTAAGCAGTTCTGAATCTTTAAAACGCAGGCTTTTCTCGCTAGCTTACAAAGCTTAAAAACGTAACAAATAACGTCCTTGCCGATCAGGTTTTCCTAAAAAAGGTAATACTTGTTCAAGTGCTTTTGGCATAGTATTGTTCGGCGTCAAAAAGCCATTGCCAGAAACAGCAAACCCTTGACTGACAGAAGCGGTAAAACTTAACCCTAACTCATTTTGTTCATCTAAAGTGAGCACTACATCACCTTGCTCACAACTAAGTGATGTTGATAATTTTCCTAAGGCGACTTTCTGATCTAACACAGTTACGGCCGCTTTATTCCAGGCAATGTCTCCTGTTAAAGACTGACAAATCGCATTACCGGCAACAAATTCAGACACGTTAATATCAACAAAGTCATGCGCTTTAACCGGCAGTGGTAACTTTAAATGAGAGGAAATATTATCAGCGCTTAGGGTTATTTTCGCATCTGTTATCCGTAATGCTGAAAATAATCCATGAATATTAGCAACACCTTCTGGACCTGACACCAAAGCACCGCCGAAGGTAAGGTCAATGTTAGGATCAAGCGTTAATAATGACAGCGGGCTTACATCTATTTTAATATCATTGACAATAAATCCATTATAATTAGCTGTTTTTATTTTACTCTGCCAAATAGTGCCATTAACAGTACTTAGCTGTAATTGACTAGGCAAAGTTACCCACTGTAAAACAAAGCTCGCTGGCATTAACGCCAATAAAAATATTACATAAGCGCCAATAACACCGACGCTGATCTTAAACCACTTAGCCATTAAATCTTTCCTAACTGCAAGCGTTTCACTCGCACTTGTCCAGGTTGCTCACCTTTTGTTAAATCAATTGTTTCTACTTGAATACCTTCATCGTTCGCGAGTTTTTCTAACCAGGATAATAATTGTGTAAAGGCAATATTATCTATCCATACTTGCACACTATCACTTTGCGGTTGAATACGCGTAATAGTTATCGCATGTTGTCTAGCACTACGATTGACTATTGACGACAGACTGCCTGAGCTTGCCTGAGTGTTACCCGCCTTTTTTGCCGCTTTATAACGTTGTGTTTCACTGGCGACAAAGGTTAATAACGTTTGTTGTCGCGTTAATTTACTCTGCCCTTTGTCAATATTTTCATGTAAAGGCTGCCAAACGAAGCTATAGAAAATAAACACGAATAAAACGCCAGCTAAAGAACCAACTAAACGTTGCTCGCGCGAATTAAGGCCTAACCACCAAGTTTTCATGAACGACCTCCTTTCGGGGCAGTAATACTAAATGATCCAGTAATTTGATCGCCTTGATTATTTTGAGCACCTTGCGAAACAGAAAAGCCTTGTCGTTCTAATAAGGTTTTAAATTGTTCAAACTGTTGATAACTCGTTGCCGTGGCCTGCATACGTAACTCATTTCGCTTACCATCAAACTTAATTGACTCGGGTTTTAACTGTGGAACTTGTGAAAAAGCGGGTTGTATAGTTGTTAACATCATCAAAAAACTTCCCTCATTACTGGTGGTTCCGATCTCAGCCATTTTTCTTTTCAATTGTGAACGAATCGTTGAAATGCGCACTCGTTTAGTTTCAGGGAAAGCTAATTTATATTGCGCTATAATTTGTTGCTCAAGTGCGTGATTTTGATTATTTATCTGCCATAAAGTTGCAGATTTCAAAAGCAAATTAACCAACAAAGCTAGCCCAGCAAAACCTGCTGCCCAAACCCACGTTTTTAGCAAAGGGGAGCGTGTTGATTTAACTTGAAACTCACCCTGTAATAGGTTGAAATTTGAATGAGAAAGTTGCTGAGCAAATAATGCCAGTGGTAATTCTTCGGGTTGAGGATGAACTAAGATATTTTCTTCACAATCGGGTAACGTTGAAAACGCATCGATATTGATAGTTTCACCGTTTTTCCAAAGCATATTTGCTTGTTGCCAAAGGTTTTCATCAAATAAGCCACCTTGCCAATTGTGTTGTTTTAATAACACTTGATTGTCAATCATAATTGCTTGCCAATTCTCTTGTGCATCAGGTAAAGCTAAAACATCAGGTAGCATTCTTTTTGTTGAAATACCCGCTTCATTTAACCAACTGAGCCAATAATTCATCTGTTGCTGTTCAACAACCGCAACAAAACAATTTTCATCCGATTGAGGGGCTTTATTGTCTCCGTAAGCAAAAAACAATTGCTCTACGTCTTGGGCTAATTCGTCTTCAAGCATGTAAGGTGCCGCTAAGCGAATGGCTTTCTGTGATTTTGCCGGCACATGTAAGCTTTTCAACGTAACATCGCAGCTAGGAACCAACACAACGACTTCTCTTGATTGTGCTTTTTCGGTTAATTGTGAGAGTTGATCAACGCCTGATAACTCGCCACTGGCAATGATGTCTTGCCCATGGGTGTTCCACACCATCCAATGAATAGTGTTGTGATGATTACTGCCTAAACGAATGATTAGATTTTCTGCCATTAGTCACGTCCTATAGTGCGGCTAATTACGCTAATTTTATTATTATCAGCTACATAAAAAGTAGAATTTAATTGAAAGTAGCTATTATTAAAGTTTGCTGTTGCCTTTAGTTTAAAGTATTCACTATCAACAACAAACCGCTGTTTTTGTTCTTCGGTCAATTTTAACGTTTTAATTTCAGGTAATTCAAAAAACGCATTTACATCTTTAAAACCATTTTCTTCTCTTGCAGAAAGCGCTTGTTCCGCATCTTCTCGAGACATAGACAACATTGCTTGCAATATCTCGGGCGATTCCTGTGATAGCGTATTGATATTCACTTGATACAAGTTATTGTTGGGTATTACACATACATAGTCTTTCAATGCTTGGATCACCGGAAGTGTAAAATGCTCGATAACTCGTAATTCATTCACACTCGCCAAGAAGTTATTCGCTGGAAAATATGGAAATTCTTTTGCCGCATAATCATTATCCTCCGCACCGCCTGCACTGACGATAGCAGAATCACCATCAAGCCAATCTGTCAGGGCATCCGCCATATATTCGGCCGAAAATTCATCGACCTCGTCAATATTTAACGCGATTAATAATTCTTCAAAGGCAAGTCTCGCCGGTGCTTTTTTATTACTTCCCCTTTCGACAGGTTGTGATCGTAGAGCATTTAAATTAAAACACGCTTGTAAATCGGTTATTTCACCCGATATTTCACCGTAATCAACAGGATAAGTGGTTTTTCCTTGTGCCCACATTTGCCCTAAATGTGTGCTGTCTTTTTCTTCATTAAAGGTAGTTAATAGTACACGTTTAGCAAAAGCTTCGGCCCCCATCGCATACCAATAAGCCTGTTGATTAAAGTTTATATTAGTGGTGCGTTGCACTTGTAATTGTAAACGGGCTAACATTTGAGTAGCAATAATGGCAGCTAATGCCACCACTAACATCACGGTAATTAATGCAACACCTTGGCATTTTATCGATTTCATCGTCGCTCACCTTGTGAAGAAGCAGGCGTATTACCACGTTGTGCATTTTTTGAATTGTTTAGACTCTCATCATTTGAGTTAGGTCTTCGAGGATCAATTGAACGAACTTCGTTTAATCCATCAGCCACTAAAAATTTTCGCTCGATAATGCCAATATCTTCTGTTTCTACAATCAATTTTATTGCTTGTGGAAATTGCGCTTTAATTAAAGTGTTCTGCCATTTATTTTTATAATAATATTCAATTTCAATCCCCGTTACTTGTTCAATTAATTTTCGAACTCTAGGCTCTTCTCCGGTTACTGCATCAACAAAATTAAAATGTAATCGCTCTAAAACATTTTCATTTATACGATAAGCGACTGATTGTAAGTCACTACGCGGGATCAATAACCCTGGGTTGGTCCAGCCATGTCTTACGAAGGCAATACTTTCATCACTAGTAGAAAAACTTCCTTGCTCAGTATGGATAAAATTTTCGAGTGGCGCTTCGCCCTCTATCCGCATTGAACGGGCCGCAATTTGTAGAAAATCCCGTTCGATAACCAACCATGCTCGCTGAATATCATTCAACCTTTGCATTTTTTCATAAGAAAATCGTTCACTTTGAATCACGCCATCAAAAACACTAAAGCTTGCTAAACTGATCATTGCAAAAATAGCAATCGCTAATAAAACTTCTATTAAAGTAAAGCCTCGACTCTTTTGACGTTTTTCAAGAAAACTCATCACTAAGTGCCTTTTGAAACATAAGTCATCAAGCTAGTAAGTGCCAACTCTGAGTTTTCGCTTTGTCTTACTTCTATGACAATTGACCGCATGTCATTGTCTTGAGTTTTAATCACTTTTTGTGTCCAAAACCATTCGCGCCCTGCCATGGTTACTTTACCCGTTTTATTATTTTTAGGTGGCCAAGATTCATCAAGGCTAGCTTCAACAAGTTGATTAGACGCTACCCAATCGGCAATCATTTTATTTTCTAAATTATTTAAGCTATTAAAGTGTGTGTCAGCAGTATCAAGTAATGCTAATCCCGCAAGTGAAAATACCGATAAAGCCAATAACACTTCAATTAACGTAAAACCTTGCCAAACTCGCTTTAAAACCATTACTCGTTTTTCCCATAATGATCTTCAGCAGAAAATGTCTCACCATTAACGAACGGACCAACAATATCAACTGGTGTACTATATAATCCAATTACCGAGAAGGAAGTATCAGGTGCGTCAAACCATTGTGGATGAAAAGAAAAATCAACACGAAACGGTGTGATATCTCCGCCAGATAATATATACACTTGTGGAATGATTGGTTTTTGATCTTCACTTAACCCTTCTTGCATCTCTTCTAAATGTTCATCGTCCGGCGTAAACAATTCCGCAGACACTAAAGGAGGTTGTTCTAAGGGGAGATCATCAAACATTAAAGAGATGATGATATTTTCTGGTAAATCATGAGGAGTTAATATTTCGTTATCAGGTAGCGCAGTCCATCGCAATCCATCATAACCGACAAATTGATATGTGTTTTCGTCAATAAATAAGCCTAATTCAAGATTATTCAATAAACCATATTCTGCCGCTAAATTAAAAACACCGGCAAAACGATGTGCTTCCTGTTCTAGTTGTGACTCAGGTTTATTGGAGGAAAAATTAATTTGAATGGCAGCCACCATCAAACCGATCACCACGATCACCAACAAGACTTCAATTAACGTAAAGCCTTGTGGTTGTCTTCTTCTACTACCTTTTTTTAACATTGCTTAAATAGGTGTGGGTAGTTTTATTAAGTGGCAATAATTTATTGATAATCAGCTAAATTCCAATTTCCAATATCATCGTCTGTATCGGCTTCGCCATCAGGGCCCATAGAAAAAATATCCATTTTCCCATGTTCACCAGGGTTTAAAAGCTGATAGTCATTGCCCCATGGGTCTTGAGGTAAACGTTTAATATAACCACCTTCAGGAAAACGACGAGGGATCGGCTCTATTTCTGTTTGCTCAACTAAGGCTTCAAGCCCTTGTTCAGTCGTTGGGTAATTATAATTTTGTGAGCGATACATGCCTAACGCGGTTTCCAATGAACCTATATCAATCACAGCTTTTTGTTCTCGAGCGGTGTCTTGACTGCCCATTAAATTTGGTACGATCATACTGGCAATGATGCCGATGATAACCAGCACCACCATGACTTCTAATAAAGAAAAACCTGATTGTTTAGACTGCATTTTCTTTTTCATGTTAACTTCCTATCAATGTATTTAATTGAAGAATCGGTTGTAAAATCGCCATTACGATAAACAACACGATACCTGCCATAGTCACCATAATTGCTGGCTCTAATGCCTTTAATGAAATATTCATTAAGGCTTCAAACTCTCTATCTTGGTTATCCGCCGCTCGACCAAGCATATGTTCTAGTTGACCACTTTTTTCACCACTTGCGATCATATGAAGCATCATAGGTGGAAATAATTTGGTTTGTTCAAGCGATAATCGCAAACTTGACCCTTCTCGTACTTTATCAGCCGACTGTTTAACTTTATCTTTAATGTACAAGTTTTCTAATACTTCACCGGCAATACTCATGCTTTCTAATAGCGGTACTGCACTTGCAGTTAAAATACTAAGCGTTCTGGCAAATCGAGCAGTATTCACTCCACGAATAACTTTACCAAGTCCTGGTAAAACCAACAGCCTCTCATGCACTTGATATCGAAAGTGTGGGCGCTTCATTAATTGTAAGAACACCATAAAAACGATAACCAGCAACAAAAATATTGCCAAGCCATAATTCTGTAAAAATTCACTACTGGCAATTAAAAACTGAGTCGTTCCTGGTAAGCTCGCACCTAAATGTTCAAACTGGCCAATTATTTGTGGTACGACTGAAGTCAATAAAACGACAATAACGCCAATAGCAACCACGGTCATGATCGCAGGGTAAACCATCGCTTGGATCATTTGTGAGCGAAGCTTTTGACGCTGTTCAGTGTAATCAGCTAATCGGTCTAATACTTTATCTAAATGACCTGACTTTTCACCAGCCGCTACCATAGCGCGAAACAAATGACTAAAAACATGTGGAAACTCAGCCATGCTTTCAGCTAAACCGTATCCTTCAGTAACTTTTGTTCGAACCGCCATTACCATACTTTTCATGGTGTTTTTATCACATTGCTCAGCAACCGCTAACAGTGATTCTTCAAGAGGTAAACCTGATTCGACTAAAGTGGCTAATTGACGAGTAAATAATGCCAATTCCGTGGCTGATATTTTTTGACGATTGCCAAACCCAGAGGATTGCTGCTTTTGTTTACTTTTTACTAAACTCGCCGTAACTTCTGTTGGCATTAAGCCTTGGTCACGTAGCAGTGCTCGAACATGTCTGGGCGTATCGCCTTCAATCACGCCTTTTTTTATTTTTCCACGGTTATCAACCGCTTGGTAATCAAAAGCTGCCATTTATTTATTAATCTTCTCGGGTGACGCGAAGCACTTCTTCAAGTGTGGTATTGCCGGCAAGTACTTCATCAAAACCATCTCGACGAATACTTGGTGTAGATTTTCGTATAAGTTTTTCGATTTCTTGTTCGCCTTTGCCGTTATGAATTAATTCGCGCACTTTATCATCTACTAGCAATAATTCATGAATACCGGTACGACCTTTATATCCTTTATGATTACACTCAACACAGCCGACAGCTCGGTAAATATGTGTTTGATTATCGCTAGGTAAACCTAGTAAGTGTAATTCTTCTTCATCAGGTAAGTGGCTTTCTTTACAATGTGGGCACAAAGTTCTTACCAAACGCTGCGCTAAAACCCCTAATAAACTTGACGATAATAAAAAGGGCTCTACCCCCATATCTTCCATCCGAGTAATGGCACCGGCAGCCGTATTGGTATGTAATGTTGATAACACTAGATGCCCTGTTAAACTTGCTTGTACAGCAATTTGCGCCGTTTCTAAATCTCGAATTTCCCCCACCATCACCACATCAGGATCTTGACGTAAAATAGCGCGCAATCCTCTGGCAAAGGTCATATCAACTTTGGTATTGACTTGAGTTTGACCGATTCCTTCGATGGCGTATTCAATCGGGTCTTCAACCGTTAAAACATTGCGCTGTTTATGATCAATTTGGCTTAATCCCGCGTATAAAGTCGTTGATTTACCTGAGCCAGTAGGCCCAGTGACTAAAATGATGCCATGAGGTTTATCGATCAATTGTGAAAATTTGACACGGTTGGCATCTGTCATGCCTAAATCTTGTAGGTCTAAGCGCGCAGAATTTTTATCTAATAAACGTAAAACAACGCGTTCACCATGACCAGTTGGCATTGTTGATACACGCACATCCACTGCTCGACCGGCAATACGTAATGAAATACGGCCGTCTTGTGGAATACGTTTTTCGGCAATGTCTAATTTAGCCATAACTTTGATACGAGAAACTAACAATGAAGCGAGTTTACGATTTGGCTTTAAGACTTCTCGTAAAACACCGTCAACACGAAAACGTATTTGCAAAGACTCTTCAAAGGTTTCAATATGAATATCTGAGGCATTTTCTTTGATCGCCTCGCTAAGCATGGCATTGATCATTTTGATGATCGGGGCATCATCTTCATTTTCAAGTAAGTCTTCTGTTTCAACCATTTCATCAGCTAAGGAATATAAATCGACTTCATTGCCAATGTCTTCCATCATTTGCTTAGCTTCAGAAGAATCACGCTGATAAGCATTAGCTAATAATAACTCAAATTTGTCAGCGGTTTCGGTGACTAAAGTAAAAGGTTGTTTCACCACACGCCTAGCTTCAATCAACACATTAACATCAACATTTTCTAAACAATGTAATCTTAATTCATCGTCGACTTTTTGAAACAGCACACTATGCCGTTTGGCAAATCCAAACGGTAAGCGTATCGACTGTGGTACAACTTCATCCGGTGCATCTAGGATCGATTCTACAGTAGAGTTCAATATTTCTTCACTCATCCGCTTTACTTCTCTACACCATTATCTGATTTTTTATCTTGTTGTTTATTATCAAGATATTCATCAAACGATGGCGGTAATGATAGTTCATCATTCCAAGCCGGTAACAAAGGTAATTTTTCATCCGATAATAACTCTAAACCGTCTTCTTGTTTACGAATTTGATCGGCACGAATGAAATTATATTTATCTTGACTGATTTGGTTCATCAACTTGCCGTCACGAATAATCGTAGGACGAAGAAAAACCATTAAGTTACGTTTTCGTTTCGTATTACTGGTTGATTTAAATAAATGACCGAGAATTGGAATATCGCCTAACAGAGGAACTTTTTGCACACTTTCTTGCACATCTTCATCAATTAAACCACCTAAAATTACCGTCGCGCCATTATCTGCCATAACAGTTGTTTTGATTTCACGCTTATTAATAGAAATATCAACACCTGTGGCACCACTGACCGACGAAACTTCTTGTTCAATGGTTAACTGTACGCCAGTGCCTTCATTCACTTGTGGAGTTACTTTTAATTTAATCCCAACTTCTTGACGATCGACCGTTTGGAATGGGTTGTTGTTATTACTGCCTGTTGTTGAACCAGTAATAATAGGTACTTCTTGACCCACTAAGAAATGGGCTTCTTCGTTATCTAACGTGGTGATACTTGGTGTTGCTAAAATATTGGAATTAGTATCCGCACTTACCGCTTGAATTACTGCCCCCCAATCATTTTTTAAGATGCCGAACATCATACCATTCACTGAGCCAAGCACTTGTGCGAGTAAGTTATAATCACCTTTAGTATCGTTTAAGCGATATTCATCACTTATTTTTTCACCAGTTTCAGAAGAGTAAACCGCTGGAACAATATCCCCTTCAATACTTTTAGCCGCTTCAGCAGCACCAGCAACTGCACTGATTGAAGCCGGTCCATTATTAAATTGAGTAAAGCCACCTTGTTCATGAAACCATTGAACGCCAAGATTTACGCCATCACTTTCGAACACTTCAACAATGATTGCTTCAATAAGTACTTGTGCACGACGTACATCAAGTTGACGGATAACCGCCTCTAATGAACGTAGCATGTCTGGCTGTGCAGTGATCACTAAAGTATTAGTATCTTTATGCGCTTCAATACTGATATTACGTTTTTGGCTATTACGTTTATTTGTACTGCTTGTATTGGCTTCAGCTTCTATTGATTCACTCACCCCTTTTAACACATCCACTAATTCTTCAGCTTTTGAGTACTTCAGGTAATAGACGCGCGTGTTACCGTTATTTTCCAGTTCACTGTCTAAACGTTGAATTAATTTTGCAATACGTTCGCGAGCCTGTTTTTCGCCACTGACGATAACACTGTTGGTTCTTTCATCTGCCACTATTTTTGGAATTAGAAAACTTGGTGTACTGCCTGCTTTACCTTGGCTTGATTTATTTAACGCTTCAACGATACGCACCATTTCGCCAGCCGATGCAAACTGTAGTTTAATGATTTGCTCAAATTGATCACCTGCTCGGTCAACACGTTTAATGATATTTGCTAAACGATTAACCACAGACGCTGTACCAGTCATAATAAAAACATTGGCGGGATCGTAATTTACTACTGTACCACCGCCCGCTTGGTCTGACATTTGACGTAATAATGGTGATAACTCGCGCACGGTGACATTTTTTACTTCAACCACTCGGGTAACCATTTCGTCACCAACCCCAGGGTTGTCATCATCTACTAAAGGCGTTGCGGCAGATTTTGCTTTTTTATTACGAACAACTTTGATGATGTTATTGCCGGTTTCTATTGCGGCAAAACCATAAACTTCTAAGACGTTTAGGAAAAATTGATAATACTGCTCTTCGGTTAACAAGTCGTAACTTCTGACATTTACTTTGCCACGAACATTAGGGTCAACAATCATGGTTTTTTTAAGGTTTTTACCAACAATATTGATAAACTCGTTAAGATCTGTACCCTTAAAATTTGGTGAATATTGAGCAGCACTGGCTGAACTTGCCGTTAGCAATAAGCCATTAAAAACACATACGGTAGATAAAATTACTACTGCTCGTTTTAACCAAGACGCATATACAGTCTTGCGCATGAAAAATTCCTTATATATTAAATTTATGACTATTGAATACTAAACAGTATTTCGGTCATTTCACCACTACGATCAACCAGTAATGATATTTCTTGTTCTTCTTTCAAAGCCTGTAAAGCCTGAGCGGCTTCACTCGGTATTGTCAGATCTAAACCGTTCATTTGAACCGCAACATCACCTGATTTCAACCCTGAAGATTGAAAAAACTCAGGGGCTTTACCCGGCATTAATTGATAACCAATAATATCGCCATTTTCCCTTTTCGGGATAATTTTTAAATAATCCGTTATCTTACCTGGGTCATTATTAATGTCACTTTTAAGCTGCATTGCTGTGCGACTAAGTATTTTATTATCGCGTTGATCAAGTACTTGTGGGCCGTTCGAAGGGGATGGTTTAACAATTCCTCTACTGGGTTTTCTCTCACTTGTCCTATTCACTGAATGTGTTTGTCGTTTATTATAATCAAAACCATCAAGCATTAAGGTTTCAAGGCGACCTGATTGCTTAATTAACACTCTATCTGTTGCCACACTATCAAGTACCGCTCGCGTACCAGTAATTTTATCTCCAATACCATAAGTTTCTTGTTTGCCATTATTTTCGATAATGGCAGCGGCAATTGTAACATCATCACTGGCAACTGTGCCTGTTAAGGTTAATCTCAATTTTGTTTCAGGTGCATCTTGAACTTTGACTTCTTCAATAGTTTTTTGTTCAGAGTATTTGCCAAATAAATTGAGCTGACTAATTACACTCACGTTCACATCATGGCTATTATCATTTGCCGATGTATTGTATTTGGCGATAATAGGTGATGCTATTTTATTGTCTGCTGCGACTAACCAAGTAAATTGCGCTAATAAATAAGCAATATAACAAAGTAACAAAGCAGAAATTACTTTGGCAATATTCTGTTGAGGCAATTTTTGTAGTTGCTCGGAAAGCTCTGTCATACTCGATGGAAACTGCATTTTGATGATAATGAATTCATTTTAACTGTTATTATTCTCCCGATGATACTTGAGCTAAGCTTAAGCAACAAGAAATCTACCAAAAATTTAACTAATATTTACAAAGTAGTCTTTTTCATGGTGTAAAATACCAAGCTATGGTAACTTTCGCGATATTATGCACACGGTATATAACAAGACGATGACACAAGGTAAAGAATTAACAAAAAATACCTCAACACGACTTGATAAATGGCTTTGGGCGGCGCGTTTTTATAAAACTCGCGCCATAGCTAAGCAAATGATCGACGGTGGTAAAGTTTTCTATAATGGTCAACGGAGCAAATCAGGTAAATCTGTTGCGATTGGCGATGTAATAAAAGTTCGCCAAGGCTTTGAAGAAAAAGAAGTAACAATCATTGCCCTTGCCGATAAAAGAAAAGATGCGACATTTGCCCAAACACTCTATTTAGAAACACCAAGAAGCAAAGAAACTCGCGAGAAAAATGCCTTAGCTCGCAAACAAGGTATTTTGCTCAGTCCAGCTTCGGACACTAAACCCGATAAAAAACAACGTCGGAAAATTAGACAATTTAAAGAAAGGATTTAAGGTTTGAACTCACAACCTGATATTTTACATCGTTATTTATTTGATGACCTTCACGTACGAGGCGAACTCGTTCAACTTTCAGATACCTATCAGCAAATCATTGCTAACCATGATTACCCTTTAGGGGTACGCCAATTATTAGGTGAGTTAGTTGCCGCCACGTGTTTATTGACTGCAACCTTAAAATTAGAAGGTGAAATTTCCGTTCAATTACAAGGAGATGGACCAATAGGGTATCTAGCTGTTAATGGCGGACATAATCAAAAAATGCGTGGCATTGCCAAGTTAAAAGAAGATACAACTGCCGAAGGTTTACAAAACTTAATTGGTAAAGGCACTATGGTCATTACCATTCACCCTGAAAAAGGCGAAGCTTATCAAGGCGTTGTTGCGCTTGAGCAGTCAACTATCGCAGATTGTTTATCGCATTACTTTAAGGTATCTGAACAAATACCTACCATGATTTGGCTTTTTCATAATGATGAGACACAGCAAGTGGCAGGCAGTTTAGTGCAATTACTTCCTGATGGTGATGATAAAGAAAAACAACAAAATGATTTTGAGCACTTGTGTCAACTTACGCATACGCTAAAAGCGGAAGAAATCTTTACACTTGATGCAGAAACACTGTTATTTCGCTTATATAACCAAGAGAAAGTTAGGTTATTTGATCCGCAAGTTGTTGAGTATCAATGTAGTTGTTCAGAAGAAAAATGTATGAATGCTATATCGCAAATCCAAGCAACTGAAATAAAAAGCATATTAGAAGAGCAAGGCTGCATAAGCATGACATGCGATTATTGTTTAACAACCTATGCTTTTTATGAAAAACAATTAACGCATTTAATCAATGATGTGAAACATTAAATTTACCATTGATAGGATTTAATATTAAGGCGCAAGATTGCGCCTTTTTTTATGACTTTCATAACAATTTTCTCGTTATTTCAGGCACGAATTTTCCAAATAATTCCTCTACATATTTGACCTTTTATAATACTCTATAGCCATCATATTTTATTGAGTAATTCCCTTTGGATCATAAAGCTTTAGCTAACCAAGTGTTAGCAGATATTAAAAACAATAACAAAAAAACAGCCATGAGCAAGTTAGCTGATCTTATTGAACAACAAGCACCGCTAGAAAATTTATGGGGAGGATTAACACGCATTGCACTTTCGGTTGGCGAAGTTGATTTAGCGATAACATGTGCTGATAATTATCTAAAAATTTCACCCAAAGACGAAAATAGATTATTACAAGTAGCCAGTATTTACGCGGAAGCGGGAAAAATTCAACAAGCTATCGCGTTAATATCACCAATCAAAGATTCAACTCAGTCAATCGCTATTCATCATTTTCTCGGCACTGTATTTAGCCAAGTGGGAGAAATGGAAAACGCCATTAAACATTTACATATCACGTTAAAGAAAAATCCTTTATTAGGTATTTCATGGTTAACATTATCGGCGCTAATATCCTTCACTAAAAACAGTCCTGAATTTGAAACTTTAATCGCCATCGAAAGTAAGATGCGACAAGGTAATGATCAACAAAATCAAATACCTTATTGGTTTGCCTATGGTAAAGCATTACTTGATATTGGCGATGAAGAACAAGCATTAAGCAAATTCAACATTGGTTGTCAGCTTATGCAGGCTAAATTTAATTTTAACGATATTGCTTATCGACAAAATGTTAATGCTATTATCAACCATCAAAATGAAGATTATTTCAATAGTTTACCTACCCCTAAACATAGCTCTGAACGCAAATACATTTTTATTGTTGGATTACCTCGAAGCGGTACCACGTTATTACAACAAATATTAACGTCACATAGTCAAATTCAATCAGGCGGAGAATCAAACAACTTAGCTTTAGCAATGGCTCCTTTTGGCGCAAATGCGCTTAATCGTCTCAATAAGCTAGATAATAATGAAAAAATATTAGCAGATATCGAACTTGAATATGACAACCTCTCTCGACAAAGGTACGGAGATGAAAATTTCATCATTGATAAATCCATGAACATTAACCATCATGTCGGTTTATTACAACATATCTATCCAAAGGCTACATTTATTCAAATCACACGCGATGAAACAGCCAATGCTTGGTCATGCTTTAGAACATTTTTCAGCCAAGGTCTTGCTTGGAGTTTTAACCTCGAACATATCAAAACGTTTTTCTCTTCAGAAAAAGCGTTAACAAGACATTGGCAGTCGCTGTTTAATGATAAGCTTTGTCAAATAAGCTACGAAGCATTGATAGAAAACCCAGAGGACGTTATCAGTAAATGTTGCCAACATATTGGTATTGACTATCAAGATGAAATGTTAAGTTTTTATAAGAATAATCATCCAGTTCAAACAGCAAGTGTTGGACAAGTAAGAAATAAACTAAACAAAAGCTCAATTAAAGCTTCTGATTTTATTAAAGAAAAGTTTCAATTATTGTGAAATGGTCAGTAATAATGATCAAAAAAACGCAGCCTGTGCTGCGTTTTTTATCGTCTATTTTTAACACGGATTAATTTTTCGCTAGTACGGGTGCAAAAGTATTGTCAAACCACCCTTTGATCAAATTTAACTCATGATAATAAAGTTTGTTTGCATGTAATGAGCGTTGAAATTTAAAGTGTTTAGGCCATAAATACACGCCTCGAGAAATTAATATTTTATTACTGTTATCCATCACTTGAAAATCAAACTCGATACGAGGTGGCGTTGAATCATCAACGACTCTTATTTTTTGACTATTAGCAAATGAAACCGCACCTGCTAAATCTAAATTTTTGACCTTAATATAAAGACTATATCCATCGGGTAATTGTGCCGCTAAATCTTCAAAATGATTCTCGAAAACGGCAAACAAATCACTTTGGAAAGTCTTTTTATTTTCAAAAGATGCATATATATCTGCGTATTTTTCTGGCGATTGCCAAGTAACCTGACTTGTCCCTGCATGGGCTGTTAATACCATTAAGCAACTTAACGTTAAAATAATTTTGCTAAACATCATCTGAAATCCTTATTCATTTTCAATTAATATAGCTTGGTAAGATCCGAGAAGCAAACCACACCTATTTATTGTTTTATAACTAATTAAGCGAAAAAAATTCGTGACAACGAATCATTTTAGCGGGTTCATGTAAAATTTTGTCAAAAAAAAAACCCTAGATTACTCTAGGGTTTTATCAACAATCTTACTTTTTACACGATATTAGAATTCAGCATTAACACTGAAACGGAAATAACGTGGTGTTTGGAAGTCAGTTGGTAAACCGTAAGTTGGATTAGGTCCACCATCATAGCCGCCTAATTCAGCATCCCAACCAGCGTAACGCTCGTTAACTTCATTCATCTGTGTAGCTTTATCATTATTAGTGACGTTAAATACATCTGCACGGAAAGTAATTTTACTGTCATCCCAGTAATAATCATAAGATGCAGATAAATCTAATTGCCATGTATTGGCTGTGCGCCCTTCAGAACCACGTTGAACTAATTGGCCATCTTTAACAAATGATGCTGCTTGATATAGCGAAGCAAATGCATCTGTTGGATGGAAGCCAAATGAGTTCAGTGGACGACCTTCAGTCCAGTTAAAGTTAGCCCCTACTGTTAAGTTTTCAATAACTTGGTAAGCACCGTTAATTTTGAATGAATGACGACGATCATTTGGTAAGTTACCACTTGCACCATCGGTTAAGCCCGGTTGGTCAAAGTTTGTTGTTAAACCAGAATCGTTTTGGTCATTATCTGAACGCACGAAACCTTCATTGTTGCCCCAGCTATGTGCCCACGTATAAGTAAAGCCAAACATCCAATCGTCTTCCCAAGCACGATCAAAGGTAACATCTACAGAGCCATAAGAACGTTCTGCTGCAGGGTATCCTAATTGATCAGCGGTAATAGTATAGGCTTGATTTGCTAAAGGACCATCACCATCAGGGTCAGTAGTAATTGTTACATCTTCACCTGGATTGGTTAATACATAATAATGGAAACCACTACATAATGTACAACCACCATCTAGCATGGCATCAAAACCGGCATCAATCGCGATATCTTCTAAAGAACTACCTAAGTCGCGGTAAGTTGCCTTGATACCAAAGCTCCAAGAATCACCTAATAAGCGTTGGTAGCCTAAAATAAATTCATCTTGATACATAGGGTCAAGATCAGCGTTTACTGTCTCTGCCGTATTCTTAAGAGTACCGTCACCATAAGTTGTAACACCAGTAAGTGCTTCGCCTAGTTGTGGAATAAAGTTAGCGTCAATGCTTTCAACAGCAAAAAACTGACGTGTATATAATTCATCACCCGCTAAACGTACGTTTGTATTAGTTGCTACTGGTAAGAAATAACGACCGTAGTTAGCAAATACCTTACTTTCACCATCACCGTTAATATCCCAGCTTAAACCAACGCGTGGTGCCCATTGATCTTGAACATCAACAAACTTATCACCAGCTTTGTTGTAGTTTTCAAAAGACTCATTACGTAAACCAATACGCGCAACGATATCTTCTGTTACTTGCCAAGTATCTTCAATGTAGAAAGCAGCTGACTTAGTTTCAAAGTCACCTTGGTTGATATAAAACTCTTGACGTACTGTTGAACAATCAAGTTGTCCCATATCCAACAAATCAGTATCACAACCTTCATAACGATAAGCTACACCACCAGCACGTTGTGTATCTTCGGTCGCTTCCATTTCTTCATAATCGATACCAAAACGTAAGGTATGATCATCATGTACATACCAATCAACATCGAAACGGTAAGCAGTACGTTTATCATTTTGAACAGACGGAGTGAATAAACCAAATGCACCAAATTCACGACCTGAAAAACGCTCATAAATTGCAGGTTTATCACCTAATGGGTTACTACCCATGTTCAAATTACTGTAACTGGCTTCGTTAATTGAATATTGCGCACTTACCGTTAAATCATCCGTTAAAATACCGGTATATTTTAAGCCCCATGTTTTACCACCACGCTCTAAAATATAATCACCGTACCACTCACCGGTAGTGTCTGTATCTGGGTTGTATAAATTTTTCGTGCTTTCTAGCTCAGAAGTATTATCCCAACCAGTAAATTCTAAAATATGATCATCAGTAATGTACCAATCAAGTTTTAAAGCATATAACGTATCATTTGCTTCACGATCATAAATAGCACTACTGTTTGCATAGTCACTATCACGATTTTCTTGATTTACTAAACCGAAAAAGAATAATTTATCTTCAATTAACGCGCCACTTGCCCAGACGTTAATATTAGTTTTTCCTCTATTATCTTTGTTATTAACTTGATAATACTCAGTTCCAGACGCATCTATATCGGCTTGATCTGTTCTGAAAACATCTGGCGACTCTTCACGCATTGAACCTGGTTCAAAATACGCACTTACACCAAATTTAAATTCATTGGTACCACTTTTAGTTACAGCATTAACAACACCACCCGTAGAGCGACCAAATTCAGCCGAATAACCACCGGTTTTAACTTCAAAAGATTTGTACATTTCAAATGGTAATTCAGACCCACCTAAACCATTACGGAAGTTGGTTGTATTGATGCCATTGACATAATAAGTATTTTCACCAACTGATGAACCACCGAAAGAAGCAAAGTTACCGAAATCACTATCACCTTTGATAGTTCCCGGCGCTAACATTGCTACTGAAGTTACGTCACGAGAAATTGGTACCTTGTTTAAATACTCAACATCAACAATTAATTGAGACTCACTTGAAGAGACATCAATCGCAGAAACTGCAGCACCAGTAACAGTGATACGCTCAATATCACCAGCTTCTAGTGTTAAATCTACCGTTGTAGAACCTGCTGGCCCAACTCTTAATGATTTTTCCTGTAAAACAGTAAAACCATCTTTTTTCGCTTCTAAAGAATAGTTACCTGAAGGTAAAAGTGGAAAACGATAATTACCTTGCGAATCAGATTGAACAGTACGCGTTAAACCTGTGGTTAAATTTTTAATAGTTACAGTAACATTAGCTAAAACATTGCCGGCTTGGTTTACAGAAGTACCTGTAATCGCGCCGTCATTTGCCATAGCAGGCATTGCAACGCCTAATGACATGGCAACAGCAGCAGCTGTGACAGATCGTTTAAACGATTTAGAAATATTTTTATTCATTTTATGTTTCTCTCTGGAGTGAAATTTTTATTTTTTATTATTATTATTATTATTTATATGACTACATGTTACAAAACGTAACATGACCTCTTAATAATGCCTTATGTGAAAATATATTCAAGTCGTTTTATTTACAAACTATTAATATTTCCTGAAAACACAAAATAAAGTAATAGATTGAATTTAAAGATAAAATTATATTGCTTTCCAAATGATTAAAATCTTTTGTATAAAAAACCGTACACTTGCCAACGTTTTATTGTTATTTCGTTTAAATTCATACCGTCAAAATGTTTCATCGTGAAACATTATATTGCGGTTGTTTTTTATCACCAACTTAGTTAAGTGATAGCCTGATGAAACTTCTACACTTAATACGCAATACTTGATTGTTTTTGTCTAGACAGAGTAATATTAACTTACTGCTAAATTTTGAAGAGTAAACTATGGTCATCGACACTGATGGATATGTACATGTTATTGAATATCTCACTGAACATTTGAGTTTATTTGAAAATAGTAGTGTCACTAATTCATCAAATGACTCAGTGATGGCTGTTATTGAACAGGAGCTTAGTGAACAAATCATCATGGTTTGTAATCAAAATGAGCAATTATCATTTAATCAACGTAATATTATTATCCGCGAAGTAGACGCCATCGTTTATGATTTAGAGGAAATCCTCTCTGGCGTTATTAATAACCCAGTCACTGAACAACAAAAAACCTTTTTAAAAGAATTTGCCCTATTAATAAAAAACCTGTTTGACACCGAAGTCCACGCTGGCACTACTGAGTAATTTCCCTTTACCTCTAGTTTATCTCTATTTGTTCCGTTATCATCCTGATTTTTTTAGGGGGAAAGTTATGAAAGCTCAAGTAAAATGGATTGGCGATGAAATGTTCGCAGGTATTTCAGAAAGTGGCCACACTATCGTTTTAGATGCTAATGCAGGTAGTTTAGCGCCTAGTCCATTAGAAAATGTCTTAATTTCATTGGGTGGCTGCTCATCTGTGGATGTGATCAGTATTTTAAAGAAAACACGTCAAAACGTAAGCGATTGTAAAGTCGAGATCAGCGGAACAAGAGTAGATTCTGTGCCCAAGTTATTTTCTGATATTCATTTACATTTCGTTATTTCAGGAACAAACGTGGAAGAAAAACATGTTAAGAAAGCAATTAGTCTTTCTGCCGATAAGTATTGCTCCGTTGCCTTGATGCTTAACAAATCCGTTAATATTACTCACGACTTTTCGATTATTGAATGTTAATGCTTTAAACAACTAGCTGGAGTAAGTGATACTTAGAGATCACTCATCCAGTCAAGTTGTTTATTGGCTTCATGCTTTTTTTGCATAATTTCTCGGATCAATGGTGTTAGGATTAACTCCATCGCCAAACCCATTTTGCCGCCTGGCACCACTAACGTATTCATTCTTGACATAAAAGCACCATCGATCATGCTGAGAAAGTACGGAAAATCAATGTGATTGCCATCGCGGCAGCGGATCACAACAAAGCTTTCATCAAGTGTCGGAATTGCTTTAGCACTAAAAGGGTTCGAAGTATCTACCGTTGGAACACGTTGAAAATTTATATGTGTACGTGAAAACTGTGGGGTAATAAAAGAAATATAATCTTCCATACTTCTGACAATACTTGCTGTTACCGCTTCACGACTATGCCCACGTTGGTTTGTGTCTCGAATTATTTTTTGGATCCATTCAAGGTTTACAATAGGCACCATACCAATGAGTAAATCTACATGCTGAGAGACATCATTTTTCTCAGTGACAACTCCGCCATGCAGGCCTTCATAAAATAATAGGTCTGTACCTTCGCCTAAGCTCTCCCAAGGAGTAAAGGTACCTGGCATCTGATTATAGGGTACTGCTTCATCAAAGGTATGCAGATAACGGCGCATTTTACCTTTACCGGTTTCTGAGTAATCTCTAAATAACCTTTCTAGTGCATCAAAGTCATTGGCTTCGTCACCAAAATAACTAATGTTTCGTTTATCTTCTCTAGCCTTTCTTTTTTCAAGATCCATTTCTTGGCGAGAATAACGATGAAAACTGTCTCCTTCGACTTTTGCAGACACAATCCCCAAAGAACGAAATATATGTTCAAAAGACTCAGTTGTTGTTGACGTACCTGCACCAGATGAACCTGTGACAGCTATTATAGGATTTCGAGACGACATAAAAAATCAAGCCTATGATTATCGGGGTTAATGTTATACGAATAATATCAAGGTAGGTCAAGAAAGTTTGTCTTCATCATGATTTGAAAAATAGGTTAGCGATTAAATTTAGGCAATAAAAAACGGAGCAAAAGCTCCGTTTTAAATAATTCACTTAACTACATTGAGTAATTAAGCTTCTTCGCTAACTTCTTCAACTTCTTCAGCAACTTCTTCAACTGCTGGACGGTCTACAAGTTCAACGTAAGCCATAGGCGCTTTATCACCAGTACGGTAACCGCATTTTAAAATGCGAGTGTAACCACCTGGGCGTTCTTGGTAACGTTCACCAAGTTCGTTAAATAAAATACCTACTACTTCTTGATCACGTGTGCGGGCAAATGCCAAACGGCGGTTTGCTACACTGTCGGTCTTAGCCATAGTAATTAATGGCTCTACAACGCGACGTAATTCTTTAGCTTTAGCAACAGTCGTTTTGATAACGCCGTGTTTAACTAAAGAACTTGCCATATTGCGGAACATCGCCTGGCGATGACTGCTATTACGGTTTAACTGGCGACCGCTTTTACGATGGCGCATAAGTTAATCCTTCTCTCAACTATTAAAAAACGATGATCGACTTAGTCGTTATCAGCTATGCTTTCAGGTGGCCAATTTTCAAGGCGCATACCTAAAGATAAACCACGAGACGCTAACACGTCTTTGATTTCCGTTAGAGACTTCTTACCTAAATTAGGTGTTTTAAGAAGCTCTACTTCAGCACGTTGTACTAAATCACCAATATATTGTATTGCTTCTGCTTTTAAACAGTTAGCAGATCGAACAGTAAGTTCAAGATCATCAACTGGGCGTAACAATATCGGATCAAACAGAGGTTTTTCCTCTTTAGGTTCTTCTTGAGTAATATCACGTAACTCAACAAACGCATCTAGCTGTTCAGCTAAAATAGTTGAAGCGCGACGGATAGCTTCCTCAGGATCTAACGTACCGTTAGTTTCCATATCAAGAACCAATTTATCCAAATCTGTACGTTGTTCAACACGTGCAGAATCAACATCATAAGCAATTCTAACTACAGGACTGAAAGATGCATCAACTAACAAACGTCCAATTGCACGATCTTCTTCCTCGGCATCACGACGAGTTGAAGCAGGAACGTAACCACGCCCCATTTCAACTTTAATGCGCATACTGATAGAGCCATCACCGGTAAGGTGACAAATCACATGTTCTGGATTTGCAATTTCTACATCTCCATCATGCTGAATATCAGCTGCCGTTACAGGGCCTTCACCTGACTTAGTTAAGGTAAGAACTGCTTCATTTTTGCCTTCTAAACCAATTGCTAATCCTTTAAGGTTTAACAGTATTTCGATGATGTCTTCTTGAACACCTTCTTTACTACTGTACTCATGTAATACACCATCAATTTCTACTTCAGTTACAGCACAACCTGGCATTGAAGATAAAAGTATACGACGTAAGGCATTACCTAAAGTGTGACCAAAACCACGTTCCAATGGCTCTAAAGTTACTTTAGCGCGTGTAGTGCTAACAGTTTCAATATCAACCAAGCGTGGTCTAAGAAATTCGGTTACAGAACCCTGCATATATGTCCTCTCTTAAAGTGCGACTTTACTTAGAGTAAAGTTCAACTATCAACTGTTCATTAATTTCGGCAGATAAGTCTGAACGATCTGGAACGCGTTTAAAAACACCTTCTAGCTTCTTGTTATCTACTTCAACCCAGACAGGCTTCTCACGTTGTTCAGCCAATTCTAAAGCAGCAATAATACGCGCTTGAGTTTTAGACTTTTCACGAACAGAAACTACATCTTCAGCTTTAACAGTGAAAGATGGAATATTAACAACACTTCCATTCACTACGATAGCTTTGTGACTTACAAGTTGACGTGCTTCAGCGCGAGTACTTGCAAAGCCCATGCGGTATACAACGTTATCTAAACGTTTTTCTAAAAGTTGTAACAAGTTTTCACCTGTATTACCTTTTAGACGCGCAGCTTCTTTATAGTAGTTACGGAATTGCTTCTCTAGTACGCCATAAATACGACGAACTTTTTGTTTTTCACGAAGTTGAACACCATAATCAGATAAACGACCGCGACGTGCGCCGTGCTGACCTGGGATCATTTCGAATTTACATTTAGTGTCAATAGCTCTAACACCACTTTTAAGGAACAAATCAGTTCCTTCGCGGCGGCTAAGCTTTAACTTTGGACCTAAATATCTAGCCATTTTCTTTCTCCAACTATCCTAAAAAATGAGCGATTAAACGCGACGTTTCTTAGGAGGACGACAACCATTATGAGGAATCGGTGTAACGTCAGTAATGTTGGTGATTTTAAAACCAGCAGCATTTAAAGCACGGATAGCAGATTCACGACCTGGACCCGGACCTTTAACGAACACTTCAATATTCTTCAAGCCAAACTCTTGTGCAGCTTTACCAGCACGATCTGCAGCTACTTGCGCAGCAAATGGAGTTGATTTACGTGAACCACGGAAACCAGAACCACCAGCAGTCGCCCAAGATAATGCATTACCTTGACGGTCTGTAAGAGTTACGATTGTGTTGTTGAAAGAAGCATGGATATGAGCCATGCCATCAGCAACTTGTTTTTTTACGCGTTTACGCGTACGTACAGGTGTTTTAGCCATTGTCTAGTTCCTCTTACTTCTTAATTGGCTTACGAGGACCTTTACGGGTACGCGCATTTGTTTTAGTGCGTTGACCACGTAGAGGAAGACTGCGACGGTGGCGAATACCACGGAAACAACCTAAATCCATAAGACGTTTAATGTTCATTGAAACTTCACGGCGTAAATCACCTTCTACGGTGTATTTATCCACTTCTGCGCGAAGCAAATCAATTTTTGCTTCGTCTAATTCACTGATCTTCGTAGATTCATCGATACCAGCCGCCGCACAAATAGCTTTTGCACGAGTTTGACCAATACCGTAAATCGCAGTAATGGCGATTACTGCATGTTTACGATCAGGGATGTTAATGCCAGCGATACGGGCCACTAACACATCTCCTATTTAAAGATTAAAATTAACCGGTTGAAAAGCCCGTTAGGATACTCAACCAGCGACTTATTTTGTAAATCGAAGCGGCATTATACAGAGTTATCTGCATAATGCTACTGCTAAAGATTTAGCCTTGACGTTGCTTATGCTTTGGTTCAACGCAAATTACGCGAACAACACCAGCACGTTTAACAACTTTACAGTTACGGCAAATCTTTTTTACGGATGCACGAACTTTCATTTTATACTCCGTTAAACCTAGCGGCCATAGCCTTTCAGGTTTGCTTTCTTAAGTACGTTATCATATTGATGAGACATCAAATGTGTTTGTACTTGAGCCATAAAATCCATAATAACTACAACAATGATCAGTAACGATGTTCCACCGAAGTAAAACTGTACATCCCATGCAATCATCATAAATTCAGGAACCAAACAGACAAAGGTAATATACAACGCACCCGTTAAGGTTAAGCGTGTCATTACTTTATCTATATATTTAGACGTTTGTTCACCAGGACGTATCCCAGGAATAAACGCACCAGATTTTTTCAGGTTATCTGCTGTTTCACGCGGATTAAAAACTAATGCCGTGTAAAAGAAACAGAAAAATATTATCGCTGCTGCTAGTAACATAACGTATAGCGGCTGACCTGGAGAAATTGCAATAGACAATTCCTGCAAAACGTCGGCTACCATGCCGTCACCCTGTCCGAACCAACTGGCAATAGAGCCAGGGAACAACAAGATACTTGAAGCAAAAATAGGTGGTATTACACCAGCCATATTTACTTTTAGCGGTAGATGCGTACTTTGAGCGGCAAACACTTTACGTCCTTGCTGTCTCTTTGCGTAGTTAACAACGATACGTCGTTGACCACGTTCAACAAATACCACAAAAAAAGTTACTGCAAATACAATTACTGCAATTAGCAATAATACTAATAGGTGTATTTCCCCTTGACGCGCCATTTCTGCAGTTTGACCCACAGCTGATGGCATACCAGCAACAATACCCGCAAATATTAAGATAGAAATACCATTACCTATACCACGTTCGGTAATTTGTTCACCTAACCACATTAAAAACATGGTACCAGTAACCAAACTAACTACAGCGGCAAAGTAGAAACCGAAACCAGCGTCCATCACTAGACCAGGCATCATTCCAGGTAAACTTCTTGCTATCGCGACAGATTGTACCGTTGCTAATATTAAAGTACCGTAGCGGGTGTATTGGCTGATTTTACGTCTTCCAGCTTCACCTTCTTTTTTCAATTCTTGCAAACTTGGGATCATATGAGAACCGAGTTGCATGATAATAGAAGCTGAAATGTAAGGCATAATACCAAGTGCCAATACAGAGGCTCGCTCAAGTGCACCACCAGAGAACATGTTAAACATTTCTACAATGGTGCCCTTTTGTTGTTCAAACAACTGAGCTAATACAGCGGCGTCAATACCAGGGATTGGCACGAATGATCCCAAACGGGCAACAATTAATGCGCCGAATACAAACCATAATCTTTGTTTCAGCTCAGACAGTCCGCCTGCGCCTTTATTATCCATTCCTGGTGTAGCCATAACCTGTATTATTCCTCGATTTTTCCACCGGCAGCTTCAATAGCCGCACGAGCACCTTTAGTAACACTTAAGCCACGAACAGTGATTGGACGAGTAATTTCGCCAGACAACATAATTTTAGCTGTCACAATGTTACGTGTGATTAAGTTAGCGTCTTTAAGCGCATGAATATCGACAACATCACCTGTGATGTTATTTAGTTCATGTAAACGTACTTCAGCGCGAACTAAAGATTTACGTGACGTGAAACCAAATTTAGGTAAACGTTGTTTCAATGGCATTTGACCGCCTTCAAAACCTGGACGAACACTACCGCCAGAACGAGACTTCTGACCTTTGTGACCACGACCACCAGTTTTACCTATGCCTGAACCAATACCACGACCACAGCGTTTCTTGGCTTTCTTAGCACCTGGTGCAGGAGATAAAGTATTTAAATGCATTATTAATCCTCCACCTTAATCATATAATGTACTTGATTGATCATACCACGTACAGATGGAGTATCTTCTAACTCAACTGTATGATTGATACGACGTAAACCAAGACCTTTTAATGTAGCTCTATGTTTCGGTAAACGACCAATAGAACTTTTTACTTGAGTTACTTTTACTGTTTTAGCCATGTTCAATTACCCCAAGATATCTGAAACGCTTTTGCCACGTTTAGCTGCAACAGCTTCTGGCGATTTCATGTTCGCAAGGGCTGAAACAGTAGCGCGTACTACGTTAATTGGGTTAGTAGAACCGTATGCTTTTGACAATACGTTCTGTACGCCTGCAACTTCAAGTACTGCACGCATCGCGCCACCGGCGATGATACCTGTACCTTCAGAAGCTGGTTGCATGTAAACTTTAGAACCTGAGTGACGTCCTTTAATAGGATGTTGAAGCGTTGTACCCTTCAAATCAACGGTTACTAAGTTACGACGTGCTTTTTCCATTGCTTTTTGGATTGCAGCAGGCACTTCACGTGCTTTACCGTAACCAAAACCAACGCGACCAGCACCATCACCAACAACAGTTAATGCTGTGAAACTGAATATGCGACCACCTTTAACCACTTTAGAAACACGGTTAACGGCAATTAGCTTTTCAGCCATATCACTTTGTTGTGAGTTTTCTTGATTATGATTAGCCATCATCAACCCCTAAAACTGAAGACCAGCTTCACGAGCTGCATCTGCTAACGCTTTTACACGACCATGATAACGGAAACCTGAGCGATCAAATGCTACAGACTCAATGCCTTTAGCTTTTGCACGTTCAGCGATTGCTTTACCTACAGCTTGCGCTGCAGCTACGTTACCTGTTTTTTCTAACTGAGCACTAACTTCTTTATCTAAAGTAGACGCTGTTGCGATTACTTCAGAACCTGTTGGTGCAATCAATTGCGCGTAAATATGGCGAGGAGTACGGTGAACGACTAAACGATTCGCACCCAGCTCGCTAATTTTTGCACGAGCGCGTTTAGCGCGGCGCAAACGAGATGTTTTCTTATCCATCGTATTACCCTACTTTTTCTTAGCTTCTTTACGGCGTACATATTCATCACTATAACGGATCCCTTTACCTTTATAAGGCTCAGGTTTACGGTATGCGCGAATGTTTGCAGCAGTTTGACCGACCAACTGTTTGTCAGCGCCTTTTAGCACGACTTCAGTTTGACTAGGAGTTTCAACAGTAATCCCTTCAGGGATAGCGTGATCAACCGGATGTGAAAAGCCTAAAGATAAGTTTAAGTTCTTACCTGCAGCTTTTGCACGGTAACCAACACCGTTTAAAACTAATTTCTTTTCAAAACCTTTACTAACACCTTCAACCATATTATTGATTAAAGCACGTGCAGTACCGGCTTGAGCCCAAGCGCCTTTAACATCAGCAACGATATTCGTGATGATGTTATTTTCTTCTTGAGAAATAACAACGTCACTGTGGATCGTGCGAGATAATTCGCCCACTGGACCTTTAACTTTTATGTCTTGACCTGATAACGTTACGGTAACGCCAGCAGGTACTTCGACAGGTGCTTTTGCAACACGAGACATAGTTCTGCTCCTTACGCTACGAAACCAAGAACTTCACCACCAAGACCCGCAGAGCGAGCGGCACGATCAGTCATTAGACCTTTAGAAGTAGAAACAATCGCAATACCCATGCCCGCTAATACTTTAGGTAACTCATTTGCACCTTTGTATACGCGAAGACCTGGACGTGAAACACGTTTAATTGTTTCGATTACTTCTTTACCTTCAAAATATTTTAAAGTAACAGCTAATTCTGGTTTTGCATCACCAGACACTGAATACTCTGTAATGTAACCTTCTTCTTTAAGTAAGTTAGCAATTGCAACTTTTACTTTAGAAGATGGCATTGTTACTGCAGTTTTTGCTGCAGATTGACCGTTGCGGATGCGTGTAAACATGTCCGCGATAGGATCAGTCATCATAACCATTTACTCCCGTGAATTACCAACTAGCTTTCTTAAGACCTGGAACTTCACCACGCATAGTTGCTTCACGCAACTTGATTCGGCTTAAACCGAATTTACGTAAGTAACCATGTGGACGACCTGTAACATTACAACGATTACGTTGACGGCTACTAGATGAATCACGAGGTAAACTTTGAAGTTTCAATACTGCATCCCAACGTTCTTCTTCCGAAGAATCAACACCTGAGATGATTGCTTTTAACGCTGCACGCTTTTCAGCATATTGTGCAACTAATTTGGTTCTTTTAGCTTCACGAGCTTTCATTGACGATTTAGCCATAACTCTACACCTTATTTCTTAAACGGGAAATTAAAGGCAGTCAGCAATGCATGACCTTCTTCATTAGATTTCGCAGTAGTAGTGATAGTAATATCCATACCACGAATCTTATCGATTTTATCATACTCGATTTCTGGGAAGATGATTTGCTCACGAACACCCATGCTGTAATTACCACGGCCATCGAACGATTTCGGGTTCAAGCCACGGAAGTCACGAATACGAGGAACAGAAATAGAGATTAAACGCTCTAAAAATTCCCACATTCTTTCACCGCGTAGAGTTACTTTTGCGCCAATAGGATAACCTTCACGAATCTTAAAGCCCGCAACAGATTTGCGTGCTACAGTCGTAATAGGCTTTTGACCTGAGATTGCAGTAAGATCATTTGTGGCATGTTCTAATACTTTTTTATCAGCAATAGCTTCACCAACACCCATGTTAAGGGTGATCTTTTCAATCCGAGGGACTTGCATGACACTTTTATAGTCAAACTTCTTTTGAAGTTCAGCTACAACTGTATCTTTATATAAATCATGCAGTTTCGCCATCGTTTACTCCAATTATTAAACTAATTCGTTATTAGATTTGAAAAAACGTACTTTTTTGCCGTCTTCAATTCTAAAACCTACACGATCTGCTTTACCCGTTGCTGGGTTAAGGATCGCTACGTTTGAAACGTTTAAAGGTGCTTCTTTCTCAACAATGCCACCAGGCTGCTGTAACTGAGGTACAGGCTTAGTGTGCTTTTTGATTAAGTTTACGCCTTCAACAAATACTTTACCGTCTTCAACAAGCACTTTAGTGACTTTACCAGTCTTGCCCTTGTCTTTTCCGGCTAGTATAACTACTTCATCATCACGACGAATTTTAGATGCCATTATCGTGACTCCTTATAGTACTTCTGGAGCAAGTGAAACGATTTTCATGAACTTTTCATTACGAAGTTCACGCGTCACAGGTCCGAAAATACGAGTACCAATTGGTTGTAAGTTAGCATTTAACATTACAGCCGCGTTTTCATCAAAACGGATGGCAGAACCATCTGTACGACGAACACCTTTCTTTGTGCGCACCACTACTGCAGTAAGAACATCACCTTTTTTAACCTTACCGCGAGGATTTGCTTCCTTCACTGCAATTTTAATGATATCACCAATGCGTGCGTAGCGACGGTGCGAACCACCAAGAACCTTTATACATTGTACACGTCGAGCGCCGCTGTTATCAGCTACGTTCAATTGTGATTGCATTTGGATCATTTAATATGTCTCCGCTATTTATCTTTCGTCTATAAAAAAGATAGAAATTTAAGGCCAGAAATTTGACCCGTCACTGCCTTTTAAATCCCACTCATATTAAGAGGGCGCGAGATTATAACACCAGTTAATAAAAAGTGGTACTTTATTTATACAATTATTTCTAATTATCCGAGATTATTTTTATCGATGAGGGCTAGCGTGAGCTATAGATGAGGAATTGAATATTTTATAATAAAAAACGGCTCCTTTAGGAGCCGTTTTAATAGTGACTATAAACTTAAAATTAAGCTTTTGTTACTACGTCAACCAATGTCCAGTTTTTAGACTTAGAAATTGGAGCGCATTCACGAATAGTTACTACGTCACCTGCATTACACTGGTTAGTTTCATCGTGCGCTTTCAACTTAGTTGAACGCGTCATGAACTTACCGTAAATTGGGTGTTTAACACGTCGTTCAATTAAAACAGTGATAGACTTATCCATTTTATCACTGATTACACGACCTTGTAGTGTACGAATTTTCTCGCTCATTACTTATCTGCCTTTTCAGTTATGATAGTCTTAACACGTGCAATATTGCGACGTACCGTTCTTAGCAAGTGAGTTTGTGCTAACTGACCTGTGCTTGCTTGCATGCGATAGTTAAACTGTTCGCGCAATAGCTCAAGTAATTCAGCATTTAACTCTTCAATGCTTTTTTCTCTTAAATCGCTAGCTTTCATTACATCACCGTTCTAGTTACGAAGGTTGTTTTAAACGGAAGTTTAGCTGCCGCTAAAGCAAATGCTTCGCGTGCTAATTCTTCAGATACACCTTCCATTTCATAAAGAACACGACCTGGTAGAATTTGACATACCCAATATTCTACAGAACCTTTACCTTTACCCATACGAACCTCAAGAGGCTTTTTAGTAATTGGTTTGTCTGGAAATACTCGGATCCAAATTTTACCTTGACGCTTAACGTGACGAGTCATTGCACGACGAGCCGCTTCAATTTGACGAGCAGTCATACGACCACGCTCAACTGATTTCAACCCGAAAGTACCGAAGCTTACTGAGCTACCGACTTGTGCAAGACCGCGGTTACGCAATTTAAATTGCTTACGGAATTTAGTACGTTTTGGTTGTAACATTACTTATCCCCTACTTGCTCTTGCGATTGTTTCTTTTTTTCGGTTTAGCTGGTGCTTCTACCTGAGTAGGCATGCCACCAATTACTTCACCTTTAAAGATCCAAACTTTAATACCGATAACACCATAAGTTGTGTCACCACGCGCGATTGCGTAGTCAATATCAGCACGTAATGTATGCAAAGGTACACGACCTTCACGATACCATTCAGAACGAGCGATATCAGCGCCGCCTAAACGACCGCTAACTTCAACTTTGATACCTTTAGCACCTAAACGCATTGCGTTTTGTACAGCACGCTTCATAGCGCGACGGAACATAACACGACGTTCTAATTGACTAGCAATGCTGTCTGCAACAAGCTGCGCATCCATTTCTGGCTTACGTACTTCAGCGATGTTAATTTGAGCAGGAACACCAGCAATTTTCGATACTTGTAAACGTAATTTTTCTACGTCTTCGCCTTTCTTACCGATAACAACACCTGGACGAGCCGTGTGAATTGTTACGCGGATTGATTTAGCTGGACGCTCAATTACGATTTTTGATAATGATGCACGCTTAAGCTTTTCAGTTAAATATTCACGAACCAAGTGGTCACCGTGTAAATTCGCTGAAAAATCTTTGCTACTTGCAAACCAAGTAGACGCGAAAGGTTTAGTGATACCTAAGCGAATACCATTTGGATGGACTTTTTGACCCATTCTAATATCTCCTAGCTATCAGCTACAATCACAGTAATGTGACTTGTACGCTTAAGGATACGATCCGCGCGACCTTTCGCACGAGGCTTGATACGTTTCATTGTAGGACCATCGTCAACCATAATAGTTTTAACGAATAATTCATCAATGTCTGCACCTTCGTTATGTTCTGCATTAGCAATCGCTGAGTTCAAAACTTTTTTCACTAAGTCTGCAGCACCTTTGTTGCTGTAGTCTAAGATTTCTAAAGCTTTTTCAACACCCAAGCCGCGGATTTGATCCACAACTAAACGAGCTTTTTGTGCTGAACCACGGGCAAATTTATGTTTAGCAATAGCTTCCATTTAACTTCCCCTTATCTTTTCGCTTTCTTATCAACGACATGGCCGCGATAAGTACGAGTTGGTGCAAATTCACCCAATTTGTGACCGATCATTTCTTCGGTTACAAATACAGGAACGTGTTGACGGCCATTATGGACAGCTATGGTCAATCCGATCATATTTGGTATGATCATTGAACGACGGGACCAAGTTTTAATTGGCTTTTTATTCCCGCTTTCCAGAGCTTTCTCTACCTTCGTCAACAAGTGTAGGTCTATAAATGGACCTTTCTTGAGAGAACGTGGCATGGTGATTCCTCTTTAATTAGATGTACTATTTAGTACGACGACGTACGATAAACTTATCAGTACGCTTGTTTTTACGAGTCTTGTAACCCTTAGTTGGTACACCCCAAGGAGATACCGGATGACGACCGCCTGAAGTTTTACCTTCACCACCACCGTGCGGGTGATCAACTGGGTTCATGGCAACACCACGAACAGTTGGGCGAACACCACGCCAACGAGTAGCACCTGCTTTACCCAAAGAGCGAAGCATGTGTTCTGCGTTACCGATTTCACCTAAAGTAGCACGACAGTCTGCTTCGATTTTACGCATTTCGCCTGAACGAAGACGTAAAGTTACGTAAGCACCATCTTTAGCAACTAATTGAGCATAAGTACCCGCCGCACGAGCGATTTGAGCACCTTTACCAGGTTTAAGTTCGATTGCATGAATAACACTACCTAATGGTGTGTTACGCAATGGTAATGTGTTACCTGCTTTGATTGGAGCGTCAACACCAGACTGGATAGTATCACCAGCTTTTAAGCCTTTAGGGGCTAAGATGTAACGACGTTCACCATCTGCATATAATACTAACGCAATGTTAGCACTACGGTTTGGATCATATTCCAAACGCTCTACTTTTGCAGGAATGCCATCTTTAGTACGTTTAAAGTCGATCATACGATAATGATGCTTGTGACCACCACCTACGTGACGAACTGTAATACGACCAGTATTGTTACGACCACCAGACTTAGACTTAGTGTCTAATAATGGTGCGTAAGGCTTACCTTTATGCAACTCCGCGTTTACCACTTTAACAACGTGGCGACGACCCGGAGAAGTAGGTTTACATTTAACTATAGCCATTTTTGTAAACTCCTATGATTCCGCGCCGACGAAGTCGATGTCGCTGCCTTCAGCAAGAGTAACGTATGCTTTTTTCCAGTCGCTTCTACGACCAAAACGAGCACCAGTACGTTTTGTCTTACCTTTAACATTTAATGTGCGAACACCTTCAACTGAAACTTCGAAAAGTTTCTCAACAGCAGCTTTGATTTCAGCTTTAGTAGCAGTAGTTGCAACTTTGAAAACAACTGTGTTGTTTGCTTCAGCAGCCATTGTGCTTTTCTCAGAAATGTTCGGTGCCAAAAGCACTTTTAACAAACGTTCTTCGCTTATCATGCTAACATCTCCTCAATTTGCTTAACTGCAGAAGCAGTCATCAATACTTTTTCGAATCCAACTAAAGATACTGGGTCAATACCCGCAACATCGCGAACGTCAACTTTGTATAAGTTACGAGCTGATAAGAACAAGTTTTCTGTTACTTCTGGAGTAACAATTAACACGTCTTTTAACTCTAAACCTTGTAGCTTAGCTACTAATTCTTTAGTTTTTGGCGTTTCAACTGCAAAATCATTTACCACAACTAAGCGTTCTTGACGAACTAACTCAGATAAGATGCTAGCAATAGCACCACGGTACATTTTACGGTTTACTTTTTGGCTGTGATCTTGTGGCTTAGCAGCGAATGTTACGCCACCTGTACGCCAGATTGGACCACGAGTTGTACCAGCACGAGCACGGCCAGTACCTTTTTGACGCCATGGTTTTGCGCCACCGCCGCTAACTTCTGAGCGAGTTTTCTGAGCACGAGTACCAGCACGAGCACCAGCTGCGTATGCAACTACTACTTGGTGTACTAAAGCTTCATTGAACTCACGTCCAAAAGTTGCTTCGGAAACTTCAAGAGCGCCTTTAGCGTCTTTTAATGATAATTCCATCACAAATCTCCTGGACTAGGCTTTAACAGCTGGTTTAATGATTACGTTACCGTTAATTGCACCCGGAACTGACCCTTTAATAAGGAGTAAGTTACGTTCTGCATCAACGCGAACCAATTCTAGGTTTTGTGTAGTAGTCTTCACAGCACCCATATGACCAGACATTTTTTTGCCTTTGAAAACTCGACCTGGTGTTTGACACTGGCCGATTGAACCGTTTGAACGGTGAGAGATAGAGTTACCGTGAGTAGCATCTTGCATGCTAAAGTTCCAACGCTTAATACCACCTTGGAAACCTTTACCTTTAGAAGTACCGGTTACATCTACTAATTTAGTGTCATTGAATAATTCAACAGTGATTTCACTGCCAGCTTCAAGACCTTCACCTTCAGTTTCATTTAAACGGAATTCCCACAAGCCGCGGCCTGCTTCGATACCTGCTTTCGCGAAATGTCCAGCAGTTGGTTTGTTAACACGATTAGCTTTTTTGCTACCCGTAGTAACTTGCAACGCTGAATAACCATCGTTGTCTACAGTTTTAACCTGAGCAACGCGGTTAGCTTCAACTTCTAGGACTGTAACAGGAGTAGATGCGCCATCTTCAGTGAAGATACGAGTCATACCAACTTTACGTCCAACTAGACCTATAGTCATGTTAAAAACCCCTTATTAACCCAAGCTAATTTGAACGTCAACACCAGCTGCTAAGTCTAAACGCATTAATGCGTCAACAGTCTTTTCAGTAGGTTCAACGATATCAATTAAACGCTTGTGAGTACGAATTTCGTACTGATCACGTGCATCTTTGTTAACGTGTGGAGAAGTCAAGATAGTGAAACGTTCCTTGCGCGTAGGAAGTGGGATTGGACCACGAACCTGTGCACCAGTACGTTTTGCAGTATCAACGATTTCTGCTGTAGATTGATCAATCAAACGATGATCGAACGCTTTCAAACGAATGCGAATTCTTTGATTTGACATGAAGACAAATCCCCAATTATAAAGAACGAACAAAATACTGCCCATCGCCTTCCTGTTAGTAGAAGGGGGGAGTATCGCTAATAACATTCAACCTCCTATCGAGGTTGCTGTATGAACTAAATTCTTCCGAAGCAATTTAGTTAATTCACGAAGACCTAGGTCGAACGTGGACGCGTATTATACATAAGCATAAAAAAAGAGCAACTGCTATTTTCAGTTGCTCTTTTAAAATGTTACTTTTAATTTAAATTTTATTTGGTTCCATTATTTGAAGAGCTAGGGTTCCGTGGCGCAGGTGATACTCTTGGTCTATCTGGCGCATTTCGATTTGGGTTAGTCCATCGATATTTCCTAGGTGTATTTCTAATTTTCTCATTAAACTCATGCCATTTATTATTGTTGCCAATTAACTCTAAGTTTTCTTTCACCACTGAAATTGACTTTAAATTGACCAAAAAATTAAAACCTACAAACACTTGGGGTAAATACTCATTTGTAAGAGTAATCAGTTTCTCATTTCTAAAAATTGAAATAGAAATTTCTTCTCCAAGCTTTAATGATGATAATGAGTTTAATGTCTGCTCAATATTATCTGTTGTGATCTCTTCACCATTAATACTCATAACTACATCATTCACTTTCAGCCCCAAATACTCAGCGAAGCTGTTTTCTTCAATTTCATAAACTTTAAGACCTACATTGTCTGGAAATACAATTTTATTTCCAGAAAAACCAATTCTTTTATCTAGCGCTTTATTACGTGCGATGTTTACATATTCTAGGTTATGGTTTTTACTTCGATAATAATTGCTCAGTTCGATGGTTAATTGGTCAAGCTCAAATTGTAATTCTATAGGTAATCTCTTTAATTGTTTCACTATTGATTGTGAATGTTTTGAACTAGATAAATCTAATTGGTAACTCAACTCAGGAACAACATTAGGCTTATAAGTGCCTACTAACTGTTTACTTATATTGTTTCTAAGTAAACCTATCTCAATTTCCTCCCCTAATTGCAATTCGTTAAAGTAATCATTTAACTGTTGGTTTGGATGTCTTTTATCTGCTTCAATAACTTTTCCACCAAGGTGAGTGATTTTATCACCACTCATAAGTTGTAGTTTATGTGCAAGAGAATAAGGTAGCACTGATAACACTTTTAATGCTTTGCCATTATCTTTATACTCATTGTCAATTGAAGTGCCAATATAAGCATTAACGCGCGCATGAATGAAGTTGCTTTGAGTCTCAATTTTTTCAAAATTATGAAACTTCGCTATTCTATTCATTAATTTACGTAGCCTATATTCTAATGAGCTTGGCAAATTGATATCTTCTAACTTATCAGTAAAATTATGATCGGCTTTCGCTGCTAGAACTTCATTTTTATCAATAGAGCATAGTTGTGCACTATCATTTTTGATTCTTATTGATGGTTCTTGTTTATCCTTAAAAAACTCTAGTTGGTAATGTCGCCCTGCGGTTACATTTAAACTAAGGATTTGCGTTGATTTATCGACAGGTAAATATTTCTTACTAATGCGATTGTTCTTTCTAAGTCGACGAAATTTTTTGGCCGGCCATTGTTCTACAATTAAGGTATGCATTCCTTCTTCTAGATAATAAGAATGTTCTCCATCCAGAATATCGTATTTATTATCCGTTTTTTCAATCGCCTGATCATTGTGAGCGCTAATCATTGCTACATATACTTCATTATTTTTCTTAGTAGAAACAAATTCTAGCGTTGAACATTGAGTAGCCTTCGCTATTGTAGAGAACATAATTAAAGACATAAAAATTAAAGTGACATTGCAGCATTTTTTCATTCGCTTAAATACTGTATTCATAATCTTTTCCTTGTGAGTTCTTCACCATTTCAGTGATTCAATTTTGACGTTGTTTTAACAAGCTTAATTTCTCTTTTGAAGACGTGGCTGACATTAATGCTAATTCAACGATTCGCACTTTTGACAATAATTGCGCTTGATAAAACGTAGGGGTTGCATCTTGTACTAATTGTGATTCTAACGTTTGATTGATCAATATAACTTCAACGAGTTGCTGCTGAAGAGAATAATTGCTCCACATTAGCCAACCAAACGAAGCCATAAATAACGACGCCGCTGTAGCCATCGCCCAAATGCCTTTTTTAACGTTCTTTTTTTGCAAGAAAGGGATTATTTGAGCATCATTAATTGAAATCTCTTTTGCTAGCTCATGCCAAATATCTTCAGGCGGAGTCAGTTGATTAACTTCCTCTAGCTCTACTTTTGCAGCTTCAAATAAACTACTTTCTGCCAATGCATTTTCATCAAGAGAAACAGCTTTATTGGGGAATTGGTTATCGTTATGCATTTATCACCTCGACTAACGCTGGAGACTTTTTTAATGTTGAAATGGTTCTTGAAACCACGAGCTTTGAATAACTTAAAGATTTACCCATCAACTCAGCAATTTCATGATGTTTGTATTGCTCAACAAAATATAACCACAGGATTATTCGTTCACTTAACGAGACTTTCGAAAGAATAAATAAAAATAGCCGTTCATTTTCTACCGAGGCTTCAATGGAATCGCTCACATCCACTTAATTTTGGGCATCATTATCACCATCAAATTTATTGCTTCGCTTTAAGGTGTTAATCACCTTGTTAAACGCTACTCGTTTTAGCCAAGCCAACATATTAGTGTCATGATTGAGCTCATGTGCTTGTTGAAAAGCCGTTAAAAACGTCTCTTGTACAATATCTTTTGATAATTCTTTGTCTTGGCAAGTTTTATATATGGCGCTATACACAAATGGAGATAATTGCCGGTAACATAGTTCAAACACGGCTCTATCGCCGGCGATTATCTTACTTGTTAGTGTGTCATCCCAGATCATTCAATCGTCCATTGCTTCTTTTAATAACTAAAACAATCTAACCCGATAAAAAGTTACAACTCATTTTTAGTTATTGGATTATTTAATCATCAACGTCGCGTGATATGTCGTTGATGAATTCATTTAAAAGTGAATCAGAAGAGTTTAAGAATGAATTATAGTAAATGATTAGATGAACAATAGACTATAAATATTATCGATGTTTGTCAGCATAATGTCAGGGTAATAACATCGCAATAATGTTTATTATTTTATAATCTAAGTTTTTTGTGCTCTTGATAAGGTTAAAAGTACTATCCGCTTGTTCTTTTAACCATCATAGTTTTTTTAACGGATCATACCTCTCTTTATAAAAGATCTTTAATAAAAACCGATATTTCAAAAGGATATATTCACGGATAGTATTATTTTTTGCCCAATTAGAAAAATAAACAACAGAAAAAAATGCTAAAAGTAATTCGATCGAATAATTAATAATATTTTCTTTTGTTGATCGCTAGTAAGAATGGTATACTCCCGCGCAAATTTTCATCAATTCCACTTATTTTAGTAGAAATTAAATAGAGTAAAGTAATGGCAGATTTATCCAAATATAGAAATATTGGTATCTTCGCTCACGTAGATGCTGGTAAAACCACGACAACAGAACGAATTTTGAAACTTACAGGTATGATCCACAAAATCGGTGAAGTTCACGATGGTGAATCAACAACTGATTTCATGGAACAAGAAGCTGAGCGCGGTATTACTATCCAATCTGCTGCTGTTACTTGTGAATGGAAAAAACATCGTTTCAACGTAATTGACACTCCGGGTCACGTTGATTTTACAGTAGAAGTTTACCGTTCATTAAAAGTACTTGATGGTGGTATTGGTGTATTCTGTGGTTCTGGTGGTGTTGAGCCGCAATCAGAAACTAACTGGCGTTATGCGAACGAGTCAAAAGTTGCTCGTTTGATTTTCGTTAACAAATTAGACCGTTTAGGTGCAGATTTCTACCGTGTTAAAGCACAAGTAGAAAACGTACTTGGAGCTCGCCCACTTGTAATGACATTACCAATTGGTACTGAAGACGAGTTTGTTGGTGTTGTTGACGTATTAACACAAAAAGCATACATCTGGGATGATTCAGGTCAACCAGAAAACTACGTAGTTGAAGACATTCCAGCTGATATGGTTGACGATGCTGCCGCTTACCGTGAAGAAATGATCGAAACAGCATTAGAAGCTGACGAAGACATGTTGATGGAATATTTAGAAGGTGAAATGACACCGACTGAAGAACAAATCAAAGCGTGTATCCGTAAAGGTACTAACGAATTAATGTTCTTCCCTACATACTGTGGTTCTGCTTTCAAGAACAAAGGTATGCAACTTCTTCTTGATGCTGTTGTTGATTACTTACCATCACCAACTGAAGTTCCACCTCAGCCGTTAACTGACGAAGAAGGTGAACCAACAGGCGAATTCGCACTTGTTGATGCAGATGAACCTTTCCGTGCTCTAGCATTTAAGATTATGGATGACCGTTTTGGCGCCTTAACTTTCGTACGTGTATATTCAGGTACATTAAATAAAGGTGATACAGTTCTTAACTCATTCACGGGTAAAACAGAACGTATCGGCCGTATGGTTGAAATGCAAGCGGAAGATCGTACTGAGCTTACTTCAGCACAAGCAGGTGACATTCTTGCTATCGTTGGTATGAAGAACGTTCAAACGGGTCATACTTTATGTTCAACGAAAGAACCATGTACTTTAGAAGCGATGGTTTTCCCAGAACCAGTTATCTCTATTGCTGTTGCACCTAAAGATAAAGGTGGTTCAGAGAAAATGGGTATCGCTATCGGTAAAATGGTTGCAGAAGATCCAACGTTTAAAGTTGAAACTGATGAAGATTCAGGTGAAACCATCCTTAAAGGTATGGGTGAACTTCACTTAGATATCAAAGTAGATATCCTTAAGCGTACTTACGGTGTTGATTTAGTTGTTGGTAAGCCACAAGTTGCTTACCGTGAAACAATTACTCAAGAAATAGAAGATTCTTACACGCATAAGAAACAATCTGGTGGTTCTGGTCAATTCGGTAAAATTGATTACCGTATCCGTCCTGGTGAGCCAAACTCAGGTTTCACATTTAAATCAACTGTTGTTGGTGGTAACGTTCCTAAAGAATTCTTCCCAGCTGTTGAGAAAGGTTTCAAAGGCATGATGGAAACTGGTGTTTTAGCTGGCTTCCCTGTGTTAGACGTTGAAGTTGAATTATTCGATGGTGGTTTCCACGCGGTTGATTCATCTGCTGTTGCTTTCGAAATTGCTGCTAAAGGCGCTTTCCGTCAGTCAATTCCAAAAGCGGGTGCTCAGTTAATTGAACCTATCATGAAGGTTGATGTATTCACGCCTGAAGATCACGTTGGTGATGTTATTGGTGACCTTAACCGTCGTCGTGGCATGATCAAAGATCAAGAAGCTGGTACTACTGGCGTTCGTATTAAAGCTGACGTTCCTCTTTCAGAAATGTTTGGTTACATCGGAACATTACGTACAATGACATCTGGCCGTGGTCAATTCTCTATGGAATTCTCACACTACATGCCTTGTCCAAACAATGTTGCTGAAGAAGTTATTGCTGAAGTTAAAGAGCGTAACGCTAAGAAATAATTAGCTATTTGCTGATATATAAAGGATGCTTCGGCATCCTTTTTTATTACCCGTAATTTAAAGTACAGTTAGCGTTAAGTAATAGGTTTACTGTTTGGTCTACCAAAATACATTCAATACTTTAACTTTTGCTTACAGACCTGCATGATATTAACGCGGACAACAACTTGTCTGCACGATGAGGGGAACCTAGAATGCTATCACTGAGACTATCAGAGTTCAGGTTCTTAAATTAAAATGCTTTAATTCAAACGCTCTGACACTATTGATTTTGACCCTATCGATTTATTTCATCTCTAAACTCCAGACAACAAAAAAGGCGCCGAAGCGCCTTTTATATTCAGTTCTAGCATTAGCTAAAATCAGGAATTAATCCATGATTTTAGATACAACACCAGCACCAACTGTACGACCACCTTCACGGATAGCGAAGCGTAAACCTTCGTCCATCGCTACTGGGTTGATTAGCTCAACAACAAACTTTAAGTTGTCGCCAGGCATTACCATTTCAACACCTTCAGGAAGCTCTACTGCACCTGTGATATCTGTTGTACGGAAGTAAAACTGTGGACGGTATCCTTTGAAAAATGGTGTATGACGACCACCTTCATCTTTACTTAATACATAAACTTCTGACTCAAACTTAGTGTGAGGAGAAATTGAACCAGGTTGACATAATACTTGACCACGCTCTACGTCTTCACGTTTAAGACCACGTAATAAAATACCACAGTTCTCACCAGCACGACCTTCGTCAAGAAGCTTACGGAACATTTCTACACCAGTACAAGTTGACTTTTGAGTCTCACGAATACCAACGACTTCAACTTCATCACCTACTGTGATGATACCGCGCTCAACACGACCTGTTACTACTGTACCACGACCTGAAATTGAGAATACATCTTCGATTGGCATAATGAATGCACCGTCGATTGCACGCTCTGGCTCTGGAATGTATGTATCTAAGTGGTTAGCAAGTTCTAATACTTTCTCTTCCCACTGTGCTTCGCCGTTCAATGCACCTAATGCTGAACCTTGAATTACTGGTAAGTCATCACCTGGGAATTCGTATTCGTTAAGTAACTCACGAACTTCCATTTCTACTAATTCTAATAACTCTTCGTCATCAACCATGTCACATTTGTTCATGAATACGATGATGTAAGGTACACCAACTTGACGAGATAATAAGATGTGCTCACGTGTTTGTGGCATTGGACCATCTGTTGCCGCAACTACTAAGATTGCGCCGTCCATTTGTGCTGCACCGGTGATCATGTTTTTGATGTAATCGGCGTGACCTGGACAATCTACGTGTGCGTAGTGACGTGTTTCTGTATCGTACTCAATGTGAGAAGTATTGATTGTAATACCACGCTCACGCTCTTCTGGAGCATTATCGATTTGTGCGAAATCTTTTACATCACCACCGAAAGCTTTTGTTAATACCGCAGAGATAGCAGCTGTTAACGTTGTTTTACCGTGATCTACGTGTCCGATTGTACCAACGTTTACATGTGGTTTCGAACGTTCAAATTTTTCTTTAGCCATTTTTCAATTACCTTAAAAAGATATACGTTAAATTAAATGTTTTTCTCTCAGCGAGAGTTAAAAAGATAAGGAGATAACCGTCTATTCTAGATAAGGGAAGTACCCTTGTCAAAATCACTGTTAAATCTTTATCCTCAAACAAACTCACTGGGAGTTTGTCTTATATTGAATAGCTAAATACTCTCGATTCAACTACTCAAAATTCTTAGTAATATTCCTCTATAAAAGAGTTATATTACGCCACCACGACCTTCTACAATTGCAGTTGCCACAGCCCTAGGGGTTTCACTATATTGCTTAAATTCCATTGAGTATGATGCTCGCCCTTGCGTTGCACTTCGAAGTGCAGTGGCATAGCCAAACATTTCTGATAATGGCACTGTAGCATTAACAATTTTGCTATTACTTGGCCCTTCATCCATACCATCAATTAAGCCGCGACGTCGATTTAAATCACCCACGACATCACCCATATTTTCTTCTGGTGTTGTTACTTCTACTTTCATGACAGGCTCTAATAACGCTGGAGATGCTGCCATTACGCCATTTTTGAAACCCATAGATGCCGCAACTTTAAAAGCGATTTCATTTGAATCAGTTTCATGAAATGAACCGCCAGTTAAAGTTACTTTAATATCTAACATTGGGTAAGACGCTAAGACGCCTGAATCCATTTGTTCTTGGAAACCTTTTTCAATGGCTGGGAAGAATTCTTTCGGGATATCTGTACCATCGATTATCGCGTTTTCATACACAAAACCTTCGCCTTCACCGGCAGGTTCGATCGTTAAACAAACATGACCATACTGACCTTTGGTGCCCATTTGACGTTCAAACTTACCTTCAACTTGTGCAGATTTAGTAATAGTTTCACGATATGAAACTTGTGGATTACCTATATTACAATCCACTTTAAATTCTCGCATCATACGATCAGTAATAATGTCTAGATGCAATTCACCCATACCAGAAATAATCGTTTGACCTGTTTCTTCGTCAATCACTACATGGAAAGATGGATCTTCAGCAGCCAATTTTGTTAATGCATTGGCTAACTTTTCTTGGTCAACTTGAGTCTTAGGCTCAACTGCCACAGAAATAACTGGTTCTGGGAATTCCATTTTGTCTAAAGTGATAACATTACTTGGGTCGCACAGAGTTTCACCTGTAGTAACATCTTTAAGGCCGATAGCTGCTGCAATATCTCCAGCACGGACTTCTTTAATTTCTTGACGGTCATTGGCGTGCATTTGAACAATTCGTCCTAAACGCTCTTTCTTACCTTTAAGCGGGTTAAACACCATATCACCGGTTTTTACTACACCCGAATACACTCGAAAGAAAGTTAATGTACCAACAAATGGGTCAGTTGCAATTTTAAAAGCAAGCGCTGCAAAAGGGGCATTATCGTCAGCTTCTCTTACAGCTTCTGTTTCAGACTTATCATTAAGTACCCCATGAATAGCTTGCACTTCAGTCGGTGAAGGTAAATATTCAATCACTGAATCAAGAACGGCTTGCACGCCTTTATTTTTAAAGGCTGAACCACATGAGCAAAGGATAATTTCATTGTTGATAGTACGTTGACGTAAACCTGATTTAATTTCTGCTTCGGATAACTCACCTTCTTCAAGGTATTTATCCATTAATTCGTCATTCGCTTCAGCAGCTTCTGATATCAAATTTTCGCGCCATTCTTCGGCTTCGTCTTGCATATCAGCAGGAATCTCTTCATAACTAAATGTCATTCCTTGATCCGCTTCATTCCAATTGATCGCTTTCATTTTAATTAAATCAACGATACCTGAAAATTCTTCTTCTGAGCCAATGGCTAGATGAATTGGAACGGCATTCGCGCCAAGACGATCTTTTAATTGAGTGACAACATTCAGGAAATTTGCGCCCGTTCTGTCCATTTTATTGACGAAGACAATACGTGGTACTGAATATTTTTCCATTTGTCGCCAAACAGTTTCAGTTTGAGGTTGTACGCCTGATGATGCACATAATACTAATACCGCACCATCTAAAACACGTAAAGAACGTTCCACTTCAATAGTAAAATCTACATGGCCAGGAGTATCAATAATATTTATTCGATGATCTTCAAATTGGCCTGTCATCCCTTTCCAGAAACAAGTGGTTGCCGCAGACGTAATGGTAATACCACGTTCTTGCTCTTGTTCCATCCAATCCATAGTCGCAGCACCGTCATGCACTTCACCGATCTTATGAGAAAGACCTGTATAGAAAAGAACACGTTCTGTCGTTGTTGTTTTACCAGCATCAACATGAGCACAAATACCAATATTTCGATAACGCTCAATCGGAGTAGTACGAGCCACTAATTTTTCCTTTGATTGTAAGAGATATAATTAAATAATTTCATCGATTTCATAAGAACCATTTAACTATATTCTCATTTTAAATATATCTAGAGTAGAAAAGCGCAGTTGCTGTTCTAAAACAATCAACTGCGCTGTTCAATTTTTTACTATCGTGCTTACCAGCGATAGTGAGCGAACGCTTTGTTCGCTTCGGCCATACGGTGAACGTCTTCACGTTTCTTAACCGCGCTACCTTTGCTATCTGATGCATCAAGCATTTCGTTAGCTAGGCGCTGAGCCATTGATTTTTCACCACGTTTACGAGCTGCTTCAACTAACCAACGCATGGCTAGAGCATTACGACGTACTGGACGAACTTCAACTGGCACTTGGTAAGTAGAACCACCAACACGACGAGATTTAACTTCGACTTGTGGACGGATGTTTTCAAGGGCAATTTCGAAAAGCTCTAAATGAGTTTTTTCGGTATTTTTTTCAGTTAAAATGTCTAATGCACCGTATACAATTTTTTCTGCAGTAGATTTTTTACCATCAACCATAAGGATGTTGATGAATTTTGCTAAAAGTTCATTATGGAACTTAGGATCTGGCAATATTTTACGTTGCCCAACGACGCGTCTTCTTGGCATCTTAATTCTCCGTTGTATTCAGGATTAACCCAAAATGTAATATCTTATTTGGCCTTACTTAACGTTTCTAATCTCTTCCTCATTTTCTAAGAAAGGAAATGGGAAACTTAAGATTTAGGTCGTTTAGCACCGTACTTAGAACGGCCTTGTCTTCTGTCGTTAACACCTGAACAATCAAGTGCGCCACGAACGGTGTGATAACGCACACCTGGTAAATCTTTAACACGACCACCACGAATCAAGATAACACTATGCTCTTGTAAGTTGTGACCTTCACCACCGATGTATGAAGTTACTTCGTAGCCGTTAGTTAAACGAACACGAGCAACTTTACGTAGTGCTGAGTTTGGTTTCTTTGGTGTAGTAGTATACACACGAGTACATACGCCACGACGTTGTGGACAAGCTTGTAACGCTGGAACGTTACTTTTTTGTACCTGTCTGACACGTGGTTTACGTACCAATTGGTTAATAGTTGCCATTATAGCTCCTGATTAATTAAAACTAAGGGTAATTTTTATTGACTAAGTTTGCCAAAATCACCCGCTTATAAACGTGAAAAACCGCGACCATTTATTTCAAGTACTCAAAGTACAGAATAAAAGGTCGCGGAATTCTAATGGTCAAGCTTTAACCTGTCAAGCTTTACTAGCAGAAGACAGGTTAAAATCGACATTTTTTCTACTTTAGTGGTTATTCATCCACGCCAGAAGTTAAATCAGCATTTAAAGCATCGGTTAATGCTTGTGCAGCTTCGTCAGCTGATACTGTGATTTCTTCTTCCACTTCAGCAACACGCTGACGCGCGCGCTCTTGGTGGTAAGCGTAACCAGTACCTGCTGGGATCAAGCGACCAACAATAACGTTTTCTTTCAAGCCACGTAACTTATCTTTCTTACCTGCAACAGCTGCTTCAGTAAGAACGCGTGTTGTTTCTTGGAACGAAGCCGCTGAAATAAATGATTCCGTTGAAAGTGATGCTTTTGTGATACCCATCATCTGCATTTCATATACAGCAGGACGTTTACCTTCAGCTTCTAGTTCACGGTTAGCAATGTTTACATGTGCAACTTCTAACTGTTCACCTTTCAAGAATTCACTATCACCAGCATCAAGAATTTCACACTTACGGATCATTTGACGCACGATAACTTCGATGTGCTTATCGTTAATTTTAACACCTTGTAAACGATAAACTTCTTGTACTTCGTTCACAATGTAGTTTGCCACTGGAGCAACACCACGTAAGCGTAAAATATCATGAGGAGACTCAGGACCATCGGCAATAACTTCACCTTTAATCACTTGCTCACCTTCAAACACGTTTAATTGTCGTGTTTTAGGGATCATCTCTTCGTATACTTCACCACTTTGTTGTGTGATTAATAAACGTACTTTACCTTTCGTTTCTTTACCGAAACCGATAACACCAGTTTTCTCAGCAAGAATTGCAGGTAATTTAGGCTTACGTGCTTCAAATAAGTCAGCAACACGTGGTAAACCACCGGTAATATCTCGGGTTTTAGAAGACTCTTGAGGAATACGTGCTAACGCATCACCAATATTAACTTCTACGCCATCTTCTAAGTTGACAATCGCGTTACCTGGCAAGTAGTACAATGCAGGGATATCAGTTCCCGCAATGTTCACATCGTTACCTTTAGCATCAATCAATTTAACTGCTGGGCGCATTTCTTTACCAGCAGCGTTACGTTGACCAGCATCTGTTACGATGATACTAGATAAACCAGTTAGTTCATCTGTTTGACGAACCATAGTTACACCATCTACAAGGTCAACAAACTGAACTTTACCCGCAACTTCCGTAATAATTGGATGTGTATGTGGGTCCCAGTTAGCAATCGTTTCACCAGCAGTAATTTCACCACCGTCTTTCTTAGAAATTATTGAACCGTAAGGTACTTTATAACGTTCTTTCTCACGACCTAGTTCATCAATTACTGTAAGTTCTGATGAACGAGAAGTAATCACTAAGTGATCTTCAGAATTCGTTACAAACTTAGCGTTTTGTAATTTCAAGTGACCTGTATTTTTAACTTGTACGCTGTTCTCTGCTGATGCACGAGATGCTGCACCACCGATATGGAACGTACGCATGGTTAACTGTGTACCAGGTTCACCGATTGACTGTGCTGCCACAACACCAATCGCTTCACCTTGGTTGATCATATGACCACGAGCCAAATCACGACCGTAACAATGAGCACAAATACCAAAGTCAGTTTGACAAGTAATAATTGAACGAACTTTCATTTGATCGATTGAATTTTCTTCAATGAAATCACATAAAGCTTCATCAATTAACGTATTACGCGCTAATAGCACTTCATCGGTGCCTGCTTTTAATACATCTTCTGCAACCACACGACCTAGCACACGTTCACGTAATGGTTCAACAACATCACCACCTTCAATCAATGGTGTCATTAATAGACCATCGTGAGTACCACAATCATGTTCAGTTACCACTAAATCTTGTGCAACATCTACTAAACGACGAGTTAAGTAACCCGAGTTAGCTGTTTTAAGTGCCGTATCGGCCAAACCTTTACGCGCACCGTGAGTTGAGATGAAGTATTGTAAAACGTTCAAACCTTCACGGAAGTTAGCGGTGATTGGTGTTTCGATGATTGAACCATCTGGTTTAGCCATCAAACCACGCATACCAGCTAACTGACGGATCTGAGCGGCACTACCACGAGCACCCGAGTCAGCCATCATGTAGATTGAGTTGAATGAGTCTTGCTCTTCCATCTCACCGTCACGGTTTAAAATTGATTCTTTTGATAAGTTGTCCATCATCGCTTTCGAGATTTTCTCGTTGGCAGATGACCAAATATCAATAACTTTGTTGTATTTTTCGCCTTGAGTAACTAAACCTTGCTCAAATTGAGACTGAATTTCAGAAACTTCTTCTTCAGACTCATCAATGATAGTGTATTTAGCATCAGGAATTACCATATCATCAATACCAACTGACGCACCCGCGATCATCGCGTAGTGGAAACCGGTATACATAATGTGATCGGCAAAAATTACTGTGTCTTTTAAACCAAGGTTACGATAAGCATGGTTAATCAGTTTTGAAATAGGCTTTTTACCTAAAGGCTGATCAATCAACTCGTAAGGCATACCTTTTGGACATACTTGCCACAAGATTGCACGACCAACAGTAGTATCACGTAAATTAGTATGTGCAACTAATTCACCTTCAGCATTACGAATATGTTCAGTAATACGAATTTTTACACGAGCATGTAACTCAGCAGCACCAGTGCGGTAAGCTTTTTCAGCTTCTTTCGTGTCGGCAAATACCATGCCTTCACCTAAACCATTTACACGATCACGTGTTAGGTAATATAAACCTAATACAACATCTTGTGATGGTACGATGATTGGGTCACCGTTCGCTGGAGAAAGTACGTTGTTCGTTGACATCATCAACGTACGTGCTTCCATTTGTGCTTCGATTGTCAACGGTACGTGTACCGCCATTTGGTCACCATCGAAATCGGCGTTATAGGCCGCACAAACTAATGGATGTAAATGAATCGCTTTACCTTCAATAAGAACAGGTTCAAATGCTTGGATACCTAATCTATGAAGTGTTGGTGCACGGTTAAGCATAACTGGATGTTCACGGATAACTTCATCAAGTACATCCCAAACTTCAGCGCCTTCACGTTCAACTAATTTTTTAGCCGCTTTAATCGTAGTCGCTAAACCACGCGCTTCTAATTTGCCGTAGATAAATGGTTTGAATAATTCAAGTGCCATTTTTTTCGGTAAACCACATTGATGTAAACGTAGAGTTGGACCAACGGTAATTACAGAACGACCAGAATAATCAACACGCTTACCAAGTAAGTTTTGACGGAAACGACCTTGCTTACCTTTAATCATGTCAGCTAAAGATTTAAGAGGACGTTTGTTTGAACCAGTGATAGCGCGACCACGACGACCGTTATCTAAAAGTGCATCAACAGACTCTTGTAACATACGCTTTTCGTTACGTACGATAATGTCTGGAGCAACTAAATCTAGAAGACGTTTAAGACGGTTGTTACGGTTGATAACACGACGGTATAAATCGTTCAAATCTGATGTAGCAAAACGGCCACCATCCAATGGTACTAACGGACGTAAATCCGGTGGTAAAATTGGTAGTACGTTCATGATCATCCACTCAGGCTTGTTACCTGAAGCGGCGAATGCTTCCATTAATTTTAAACGCTTCGTAATTTTCTTGCGCTTAGTTTCACTACCGATTTCAGGAAGCTCTTCACGCATTTGCGCTACTTCGCCATCTAAATCAATTTGTTGTAGTAATGCTAATACCGCTTCTGCACCCATAAGTGCATCAAATTCATCACCATGTTCTTCTAACGCATCAAGATATTCTTCTTCGGTTAGAATTTGGCTTTTCTCTAATGTTGTCATACCAGGTTCAGTAACAACATAAGATTCAAAATAGAGTACGCGTTCAATATCACGTAACGTCATATCAAGTAATAAACCAATACGAGATGGTAATGATTTTAAGAACCAAATATGCGCAACTGGGCTTGCTAATTCGATATGACCCATACGGTCACGACGAACTTTAGTTAATGTAACTTCAACGCCACATTTTTCACAAATAACACCACGATGCTTTAAACGTTTGTATTTACCACAAAGACATTCGTAATCTTTTACTGGACCGAAAATACGCGCACAAAATAAACCATCACGTTCTGGTTTGAACGTACGATAGTTAATCGTTTCAGGTTTTTTAACTTCACCAAACGACCAAGAACGGATCTGATCTGGTGATGCTAGTCCGATACGTATACCATCGAACTCTTCTGTTTGATTTTGTTGCTTAAGAAACTTAAGTAAATCTTTCACACTCTTCTCCTGTCGGAGTTAAACTTTGAAGAGAAAGTCAGTTAACTGACTTTCTCCGCGTACTGAGCTTTAAAAGTAAAGCTCAGCAATACCGTTTTATCAGCTAGTCCTGATCTAATTCGATGTTAATACCTAACGAACGAATTTCTTTCAACAATACATTGAAAGACTCAGGAATGCCTGGTTCCATTCTGTGATCACCGTCAACTAAGTTTTTATACATCTTAGTACGACCGTTAACATCATCAGACTTAACCGTTAACATTTCTTGTAGCGTATAAGCAGCACCGTATGCTTCTAATGCCCATACTTCCATCTCACCGAAACGTTGACCACCAAATTGCGCTTTACCGCCAAGAGGTTGTTGTGTAACAAGTGAGTAAGAACCCGTAGAACGTGCATGCATTTTGTCATCAACTAAATGGTTTAGTTTCAACATATACATGTAACCTACAGTAACAGGACGCTCAAATTCACGACCAGTACGGCCATCAGTTAACGTAAACTGACCGCTTTCTGGCATATCCGCTAATTTGAATAAGTCTTTAATTTCACGCTCACTTGCACCATCAAATACTGGTGTAGCGATTGGAAGACCTGCACGTAAGTTATTCGCTAGACGCATGATTTCATCATCAGTAAAGCTTTCAATATCTACTTCTTGACGAGACTCACCTAGTTCATACACTTCTTTTAAGAAGCCACGAAGCTTAGCAATTTCACGTTGCTCTTGTAGCATACGGTTAATTTTTTCACCGATACCACGAGCAGCCATACCTAAATGCGTTTCTAGGATCTGACCAATGTTCATACGTGATGGAACACCTAATGGGTTCAATACGATATCAACCGGTACACCGTGTTCGTCATATGGCATATCTTCAACAGGTACAACATTTGAAATAACACCTTTGTTACCATGACGACCAGCCATTTTATCACCAGGCTGAATACGACGTTTAACAGCAAGATATACTTTGATAATTTTTAACACGCCTGGTGCTAAATCGGCACCTTGTGTGATTTTACGACGCTTAACTTCGTATTTCTTATCAAAATCTGCTTTGATGTTGTCGTATTGCTCAGCGATTTGTTCAAGTTCTGATTGTTGTGCTTCATCAGCTAAGTTTTGAACTAACCACTTATCGCGTGACATACCGTTAAGGTCTGCATCGTTTAAGCCAGCTGTTAATAGAAGTTTCTTAGCACGAGCATAAATACCATCTTCTAAAATGCTAAATTCATCGCCTAAATCTTTCTTAACTTCTTTTAATTGTAATTCTTCAATTTCTTCTGCACGTTTATCTTTTTCAACACCATCACGAGTGAAGATTTGAACATCGATAATCGTACCTGATACTGAATTTGGTACACGTAAAGAACTATCTTTAACGTCAGCAGCTTTCTCACCGAAAATCGCACGTAATAGTTTTTCTTCAGGAGTTAACTGCGTTTCACCTTTAGGAGTAACTTTACCCACTAAGATATCACCACCGTTAACTTCAGCACCAATATAAACAACACCTGATTCATCTAGTTTGCTTAATGCTGATTCACCAACGTTAGGAATATCTGAAGTAATTTCTTCAGAGCCTAATTTAGTATCACGAGCAATACAGCTTAATTCTTGAATATGAATCGTTGTGAAACGGTCTTCTTGAGCAACACGCTCAGATAACAACATTGAATCCTCAAAGTTGTAACCGTTCCAAGGCATAAATGCGATACGCATGTTTTGCCCTAATGCTAATTCACCCATGTCCGTTGAAGGACCATCAGCTAATACATCACCACGAACAACAGGTTCACCCATACGACACTGTGGACGTTGGTTAATACAAGTGTTTTGGTTTGAACGTGTGTATTTTGTTAAGTTGTAGATATCAATACCCGCTTCACCAGCGTGCATTTCATTTTCATTGACTTTAACAACAATACGCGAAGCATCTACATAAGAAACAACACCACCACGTTTAGCTACGGCTGTTACACCAGAGTCAACGGCTACAATTTTCTCCATACCTGTACCAACAAGCGGCTTGTCCACTTTAAGTGTTGGCACTGCTTGACGTTGCATGTTCGAGCCCATCAAGGCACGGTTAGCATCATCGTGCTCTAGGAATGGGATTAATGACGCTGCAACAGAAACGATTTGTTGTGGAGATACATCCATGTACTGCACTTGTTCAGCAGACATCAAGGTAAATTCATTTCTGTGACGACAAGGTACTAAGCCTTCAACAAGTTTGCCAGCTTCATCAACTTTTGCCGTAGTTTGAGCGATAACAAAGTTACCCTCTTCAATTGCTGATAGGTAGTCAACTTCATCAGTGACTTTTCCATCTACAATTTTACGATATGGCGTTTCCAAGAAACCGTAATCGTTAGTTCGTGCGTAACAAGAAAGCGAGTTGATCAAACCAATGTTTGGACCTTCCGGCGTTTCGATTGGACAAACACGACCATAATGCGTTGGATGTACATCACGTACTTCAAAACCAGCACGTTCACGCGTTAAACCACCTGGGCCTAATGCAGAGATACGACGTTTATGCGTCACCTCAGATAACGGGTTGTTTTGATCCATAAACTGTGACAATTGCGAAGAACCGAAAAATTCTTTCACTGCCGCAGAGATTGGCTTAGCGTTGATTAGATCTTGCGGCATGATTGCATCTAAGTCACCAAGACTTAAACGTTCACGTACTGCACGCTCAACACGAACAAGACCAACACGGAATTGGTTTTCTGCCATTTCACCTACAGAGCGAATACGACGGTTACCTAAGTGATCAATATCATCAACATCACCTTTACCGTCACGAATGCCGATAAGCGTTCTCATGACTGCGATGATGTCTTCTTTAGATAAAGTTCCTTCACCTACTTCAACATCACGACCAACACGACGGTTGAACTTCATACGACCTACCGTTGATAAGTCATAACGCTCTAAAGAGAAGAATAAGTTATTAAATAACGTTTCTGCCGCATCTTTTGTTGGTGGCTCGCCTGGGCGCATCATGCGATAAATTTCAACTAACGCTTCTAAACGGTTAGTTGAACTATCAACACGTACTGTGTCAGACATATATGAACCAACATCAAATTCGTTCATATATAAAGTAGAAAGAACTTTATGACCCGCTTGACTTAATTCAGCAAGTAATTCTAAGGTTAATTCAGCGTTCGCTTCGGCAATGACTTCACCGGTTGATTCATCAACATAAGCTTTCGATAATACTTTACCGATAATATATTCTGCTGGTACTTCTAACTTATCCACTTTTTCTTTTTCAAGTGTGCGGATATGACGAGCAGTAATACGTCGACCTTGTTCTACTAATACATCACCATTGGCTAATTTAATATCAAAGGTTGCTGTTTCACCACGTAAGCGTTCAGGAATCAAATCCATCACTAGCTTATCGCCTTTAATAGTGAAATCAGTCGTATCGTAGAAAATATCTAGAATTTCTTCTGTAGAATATTCTAATGCACGTAAAATAATAGACGCCGGTAATTTACGACGACGGTCAATACGAACAAATAAGTTATCTTTAGGATCAAATTCGAAATCTAACCATGAACCACGGTAAGGAATAACGCGTGCGTTATATAACACTTTACCTGAAGAATGTGTTTTGCCTTTATCATGATCGAAAAACACACCTGGGGAACGGTGTAATTGTGAAACAATAACACGCTCTGTACCATTAATAACAAACGTACCGTTGTCTGTCATCAATGGGATTTCACCCATATATACTTCTTGTTCTTTGATATCTTTTACTGTACCTGCAGCAGCTTCTTTATCATAAACTACTAAACGTAATTTAACGCGAAGCGGCGCAGAATAGGTAACACCACGAATTTGACATTCTTTCACGTCAAATAATGGTTCACCTAAGCGATAGCTTACAAATTGTAATTCTGAACTACCAGAATAGGCTTTAATTGGAAAAATAGAACGAAACGCGGCTTCTAAGCCTGTTTCACCTGTCGGATCAATATCAATAAACTTACGGAAAGATTCGAGTTGGATAGATAACAAGAACGGATAGTCCATTACTTGCACACTTTTACCAAAGTCCTTTCGAATACGTTTCTTTTCAGAGTAAGAGTAAACCATGGGGTTCCTCAGCTTGCTGGTTATGGCCGAATCTGCCTAAAAATACCAATTGGACTAAGTAATTGATCAGAATATATGATTATTTTGACCACTTATCTAATCCAATTGGTATCAGACAGGGTATTGCTGTGATGCTTTTTTTCTTTAAGCATCAAATAATGCACTGTTTTGGTTTAAAAAAAAACCACTTTCTTTAGCGCAAAAAGGCCGGTGACGTTTAAATCACCAGCCATTGCCTTTTCAGGCAAATAATCTGTTTAAAAACAGATTATTTGATCTCAACAGAAGCACCTGCTTCTTCAAGAGCTTTCTTAAGTTCTTCAGCTTCAGCTTTTTCAACACCTTCTTTAAGTGCTTTAGGAGCTGATTCAACTAAGTCTTTAGCTTCTTTTAAGCCAAGACCTGTAGCGCCACGAACTGCTTTGATTACTGCAACTTTCTTCTCACCGAAACCAGTTAAGATTACGTCGAATTCAGTTTGCTCTTCAGCAGAAGCACCAGCGTCACCACCAGCAACAGCAACAGCTGCAGCAGCAGATACGCCGAATTTTTCTTCCATTGCTTCTACTAATTCTACAACGTCCATTACTGACATTTCAGCAATTGCGTTTAGGATATCGTCTTTAGAAATAGACATTTTTAATTTCCTGTTTTAATTAACAGCCTTTTCAAATAAAAGGGTCTGTTATAAATAACTATAAATACAAAAAGTGCGAATTGTGCTCTGCGTTTCATTAAGTAAGTGCAGAGGTAAACAATTATTAAGCAGCTTCTTGCTCTTTCTGATCGCGTACTGCAGCAAGTGTGCGGGCAAGTTTGCCTGCAGATGCTTCTTTCATAGCGCTCATTAAACGTGCAATTGCTTCGTCGTATGTAGGTAGTTTTGCAAGTACCTGAACATCAACTAAGTCACCTTCAAATGCGGCTGCTTTTAATTCAAAGTTTTCGTTAGTTTTAGCGAAATCTGTGAATAAACGCGCTGCTGCACCCGGATGCTCGTTTGAAAATGCAATTAATGAAGGACCTTTTAAAGTGTCAGTAACACATTCAAAAGCTGAACCTTCTAATGCGCGACGTGCTAATGTGTTACGGATAACTTTCATCCATACACCATTTTCACGTGCTTGTTTACGCAAAGTAGTAATTGCTTCAACTGTAACACCGCGTGAATCCGCGATTACAGCTGACTGAGCGCCAGTGGCAGCTTCTTGAACTTCAGCAACAATTGCTTTTTTGTCATCAAGATTGATAGCCATTGGCTTTAACTCCTGGTTCACCGGTAAAAAACCGGTATTTACTATCCCTAATTTTTTACTAAAATTTTGTAAAAAATTAGGCCGTTACGGCGAGGACCAGAATTGGAAATACTGGGTAATCACCATCTACGTAGGAAATATTAAGCAAACATTCCAGAAGAAATGCTTGCTCCTACGGTCTTTGACGGGGTTGTTGATACTTTTATTAAAAATAAGAGAATAAACAACACCTACCAAAATTTAAGGGGCGAAATTATATGCTACAACTTCACCCGTGTAAAGAAACTAATTTAGCTCCTTTACTAGAAAATTAATCTGCTAAGCTAGATGAGTTAACCGTTACACCGGCACCCATAGTAGTTGAAACAGAAATTTTCTTAATGTACTGACCTTTAGCGTTAGCTGGTTTAGCTTTTTTCAAAGCTTCCAATAATGCTTCAAGGTTTTGTTGCAACTTAGCATCGTCAAAATCAGCTTTACCAATAGTAGTATGGATAATACCGTTTTTGTCGTTGCGGTAGCGAATTTGACCCGCTTTAGCATTGTTAACCGCTGTAGTAACGTCAGGAGTAACTGTACCAACTTTAGGGTTAGGCATTAAACCACGAGGGCCTAAGATTTGACCTAGTTGACCAACTACACGCATTGCGTCTGGCGTAGCAATTACAACGTCAAAGTCCATATTACCGGCTTTAACTTGCTCTGCTAAATCGTCCATACCTACAACGTCAGCACCTGCTGCAGTTGCTTTCTCAGCATTAGCACCTTGTGTAAATACTGCAACACGAACATCACGACCTGTACCGTTAGGTAATACAGTCGCGCCACGTACGTTTTGGTCAGATTTACGAGCGTCAATGCCAAGGTTGATAGCAACATCAACACTTTCACGGAATTTTGCTGTTGCAAATTCTTTTAATAAAGCAAGCGCTTCATTAATGTCATATTCTTTTAATACGTCTACTTTTTCACGGATAAGACGAGCGCGTTTTGATAATTTAGCCATTGATTAGTCCTCTACCACTAAACCCATTGAACGAGCAGAACCCGCAATGGTACGCACTGCAGCTTCCATAGAACCAGCAGTTAAATCAGGTTCTTTTGTCTTAACGATTTCTTCAAGTTGAGCTGTAGTAACAGTACCCACTTTTTCAGTGTTAGGACGACCAGAGCCGCTTTTAATACCAGCCGCTTTCTTTAATAAGTAAGAAGCAGGTGGCGTTTTTGTTTCGAACGTGAAAGAACGATCCGCGTATACAGTAATAACTACTGGTACTGGAGCGCCTTTTTCAATTGAATCTGTTTTTGCGTTGAACGCTTTACAGAATTCCATGATGTTCACACCGTGTTGACCTAAAGCAGGACCAACTGGCGGTGACGGGTTTGCTGCACCAGCAGCAACTTGTAGCTTGATTAAAGCTGTGACTTTTTTAGCCATCTTTAATATTCCTATGTTTGGGTACGAACGCCCTGCTTTACCTTACAAAAGGAAAAAGCAACGAACCTTAATGGTTGAGCTCCCCGTGGATTAAAAATCGTTCAAATTTACTGACTTTTCAGCCATGCAAATAAAAACGGCAGCGGATTATAAATTAATCAACGCCACCGTTTCAAGTTATATTTTAGTTTTAGCGGTATTTTTATTAAATGATGGCAATCTTGCCATGAAAGATTAGTTTGAGTGTCGTAGAAACAAAAAACGCCTGCCAATGGCAAGCGTTTTTTATCAGCGGAAAAAGGTTACCCTTTTTCTACTTGACCAAACTCTAAATCAACTGGTGTTGAACGACCAAAGATAAGAACCGAAACTTTAATGCGGTTTTTCTCATAATCAAGTTCTTCAACAACACCGTTAAAGTCAGCGAAAGGTCCATCAATAACACGTACCACTTCACCTGGTTCAAATAACGTTTTAGGTTTAGGTTTATCACCGTCTTCTAAACGCTGTAAAATACGATCAGCTTCTTTTTGCGTAATTGGTGCTGGACGATCACTCGTACCACCAATAAAACCAAGAACACGTGGTACACTTTTCACTAAATGCCAAGCTTCTTCATCCATTGCCATTTGTACTAATACATAGCCAGGGAAAAATTTACGAGCACTCTTACGCTTTTGGCCTGCGCGCATCTCAACTACTTCTTCAGTTGGCACTAAGATTTGTCCAAACTTGTCTTGTAAACCATGTATTTCAATATGTTCAACTAAGGTTTTTTGAACACGGCCTTCATAGCCTGAAAATGCTTGGACAACATACCAGCGTAATTTAACACCCGTTGATGGTGTCACACTGTCATCTTGTGGTGCATTTTCTTCTGGGATTGCGTTTTCTTCAGACATAATTAAACCTTTAATCCAGTAACGAAACCAACAAGTTCAAATAAAATTGAATCTAAGCCCCACATTACTAATGACATGATTAATGTCGCAACAAGAACAATACCAGTAGTTTGTACTGCTTCTTGACGCGTAGGCCAGACAACTTTACGTGTTTCAGTACGAGCTTCTTTAGCAAAATTAATAGCATTGCGACCTTTTTCTGTTTGACCGGCAACAATACCTGCAATAATTACCGCAGCAACAACAGAAACGGCTCGGATCAACACTGATTGATCACCATACACATAATTTCCTACTACAGCACCTGCTAATAGTAATATTGCGACGCCCCATTTTAAGGTGTCTAGAGAACTGCTAGGTTGCTCTTCTGTACTTGCATTCATATTAATAACCTGTAATTACCTGTCAAAACTAATAATTAACTTCTCTTTAACACGAGAAGCTTACAAATAAGTATATCCATGATACCTATTTAAAAATATGGCAGGGGTAGAGAGATTCGAACTCCCAACCGTCGGTTTTGGAGACCGCTGTTCTACCAATTGGAACTATACCCCTTCAAAATCTAGTTACACTTGTCGGGTGAATCTTAGTTTGTTTGGGAAAATTAAGAGTAACACGAGAAGTGAGGGGCTATTATACTGATGAAAACAGATTACTCAAGGGATATTTACAGGATATTATTAAGATATTCGTTCCATTAATGTATACTAAATTTTTCGATTTTCCTTAGCATTCTTGGAGTATATTTATGCGATTTAACAAGTCTTTAGTTGGTATCATTTCTTTTTCATTAATCATCACAGGCTGTGCAACTACCAATGCACAAAAAGGTGCCACTATCGGTGCTGTAGCAGGAGCAATTCTCGGAAAATCAACCAGTAATCATAAAGATAAACGTTTAGTATGGGGGGCAGCTATTGGGGCACTTGCTGGCGCTGCTATTGGTGATTATATGGATAAGCAAGAACAAGCATTTCGAGAAGAATTATCAGGCTCTGGAATCGATGTTATTCGTGAAGGCGATAATATTCGTTTAGTCATGCCTGCCAATATCACCTTCGCGACGGATCAGTCTTATATCACCGCAGGTTTTCATCAAACACTCAATGATATCGCCAAAGTGCTCATCAAATTCGATAAAACCTTATTAAGCATTGAGGGTCATACTGACAGCACAGGCAGTGAACAGCATAACCAGTTATTATCAACCCAACGAGCGAAGAGCGTTCAGCAATACCTTATTACAAAATCTGTAGAAGAAAGCCGTTTAAAAGTGACAGGTTATGGAGAGAATATGCCTATCGCCGATAACAATACCGCAAGTAACCGTGCATTAAATCGTCGCGTTGAAGTACAAATTATTCCCAACAAAGCCAGTTAATCGTTTAAGGACTGATCTTGATCAACACTTATATTTTCATCAGTAATATGATCACCCAGTGATTAATTACGGAGAGTGAGAAATGAGTTGTTGTGGTCAATGTGGTGGTGAAAACCACGAAGCAAAAAAAGAAGTTGAGCAAGAACCCGTAGAGCCAACAGAATCTACAGAAGAAGAGTAAAATAGTGTGTATCAGCACTGACTTGATTAAAAGACGTTACGGCGTCTTTTTTATTGCCTAGGATTTAGTTTGTTGTATTTTGGTGTATATTAAACGGCACAATATTTTTATAAGTAAACAATTATGACCTCAGATAAATTTGGCACCAGTGCTAATTATAAGCGCCAAGAAAAAGGTTATAGAGATAAAGCATTAAAACTTTACCCATGGGTATGTGGACGTTGTGCACGAGCCTTTGAATACTCAAACATAAAAGAACTAACGGTTCATCATATAGATCACGACCATACTAATAACCCAAACGATGGATCAAATTGGGAATTACTGTGTATATATTGCCATGATAATGAGCATGCTAAATATACTGACCATGCCTCATACAGCACCGAGGTAAAGCCAGGCGATACCAATCAAGACCAAGCGACATATAATCCCTTTGCTGATTTGAAATCAATGCTAAAGAAGTAGTTTAGGTTTTAATAGGTTAAACCAATACTCACAATCATAAGACAATCTTAGTAATGGTGTTTATAAATGGAAAAATACTTTCTCGTGTAGATTTAATATCATCATTATATTGTCGCGGTGGCGACGACACCCAAAGGGGCGCTAGCGCCACTGTCCCCTTAGAACCCCATGGCGCTGCTAAAAAATGACTTCTTCATTAAATAATCATGCTTCAACCTAACGCTAAGAGAGCACATGGATGTTTTTATTCAGCATTTTTTAAAGCAGAATTTATGCTCCGTTAAGTTTTAGTATTAATCCTAAGCATATTAGCTTGTCATTTATCTTAGCTAGCTATAGAAGCGAGCTTTGCAGGCTTAACCATTTCCCATCTCAGTGATTTTCTTATCAACTAGCATAGGTAGACCTCGACCCGAGACAAGGATGCCGAGGGCTGCCGCTGCTCATGGACGATAAATCGGCAGGTATCGGGGGCTACCGCTAGTTGAAAAGTAAAATGTTTCGCTGAGTTGGGCACCGAGAGGGATGCAAGGGGGAAACTGGTGTTATTTCCCCCTTGTGTGCTGTCGGCACACCGACAATATAACCAGAATGATTGGATAAACTAGCAAGTATTTTACTAAAACCAAACGCTCTGAACCTATTAATTTCTAAAGAAGTAGGTTGATTTTTAGTTATATTTAAGCAAGTTACATCAATATATTCGACATACAGTTTGAACCTTAAGAGATGATACCTACTTCAAAATCAAAAATACTTTCTAGTGTAGATTTTATATCATCATTATATTGTCGCGGTGGCGACGACACCCAAAGGGGCGCTAGCGCCACTACCCCCTTGGAACCCCATGGCGCTGCTGCATTAAACGTGAACTTACATTAAATTCAATATTTTCGACCTAACGACAAAGATCGCACATCCATGTGCGGCTTTGCCTTTGTCATCATCCATGATGACAATACATGAATATTGATTTTAACTTCAGCGTTTAAAGAAGCAGGGTTTATGCTCCGTTAAGTTTTAGTATTAATCCCAAGCAAATTAGTTTGTCATTTATCTTAGCTAGCTATAGAAACGAGTCTATCAACCGTAACCATTCCCCATCTCAGCGATTTACTTATCAACTAGCATAGGTAGACCTCGACCCGAGACAGGGATGCCGAGGGCTGCCGCTGCTCATGGACGATAAATCGGCAGGTATCGGGGACTAATGCTAGTTGAAAAGTAAAATGTTTCGCTGAGTTGGGCACCGAGGGGGATGCAAGGGGGAAACTGGTGTTATTTCCCCCTTGTGTGCTGTCGGCACACCGACAATATGATAAGAAAAGTTAATTAAACTAGAAAGAATTTAACTTGTAATATTATTCACTAGCTAATTATAAATAAGTCTTCAAAGTGCACTTAGTTGACGTTAGCTATCGTCTCATCACCGAAAAGATTATGAAAAAATATCTAGAGGTTTCTAATGACTTTGATGGGCTAATTAAAATCAATCAGAGGTTAGATGAACTATGTCTAAACGAAGGGGAAATTTGTTGATCACTACAATTCGACATAAAAACTAATCGAAATCCAATTCTAGCGCATTAGAGCTAATGTCCGCTATGTGGCATCTCCAGTCCATACCGCCAACCCCTAGACAACAAAAAAGGCGCCGAAGCGCCTTTTTCAATCAGATTAGATGTTAATCTAAATCAGGAATTAATCCATGATTTTAGATACAACACCAGCACCAACTGTACGACCACCTTCACGGATAGCGAAGCGTAAACCTTCGTCCATCGCTACTGGGTTGATTAGCTCTACAACAAACTTTAAGTTGTCGCCAGGCATTACCATTTCAACACCTTCAGGAAGCTCTACTGCACCTGTGATATCTGTTGTACGGAAGTAAAACTGTGGACGGTATCCTTTGAAGAATGGTGTATGACGACCACCTTCATCTTTACTTAATACGTAAACTTCTGACTCAAACTTAGTGTGAGGAGAAATTGAACCAGGTTGACATAATACTTGACCACGCTCTACGTCTTCACGTTTAAGACCACGTAATAAAATACCACAGTTCTCACCAGCACGACCTTCGTCAAGAAGCTTACGGAACATTTCTACACCAGTACAAGTTGACTTTTGAGTCTCACGAATACCAACGACTTCAACTTCATCACCTACTGTGATGATACCGCGCTCAACACGACCTGTTACTACTGTACCACGACCTGAAATTGAGAATACATCTTCGATAGGCATAATGAATGCGCCGTCAATTGCACGCTCTGGCTCTGGAATGTATGTATCTAAGTGGTTAGCAAGTTCTAATACTTTCTCTTCCCACTGTGCTTCGCCGTTCAATGCACCTAATGCTGAACCTTGAATTACTGGTAAGTCATCACCTGGGAATTCGTATTCGTTAAGTAACTCACGAACTTCCATTTCTACTAATTCTAATAACTCTTCGTCATCAACCATGTCACATTTGTTCATGAATACGATGATGTAAGGTACACCAACTTGACGAGATAATAAGATGTGCTCACGTGTTTGTGGCATTGGACCATCTGTAGCAGCAACTACTAAGATAGCACCATCCATTTGTGCAGCACCGGTGATCATGTTTTTGATGTAATCGGCGTGACCTGGACAATCTACGTGTGCGTAGTGACGTGTTTCTGTATCGTACTCAATGTGAGAAGTATTGATTGTAATACCACGCTCACGCTCTTCTGGAGCATTATCGATTTGTGCGAAATCTTTTACATCACCACCGAAAGCTTTTGTTAATACCGCAGAGATAGCAGCTGTTAACGTAGTCTTACCGTGATCAACGTGTCCGATTGTACCAACGTTTACATGTGGTTTCGAACGTTCAAATTTTTCTTTAGCCATTATAAAATACCTCAAGGGTGTTAACAAAATTAATAAATTATTTATTAGAGATAAAGAATAGACCAAGAATTAAGGAATGGTGCTGATAGGCAGATTCGAACTGCCGACCTCACCCTTACCAAGGGTGCGCTCTACCAACTGAGCCATATCAGCATTCAACTTAAAAATGGAGCGGGCGGCGAGAATCGAACTCGCAGCTTTAGCTTGGAAGGCTAAGGTATTACCACTATACGACGCCCGCTAATCTTTTAGTTATCTCTGCAAAATGGTGGAGGGAGGTGGATTCGAACCACCGAAGGCGGAGCCGTCAGATTTACAGTCTGATCCCTTTGGCCACTCGGGAACCCCTCCAATATTTTGGACTTAATGACTATTTCATCATAGAAATTAAGTATTAATGGTGCCGACTGCCGGAGTCGAACTGGCGACCTACTGATTACAAGTCAGTTGCTCTACCAACTGAGCTAAGTCGGCACTACATTAAGTGGTGCGAATTCTAGAGTAATGTTTTGCCCCTTGCAATAAAAAAGCGTAAAAAAATAAAGTTTTTTACGCTTTTTTATTGTAAGTGATGTTTTTTTACTCAAAGTCGATTTATTTAAGCCCTTTATTAGCATTATAACGGTTCATTCCAACAAAAATTAATTTTTCAATGAATTCACATTCTACTGTCATTAATTGCTTAAGCTTTGCCGCATTGCCACCAGTTAACACAATAAGTAACGTATCATCTTCAGGTAAGTATTGTTCATGTGCAGTTTTAATTGCTGTATTAATACAACCTATTGTTGCCGCCCAGTTCGCTTGATTAACCGCATCAGTAGTATTATTTGCAAATGCTATTTGATTTATGTTTTTAGGTGTAGCGAAAACTTTTTTGGTATTTTGCACTAAACTTGAAAACATTAAATTAATGCCGGGTAATATCCAGCCCCCTTGATGAATACCTGAAGATGTTAATAAATCAATCGTAGTTGCTGTGCCCGCATCAATTATCAGTGTAGCTTGATTAGGGAATAACGTTGACGCTCCAATTAGCCCTAACCAACGATCGACGCCAAAAGTGCTCGGGTCATCATAAGCACATCTGATATTAAATTTTTCCGCTTCACTTTCGACAAAACAATAATCTATTCGCTCAGATTCACACCACGATGTAATGATTTGATTTAAGTTACTATCATTAACATTACTTACTATGCATTGCTCTACTATAGGAAAATTTTCCGCTAACCATTGCTGATTAATAAGGTGTGTTTCAATCGACTTGATAACCGAAAGTTCACCCTGTTGAAACGTCACGTATTTACATAATGTATTGCCGACATCTATCAATAATTTCACAGTAAACCTCTCAAGCTCACTTCACCACCATAAATAGGTTTGATTTGCCCATCGACTTCAAGCAATAAAGCCCCTTGATTATTAATGCCTCGGCATATTCCTAAGGTTTCTTTGGCACCTGTGATTAATCTTACTGGTTTATTGACGTATAAATCTTGCTTGTGCCAATCTTCAAGCATAGTGACAATTCCGCTTTCTTTATGTTGATTTAATCGGACGATAAGACAATTAATTAGCGTTGACACTAACTGGTTACGGTCAATTTCCACTGAAACAATTGATTGGAGATCAGTCCAAGGTTGATCGATATCTTCTGCCGCTTTCATTGGCATATTAATATTTAAACCTATCCCTATAACACAATGACTTGATTCTAGTGCTTGCCCTTCTAATTCTATTAAAATACCCGCTAATTTTTTGCCATTGGCATAAATATCATTCGGCCATTTTAATTCTACTTCAACATTATATAACTGCTTTATTGCATCACTAACAGCAATGGCCGCAACAACACTTAAGCCCATGGCGGCGGAAATCCCTTGTGTTAAACACCAATACATTGACATATAAACATGGGAGCCAAACGGCGAAATCCATTGTCTGCCTCTGCGGCCTCGACCAGAATTTTGATACTCAGCCACACAGACTTGACCTTGCTTAACTTGATGTGGGATCCGGCGTATTAAATAACTATTTGTCGAATCAATAACACTATGTACCTCCAGAGATATGGCACAATCATCAGGGTTTAAGTGTTGACCGATCAGCGATTTATCTAACAATTGAAGCGGCTGGGCAAAACGATAGCCTTTACCTGTAACACAAAACACATCTAAGCCCATTTTTTGTAACCCAGAGATATGTTTAGAGACCGCCGCCCTGCTAATACCTAATTCATCGCCTATCGCTTGTCCTGAAATAAATTGTCCAGTCGCAAGTCGTTTAATTAATTGTTCTTTTACAGATTTTGCCATATCTAAATAATCACGCTTGTCTTGGTTGAGTTAATTCAATTAAACCTTTGCTCGATAACAACCTGACTTCCGCTTGAAGAAAAATTTCGAATTTTGCCAAGACTTGCTTTTGAACATACTGGGCTAAGTGAATAATATCTTGACCATGTTTGCTGGCATAATTTACCAAGACCAATGCCTGAGTTTCAGCCACCCCAACCTCACCATATCTAAATCCTTTCAAGCCTGATTGCTCAATTAACCAACCTGCGGCTAATTTTACTTTGTTATTTTCTTGTGGGTAAGCGGGAATATTTGGATATCTTTTCTTTAATGCTTCAAAGGTATGCTTTTCAACCACAGGGTTTTTAAAAAAACTCCCTGCGTTAGGTAAGATTTCTGGATCAGGTAATTTAGCTCGGCGAATTGCAATCACTTTATCAAAGACATCTTTAGCGGTGACATCACCTGGCAATTCATCTAAACCACGATAAGTTAAATTCGCCTGCCACTGTTTAGCTAAACGAATAGTGACTTCAACGATAAGCCCCTTACCTGCAAGCTGATTTTTAAAAATACTATCACGATAAGCGAATTGACAGGCCGAGCGGTTTAATTTTTTAATCGATTTACTTTCAAATTCATACCATAAGACATATTCAATAACATCAGCCAACTCAGTGCCATATGCACCAATGTTCTGCACAGGAGCAGCGCCAACACTACCAGGAATTAACGCTAAATTTTCAATACCATAATACTGATTATCCACACAAAAACTAACCAATGCGTGCCAATTTTCACCACATTGTGCAGACACGAGCACTGAATCACCATCTTCGTTAACCGAGATACCTTTAAAGGCTGGTTGTAAAATAGTGGTGGTTTTGGCTTCGGTAAATAAGGTATTGCTTCCGGCTCCTAAAATATAAAAAGGAGAGGTTAACTCCTCAAGAATAGCATCCAATTCTGATAACGAGTGCGGTTGATAAAATGCAGGACAAATGGCTGGAAAAGCAAAACTATTATGCCGACTTAAATCGTATTGATGCTGCATTGTGTTCATTTTTAGAGAAGAATTTCGCTTATTGTAATGGAAATCAATCAGCTTAGGTATGGAAAATTTTGCGAGTCATTATCCTTGCTTGCGCATCGGGAGTTTAATGATATTAGCTTTATTAGTGTAATATTTATTTTGATATTTATCGGTATCGATATTTTCACTGTGGTTAATGACCACGCCGTCAACAGGCGCATTGACCTGTCTAAGCAAGCGTAAACCGGTTGTAATTTGTTCTCGTTTAGTTTTACCACCATGAACAATGTATAAAACACTATCGACTAAACGTGAAATAATAACCGCATCACTAACCGCATTAACTGGCGGTGTTTCAATAATAATGCGGTCATAAAAATTGCCAAATACTTTAATGAGCATGTTAAAGCGTTTCATCGATAAAAATGCAAGGGGATTTGCGGGTGTGATCCCTGAAGTTAAAATATCTAACTTGACATTTTTATCTCGGACAATACATTCGTTAATTTGGTGAGTTTTGGCTAATAAATTTGATAATCCTGGGCGGTGGGCAGGTAAATCCATATTTTTATATATAGTGGGATGACGCATATCCGCTTCAATTAATAGTACTTTTTCCATTTCACTAAATGAACGCGCTAACTCTAAGGCAACGGTAGATTTTCCTTCATTAGGTACAGATGAAGTAACCGCTATGACTTTAGGCGGTTTTTTCTCATGATTAAATAACAATGACGTTCGTAACGTACGAATTGCCTCAACAAAACGATTATCAGTATAATATTTTTTATCACCATCGTGAGTTTTAGGTCGAAATTTCGGCAATACCGCTAATATTGGCGCTTCATTAAAGCTTTCTAATTTTCGGCGTGAATTAAGTGTGTCCATTAATAATTCCCGCAAAATGACCACCATTGAAATAAAACCAAGCGATAAGATAAACGCTAAAATCACCGCCATTGTTTTATTAGGAGCTATCGGCCCTTTAGGAATAATCGCTTTATCGATAAAACGAACATAGAAGTTCGATTTATAATTACCCATCGCATCTGTCTCTTTCAGACGAATCAAATAATTACTATAAAGCTCTTTGTTTGTCTCAACTTCACGCTGTAACTGTGAAAATTTATTTTTAAGCCGACTCATTTTTAAATAATTTTGTTTCGTTATGTTGAGTCGTTCTGTATCTGCTTTTACTTTTTCTGCCGAAGAAAAGTATTCTTTTTCGATCGCGATAACCAGATCATTAACTTGTTCTTTTAAATTACGACGTAGAGACGCTAACTCTGCTTCAACAGACATTCTTTTCGGATGTTTAGGGCCATATCGTTGGGAAAGTTCAGTGAGTTTTCGTTCAATTTCTTCTTCTGATCGGCGAAGTTGAATATAACTTGGTTTGCTATTTATTTCTTGAAGATCCGTTAACTGTGTGTAATTACCTTTATGCTTTTGGATATATTGATACGTAACTTTTAAGTCACCTTCTTTTTTCGAGGCTTTTAATAATGATGAGGTTAATTCAGTTAATTCTGACTCAATCAAACCATCTAACCCTTTTACATCAACGATGCCTTCGCTTTCACGATAAGCTTGTAAGGCTTGTTCTGAGGATTCAAGTTTTTTCCCTAATTCTTCGAGCTGATCAACTAACCATTGCGAAGTCGATTCTTTTGATGCGCTATGAATTTCATCTTGATATTGCAGATAAGTTTGCCCCACTTGATTCGCGACTTTTTGAGCTAATCGTGGATCATAAGCGGTAAACGTTATCTTCACTAACTCAGTTTCAACAATGGGTGATATTTTCAATCGGTCTTGAAAATCTTCCACCACTTGACCAATAGTCGGCGGTGAAGAAGGCTTACCTCTGTCGGCGAGAAACTGAAGTTTATCATTATACTTACCGCTGTTAAATTCTTCATGCTCAGTAAGGTTTAATTTTGACACTACACGTTCGGCAAACTTTCTCGATCGCAGTAATTCGTATTGAGTTTGAATTTGTTCGTAACTTGCCGAACTTTCATTAAAGGCATCGTTAATAGATAAGGTATTTTTAGGTTTATTGCTACCGATTTGTAAGATGGCGGTTGCTTTATAAGAGTGCTTTAAAAGCGACACATAAAAAGCCACCACTAAACTCATTAGTAGTGTGAAAATAATAATTTTCCATCGTCTTGTCCAAAGCGGGCTTAAAACTTCTTTTAGATTTATCTCGTCTTGAACTATTTTAGGATGCTCGTGTTCGTTCATCAAAAAAAGCTTTGCTCTATCTCAATTATGTCGTCTGGGTACACCAATGTCATAACATTACCAGTGATTATGACGCTTTTACCATCAACAGTCCTTGTGATTTTCCATTCAGTTTTCGATGCTCTGTTCCCTAAACCACCGGCAAGTGCAATCGCTTTATCAAGTGTTAAGTCGTCTTGATACGGATAACCCCCTGGGCGTTTGACTTGTCCATGAATAAAAAAAGGTCGGTATTGTACAATTGACACCGTCACTTGCGGGTCAATTAAATAATCACCAAGTAACCCCTGTTTAATGACATTTTCTAGTTTTTTAGGTGTTAAACCAATCACTTTAATATCATCGAGAAAAGGAAAGGAAATAAAACCTGTTTTATTAATTTTTACATTGGTCGATAAATCGGGCTCATTGTATACAACAATTGATATTTGATCCCCCGGCCCTAAAACATAATCAGAAGCCAAAGCATTAGTACTAAAAATACTTATCAACCAAAATAAAATGACTAAAAATCGCATATTTTTTATCCACTCAATCCTAAAGGGTAACATCAAACCCTATTGAAATGCTATTTCTCTGATAATCGAGCATAATTTCAGACGCGTCTAAATCCTGATATTGATATTTCAGGTAAAAAGATAACCACTCATTTCTTTGATACTGCACGGTAAATTGGCTATACAAAAAATGCTCTTTTTCTTTGCCTTGCTGATAAATAATTTTTTCACGCTTTGTACCAACAATCGCAGTGGCATTAAATAAATCACTTAACCGAGAGGTTAGCTTGATATCAAAATTATCGACAATGCGATAGCTATTTGATAACCGATTCGCTTCTTGGAAATCTCGTTCGGTACTTATCACTACTTTAGTAGAATAAATAGGATGCCATTGCCAGTCAAAACGCCATTTAAAGCCGTCATCATCATGAAAGGCAGTTTGAGCAAATTTTATTTGCTGATAACCTAACAATAAAGCCAATTGGCTAATTTCAGTCGTTTGCCATTTCATCCCTGCTAACGCGGTATATTTCTTCTTATTGAGCACATTATTATGCTCAAAAGTGATGTTTTCAAAGGCGATATTGGTTGCTAAATAAGACTGACCTGAAAGCAAGTAATCAAATGAAATATTGGCATAACGCTTTTGTTGATCTAATAAATATGTCTGATCTCTACGTGTGTTGTATTGATGTGTATATTGGCCTAGCTCAGCCGTTAATTTTGCCACTGAAGTTTGAGAGCCATACATATAACCTACTGAAAAATCTGAAGACTCGCGTTTATCTCCTTTCGTAAGTAAGTTAGCTTTGCCTAATGTCAGACCGGTACCTCGGTTTTCATAAATATTAGCTATGGTTGTTTTAATGAAAAACGCTTTATTGGCAGCTATCTTGAATTGATAACGGGGAGCTAAAGTATAATTTGTATGATCATCCTTAGAAAAATCTTGAAATTTGATGTGCTCGCTTTCAAATTCAAGATTGAATAACTGATTGTCAAATTGTGTCTGCAGAGCGAGTGAAGGCGATAAGGTAATAAAAGAGGTTTGTTGTTCATGTTGATTAGTAAATAAAAAATTATCAGTTTGGCCAACTTCTGAATGTAACGAAAGGTTAAAAAAATTGCCTGATTCAGTATTAAAATCATCCTTGGCAAAACCACTTACACTGAAAAATACCCAGGAAAAAAGGTAAACATAAATGAATTTTAATCGTACTTTTTTATTATTCATGACAACAACGGCGTTATTTTAATAACAGACATTCCACAGGATTTTAACAAAGAACACAAGCAGGTGGGCAAAAATATTTACATTTTGTTAACGACAGGTGAAATTTTCACGATTAACCTTGATTTGTTTCAAAGATATAGACATAAATAGCATTAATGAGAGGTTGGCAGTAACACTTTTGCTGAAAGTCCTCCTTCTATCCGATTGGTCAGTAGGATTCTTCCGCCATGCGTATCAACTATACGCTTTATAATTGCTAATCCTAAGCCGCTACCTTCAGTACCGCGCGCTTTGTCACCCTGTGTAAATGGTTGAAACAATCGCTCAATATCCGCTTCAGGTATCCCTGGACCAGAGTCACACACATCAAAATATGCAAAGCGTCCCGTCTCACTCATGCCAGAGTGAATAGTAATATCACCATCACTATAACGAACGGCATTTTGGATTAAGTTTGCAACAACTCGCTTTATCGCGACATAACGTAAGGGTATCTTTACTACTGGTTGGGCATTCAGGGTAATATTTCTATCTAAAATGGATTCAGATTGCACCACTTCACTTAATAAGACATTGAGATCATCAAGTTCAGCTTTATCTTTACTATCATGGCGAATGTAATCAATAAATTGATCGATAATGGTATTCATATCGTCGATATCTGCATCAATACCTTCTTTAAGAAATTCATCTTGTTTAGACATCATCTCTGTCGCCAACCTGATACGAGTTAATGGCGTTCTTAGATCATGAGATATGCCCGCCATCAATAAATTTCGGTCATCTTCTAATTGCTTAATGCCCTTTGACATATGATTAAATGCTTGAGTTACCGCAACTATCTCTGTGGTACCCCGCTCGGCTAACGGCTCAGGAAAATCACCACGACCCACTTCGTGGGCCGCAGATTGTAATGATTTAAGAGGTCGGTTTAATTGGCGAACAAATAACCATCCACCAATAACACTTAACGCGCCAAGAATCATCAATACAATAATCAACGGACTATAATTTGCTTCTTCTAAACCCGTTAGTGGTATTTTCACCCAATAATTAGGTGCTTGAGGCGGACGTATCCAAAAGAGAAATTCGTCCCCTTGTGAAATACGGACTTCTGCTGGACCACCTAGCAACTCAGTCATAATAGATGAACGAAATTCAAAATAAGTTGCATCCGCTAGGCCTAACGGTAAAGCATCTTGTTCGGTGTAAATACCGATGCCCGTTTCTAAGTGAAAAGCTTTGGCCATGGCAGGCGTTAAAATTGGATCTTTTACATCTAAAAAAACCACGCGCACTTGTTTAGCTAACAATTGGTCTACTTGATCTGATTGTGGTTGCACTATGTACACCATAATTGAAACCAGTGAGACGACTTGATTGATTAATAACAAGACACCAATCAATAAAATTGTTTGCCCAAAAGCACTACGTGGCAATATTTTCATAAATGTTTATTTGTCAGTTATGCGACTGCTTTTCCTTCCGGAACAAACACATAACCTAGTCCCCATACGGTTTGAATATAGCGTGGCTTTGCTGGATCTTCTTCAAGCATTCTACGTAAACGAGAAACTTGCACATCAATACTACGCTCTAACGCTGAGTAATCTCGTCCGCGCGCTAAATTCATTAATTTATCCCGAGAAAGTGGCTCTCGAGGATGTGTGATCAACGCTTTTAAAACCGCAAATTCGCCACTGGTTAAAGGCATATTGATATCACCTTTAAGCATTTCACGTGTCGCAAGGTTTAATTGATAATCACCAAATTCAATAATATTTTCTTCTTGTGATGGTGCACCTGGGGCTTCTTGAACACGTCTTCTTAACACGGCCTTAATACGTGCTAACAACTCTCGTGGATTAAAAGGTTTTGGCATATAGTCATCTGCACCTAATTCTAATCCAATGATGCGATCCACCTCGTCACCTTTAGCCGTTAACATGACAATAGGTATATCATTTGACCCTTGACGCAATCGACGACAAATGGATAAACCATCTTCTCCAGGCAACATCAAGTCTAACACTAATAAATGAAAGTTTTCACGCTCGAGTAAACGATCCATTTGTTCAGAATTTGCCGCACTTCTAACAACAAAACCCTGTTCAACAAGATAACGCTCTAATAATGCTCGCAAACGCATATCATCATCTACAACCAATACTTTAGGTGTTTCGTGGCTCATATCTCACCTTTATTTTTTCCATATGTTATTTTTTGACTTGTCGCTACTATATGCTATTGCTAGCAATTTTAACAAAGTTACTATGTGTCAAAGCGACGGTATTTGTTACAAATTATTAACAGTATAGATTATCTAAGACAAAGTATTATAAGAAAAATTTGTATGTACTCCAGGGACAAATTTATCATGAGTCGACACATAAACTAAATCTTTACAGAACATTTTACCAATTAGATAAAAATGCTCCCTTTAACACCTATAACTTAAGCTGTTAATTTAAAAGAAAGCACTGATCAAGTTTTTTATATGCGTTAATTACGAAAAGTAAGGTAGAATGCAAGCATGAAAACTTGGATTTATTTCTTTAAAGCACCTAGACGTGTACTAATTATCAATCGAAAACGGCAATTAACGAAGTTAAAGCGTCAACTTATTCGTATAAAAATAGCACTCGCCCAAGAAAAAGCTGAAACCAAAGAAATGCTAGTGATCTATCGCCGTTACACTATTAAGCAAGCAACACCTGAAGAAATGAAACAAGCAAACAAACAATTTCTGGATGTGTTAAAAGGTCTGGGAATTGGTGTGTTTGCTGTCTTACCATTTGCTCCTATTACTATTCCTATAGTGATAAAAATAGGTAAATGGGTGGGGGTAGATATTTTACCTAGTTCTTTTAATGAAGAGTCGGTTAAAAAAACTATTGTTATTTCAAATAACCAATCGCCTGATCCGTAACACATTGTGTGAAACTGGTTTGTCTTTCTGGCTTCGACAACCTCGCAATTGCTTGTTTCACTAATTTTGTTTTTACTTTTCTATCGGCTTCAGGTAAATCTTTTAATTGCTCATGAAAACAGCCAACAAGTCCGAAATTTAACGCCGTTTCTGAGTTTGGTAATTCTCCGTTTAAACACGTACTTAGCTTTTCCGCTAATTCATTTCTACTAACTTTCGTTACTAAATCAGTTATTTGATAATTGACTTTATCTGTTTTCCGCGCTTGATTACAAGCAAAGAATATATCAGCAACCGCGACAATTGGGATCAGTTTTTCATGTTGCATACTAAATTTATCTTTTAACCACTTTTTATGCTCAGCCGACATTTCATCCGCATAGCCACCGCTCAGTACCAATGAAAATGAAAGCAATATCATCATATTTTTAGTTAACATATACACCATCCAATGAGGAAAAATTAGAGCAAAGCATAGTCGTCTCTACGAAAGCCATCATAGTAAAGTTTAACTCAAAGATGAAGTAGTTTTATCTTTCAATAATTTAACCAAAAAAAACGCCACCTCAACGTTGATGTGGCGTTTTATCGTGTGAAAAATTACGTTTTAAACCATCATAGGTTTAAAAGGTATGTCGCGATATCGTTTGCCAGAAGCAGCAAAAACAGCATTGCTTAATGCCGGTGCAAATGGCGCAACCCCCGGCTCACCAAGCCCGGTAGGTTTATGATCAGATTCAACAATATGAACATTTACTTTAGGCATATCATTGATGCGCATTACCGGGTAGTTATGGAAATTAGAATTAACCACCGCCCCTTCTCTGAACGTAATTTCTGTACTTAACGCAAGTGACATTCCCATCACAACAGCCCCTTCCATTTGAGCGGTTGCGCCATCAAGGTTTAATACTTGACCACAGTCAATTACACAATCAACTTCTAACACTTTAATATTTTCGCCATCCGATTCAACACGAACAGCCATAGCCACATAGCTTTGAAAGCTATAATGTACCGCTAAACCAATACCTTGCCCTTTAGGTAGGTTTTCACGCTCATACCAGCCAGATTGTTTCGCGGCTATTTCTAATACATTTTTAGAACGTTCAACCTGCTCTTTTTGCTCTGCAATATCGTTTGCATCATACAATTGATTCAAAAATGTTAAAGGATCTTTACCCGCTTTATACGCCAATTCATCCGCGAAAGTACTAAACGAAAAACCATAAAAAATAGCATATACCGCTCGATACCAACCAATGCGGGTATGTGCTTTCGCATCACCTATTTCGCTTCTAAAGTTTGGCAAACCAAAAGGATAATTATCAACTGCTGCAACATCATCTTTGCCTGGTTTTACTGCTGCAGGGTTAAATAATGAGGCAATAGGTGGAAAAGCAGTGCGGTGTAGCCAGCCGGTCACTGCGCCGTTTTCATCCAGTGACGCTTCAATGTGTTGCGCATTAATTGAGTGATAATAGCCTGTGCGCATATCTTCTTCACGCGACCAAGTTAACTGAATAGGAAAGCCAGTTTTTTCAGAAAGTACCGCTGCTTCATGAACATAGTCACATTTAAATTTACGGCCAAATGCCCCTCCCGCCATAGTAACGTGAACAATAATATCTTTAGGATCACGCTTTAAGTAACCTGCCAAAACTTTTTGAATATCAGCAGGAGATTGAGTAGCGGCCCACACTTCACACTTATCTTTTTCAACGAAGACCACACTAGCATTAGGTTCCATAGGTGAGTGCGATAAATGCCCCCCCGTATAAGTAGCTTTAAGGGTTTTTGCAGCGGTTGCAAAAGCAGAGTTTACATCACCACGTTCAGTCGCTAATTCAGCAGGGGATTCAACATTTTTGACTAATTGTTTTTTATACTCGACGGTGTCGTAGCTGGCATTTTCACCTAAATCCCAGGCAATTTTTAATTTCGCTAAAGCTTGCTGTGCAGTCCACGTATTATCCGCCACTACGGCAACACCACCAATAGAACCATAAGGCACCGCTAAACGATCAACCACGATAACGTCTAACACACCTTTCATGGCTAGCGCCTCATCTTTTTCAAGTGACTTCAAGGTGCCACCTAAAACCGGACAATGAGTAATCGCCGCATATTTAAGGCCCGGCATTTTTGTATCAACGCCGTAAATTCTTTCCCCAATAACGACTTTTCCTTGGTCATGTCTCGGCAGCGCTTTACCAATATAGTTATAAGCAGCTTTTGTTTTCAATGTCGGTTTTTCGGGGACCGGTTGAGTTGCGGCTAAACTCGCTAATTGACCAAAAGAGAGTTTTTTTCCGGATGATTTGTTATAAACAAAATGATTTTTTGCTTCACAGTCATCTACTGTTGTTTGCCACACTTTTGCCGCAGCAGCAACTAACATAAGTTTAGCCGCAGCACCTGCTTCACGCATAGGTTCATACATGACCCGAATACTGGCAGAGCCACCGGTACCTTGTGGGCCGTATTTTTCATCGCCATCTGCTTGTTGCACAGTCACCCGAGACCAATCCGCTTCCATTTCATCGGCAACTGCTGCTGGTAAAGCCGTACTAATGCCTTGTCCCATTTCACAACGACCACAATATAACAGTAAGTCGCCATTTTCTTGTAAATGAATAAAAGCATTTGGATTAAAGGCAGACTCGTGTTCAGAATGATCGAATGCTATCGCTTGTGAAGGGATCGCAACACCTAACACTAAGCCTGTGGTAGCAACACCTGAAGCTTTGATAAAATTACGTCGGCTGACATTTTCAATCTGATTTGTTGCCTTTGCCCGATTAGTTAATTTTTCAAGAATACTCATTACGAAACCTCCTTGGCTAATTCAAATGCTGCTTCACCAATGGCTTTTTTGATCCGTTGATAAGTACCACAACGACAAATATTTCCTTGCATCGCGGAATCTATTTCTTCAGCAGTAGGTGTTGGGTTAGTCGCTAAGAATCCCGCTGCATTCATAATTTGTCCTGCCTGACAATAACCACACTGAGGAACATTATTATTCAACCATGCTTTTTGTAAGGGGTGATCACCGTTTTCAGATAAACCTTCTATGGTGGTAATTGATTTTCCTGCCAACATGCCAACAGGAGTGATACAAGCTCGGGTTGCAACACCGTCAACATGCACAGTACAAGCGCCACATAAACCTGCGCCACAACCAAACTTGGTGCCTGTTTTTTCTAAACGGTCACGTAAAAACCACAATAGCGGCATTTCATTATCAACATCGATAGGGTGTTGTTCACCATTAATAATTATAGATTTATCCATATTAGTCACTTATTTGTTCGGTTAAGTAATCAGCACTTTATACAGTAACACTTGCTGATGATCTGAGTACAGTAAAACGATTTAACCCCTTTTTTATCAGATAAACAACGGGTAATTAATACTTTGTTACAAGTGATAAAAATAAGATAATCGGGTAATTTTGTTTAAACAATCTTGACTAAAGGTAGTAGTAATCAAGGATAATTTCTATATAACTTGGTATTTAATTCACTTCAAAAAACAGTGTTTAAATGCTTATATCTGTGTAAACATAACCTTAAAACCTAATGAGTTTGTAGAGAATAAATGAATAAATACAAAATTTTGTTTATCGCGGCAATAGCTTTGTTTCTCAATAAAAATAGCTGCGCCGATACCTTAAGTAACTTTGAACGCCAAGTAGCAAGTCACAAAGGTAAAGTAATTTATGTCGATTTTTGGGCGTCTTGGTGTGTCCCTTGCCGAAAATCATTTCCTTGGATGAATGACATGCAAGCAAAATATGCGGATAAGAATTTTACTATCTTAAGTGTTAATTTGGATGCTCAGCCAAACTTAGCTGAAGAGTTTTTAAAGGAGACTCCGGCAAAATTTCCTATTTTTTATGATCCGAAAGGAAAAGTTGCCCGAGCATTTAAGTTAAAAGGCATGCCCAGCAGCTTTATCATAAATAAAAAGGGAGAAATTGTCAGTTCTCATGTCGGCTTTACCGAAGAGAAGAAACAAATGTATCAACAAGAAATATTGAGCCTTTTGAAAGACTAAAAACTTGAAAAGCCTCAACTATCGATGATTATAGTTAAGGCTTTTTTGCTTAGTTTATTCAACCGCTAATAATTCTACTTCAAAAATCAGCAATGAACCTGGCGTTATTTTTCCTGCGGCATTGTTACCATAGCCAAGACTTGCAGGAATAAAAAATTTAAACTTATCACCAACTGTCATTAATTGTACGCCTTCGGTCCAACCTTTTATCACTTGGTTTAACGCAAAACTAATCGGTTTTCCTCGTACCAGAGAACTATCAAAAACAGTGCCGTCTAAGAGTGTACCATGGTAGTGAACAGTCACGGTAGATTTAGCACTAGGTTGCTCTGTACCCTCTCCTTGATGCAAAATTTGATATTGCAGCCCCGAGTCAGTTTCTTGCACGCCCTCAGCGACTTTATTTTTTGCTAGAAATTGTTCTCCTAGTTGGATATTTTCTTGTGCGAGAACTTTATTTTGATGGTTTCTAAATAATATAAAAACGACCAAAATTATAACGACCACTATAAAAAATTTCATCTTTTACCTATTGAGTTTAAATCTGTGAAATGAGTGTACATTCCAAATCGTACAAATAAAAGCAACCTCAAACAATTGAGGAGATACCGTGTTTTGTTATTCTCTTAGACAAAATAAAAAGCACTTCGAATGAAGTGCTTTGGTAATTAACGTGCAAAAATGATTATTTCAGTAATTTTAATGCTTTCACACATCGACTGACATTTTGATGTTGTGCTTTAACTGATTTTAACGCTTGAGCTTTCATGTCTTTATATTCAACAACAAGTTTTGCCAATTCAGCTTCACTTTCTACGGTACATTCTGTTGGTAACATAGCACCGGTGAAAGCACTTAATAAGCCTAAATCACTACCCGCATTCAGCTGAGGAATATGTGCAAGAATTCGAGCTTTATACGGCGCTTCTAATTGGCTTTGTTCGGCAGGGAATAAGCCCCACATAATGTAGCGTAATGTTGATAGTTTTAACTTATCGGGGTTATTTACCACCACATCAAACCATTTTGCTTTTACATCAGCTTCAGGGCGAAGCACTTCTGCATAAATCGCACTTTTCACACCGCTATCAGAGTTATCTTTAGTTTTTTCAGTCTCAAGTAACGCTTGATAATTTCCGTGTTGATAACGGTTTAATTGAGCAAGAATATTCCAACGTTTATCTTGATCTATCGTTAAGCCCGCATAAGATTTCTCGCCTTGTAAAATATCTAAAAGATTCTTTAAATGTTTATCTGACTTAGACATAGACACATAACGGCTATACCACAACTTTTGGAAATCAGATTTTGCTTCAGCTTTTTCTAATAAACGTAAGTATAAATCTTCAACCTCACGATAAAGATCAGCATAGTCATTTTGCCCTAATCGCGTCGCTGTTGTTAAGTAACGCAGCGCTGTTGTTAAGCTTCCAGCAATTTTACTAACAACATTATAATCGGTTTCGCCTTCAATATTGGCGATAGCAAAATGAACAAATTTATCAGCAGCTAAGTTTGCATCACGCACACTGTCTGACAAACTTTGCCATAACATTAAACGCATCGTAGTACTTTCAACGGCATTAATATGCTTTTCTACTGCAGCCAATGATTTGTCATCTAGATCAACTTTCACAAATCCCCAGTCAGCTTCATTTGGGTAAACCATATCAGGACACGATTGACCAATGGCGTCTTTAACTTCTGTATTCGCACCTTTATAAGTTACCGGAATTGCCTTCGTTAAACTCATGCTATTGTCTGCAAAGTTATAAAGTCCTACTTGTACTCGTTGCTCACGTAACGTTGGATAATCTTCGGTCGCCGTTTGTTCTATAGAAAATTGGCTAATTTTATTATCACTACATTGATAATTAACTTTGATCGTATTCAACCCAGCATTATAAAGCCAGTCTTGTGTCCACTGGGTCATATCTTTACCGGCCGCTTTGCCTAATTCACCGATAAAATCGTCAAGCTCAGTATTTTTATAAGAGAATTTTTTCAGGTAATTACTCACCCCCACACGAAAGTTTTCTTCACCTAAGTAATAAGGTAATTGCTTGAGTACCGATGCACCTTTACCGTAAGTGATACCATCAAAGTTAGTTAATGCTGTGCCGGTAGACTCTACAGGTAATTCTATCGCATGAGTATTTACTGAATCATCGCTGCGATACGCCCACTGTTTTGTCCCTGAATAGAAAACATCCCAGGCATTATCAAAATCGCTAGCTTCGTTCACCTCAAGGTTTGCCATATAAGTGGCAAAACTTTCATTTAACCATAAGCCATTCCACCAACGCATCGTGACTAAATTACCAAACCACATATGCGCCATTTCATGAGCAATAACATTGGCTAAGCGCATTTTCGCGCGGGTAGATTTTTCACCACGCGCAATATACCCTTCATTAAACGTTACCGCGGCAACATTTTCCATGGCACCGGCATTAAAGTCTGGCGCAACAATTTGGTCATATTTACCAAAAGGGTAAGGTACTTCAAAGTATTCATTAAAAAACTTAAAGCTTTGTTTCGTCGGTTTAAACCATTCTTCGGTTTTGACATATTCCGCTAAACTTTGACGAGCAAATAAACGCAATTTCATGCCTTCATAGTCGTCTTCCCAAACCGCATAATTACCCGCATGTAACGAGAAAATATACGAAGAAAATTTAGCCGTTTCTGGAAAATGCCAAAGGTTGTTTTCACCTTGCGCTTCAATGTTATTTTCACGTGCTGCAGAAATCACTTGCCAAGACTTAGGCGCCGTAACTTGCATGGTATAAGTCGCTTTTAAATCTGGTTGATCAAAATGTGGAAATAAACGATTAGCGTCATAAGGTTCAAAATCTGTGTATAAATACACTTCGCCGTTTTCTGGGTCAACAAAACGGTGTAAACCAGAGCCATCCGTCGAATAAGGACGTTGATAATCCACTGAAACAACATTTTTACCTGGTGCTAGCTCTGCGGCAGGAATCGTAATAAACCACTTTTCATAGGTAAAAGAAACGGCTTTGCCATTCACTTTCACTGAATTTACCGTGCCCATTTCAAAATCAATGGTTAAGTCGTTTTGATTATTGTCGACCAAATCAAAACTTATATCCGTAACACCTGAAAAATGTTCGGTTTTATTATCTAAACGTACTTGCAGATTATAACTGACATCACTGACTTGTTGAGCACGCATTTTGGCATAGTCTTCATACAGTGATTCGCTCTGTTGACGGGTAACTTTGGCAACAGGTGTTTGTTTAGCAACAGATTGAGATTCAGGTGCTTGGACGTTATTTTTTTCACAAGCGGTTAAACTTATTGCCGAAGCAGCAATAGCTAAAGCTAGCGCTTTATTAAGGCGAGATTTTACTGTTTTCATTACGTGTGAACCTTGTTAATGATTATTTGTAGTGGGTATTTTTATTGTTGTTTTTCATGTAAAAAATTTGTTAATAGGGGCTTTATAACATATGTTTGGTTATTCGTCAGGTGGAATATATTGTATATCTGGCTTTTTGAGATTAATGAGCAGATTTATCAGATAAATGAATGGTTAACTAAAGCAAATATCATTATTTAACCTGTAAAAACTTATCTATAGTTAAACAACTACAGAGAATTTTTTGAGGTTTATTTGTCTAACATAAAACACAATCGCCTGAGGTATCAGGAACTTGATTTAAACACCCTTGAAAAAGCTTATTCGCCCAGTAGTTGTATTGATGATATTGGTGTTTATATCAAGCAATATATTGATTTAAGCGATAAAGCAAAAAAGAGTGCGATAGAGCAAGGTAAGTTAATTTCAAATATTCAATACGGCAGTAATCCCGATGAGGTTTTAGATTTATTTATGCCTTTTAAAGCTGCTCCCCAAAAACGAAAATTACAGGTGTATATTCATGGCGGCTATTGGCAAGAACTATCAAAAGATGAATCATGCTTTGCTGCAACCAATTTTCAAAATTCCGGTTATCACTTCGCGGTAATAAACTATTCACTTGCTCCAAAAGCGTCACTAACAGAAATTGTTGAACAAAATCGTCAAGCGCTCATTTTTCTTTATCAACATGCGGATGAATACGGTTACGATAAAAATGAAATCTATCTTTCTGGCAGCTCTGCCGGTGGTCATTTAGCCATGATGATGGCGTTAACGGATTGGTCGAAATATATCGAAACAGAACAAAATATTGTTAAGGGAATTTGTGCGGTGAGCGGCATTTATGATCTTACCCCTATCGCGCAAACTTACATTAATGAGCCTTTACAGCTGACTGAAAAAGAAATAGCGAACTATAGTCCGCTTTTATTTGATACAGAAAAATTAAGTGTACCCTTACGAGAAAAAGAAATAATCAAACATTGCGCTTTTATTATGGCATATGGGGATACTGAAACCAGCGAATTTAAATGCCAAACTAGCGCAATGATTCATCATCTAACTGGACAAAAAATAAAGGTTACGCAGGCTGAAATAGCACAGCGTAACCACTTTAATGTAATTTTAGATTTAGCCGATGCTGAATCATGGCTAAGCCAGCAAATATTCCAACAAATGAAGCGCTACCTTAATTAAGCAATTAATTTAAGAAAACCTTCACTTGTTCATCTAGTTTCTCTTGCCATGTTTCAGGCATTTCTTTTGTTACGATGCTTAAAAAGTCCAAATTTTGTTTACTAGGGTTTACCTGATAAGCCGTTTTAGCCCACAAATAGCATTTTGCTAAAACTGAGGATGCCATATCCTTCTCAACTACCGCTAATTTTGTCCAATAAATTGAAGCTGTTTTCTCATAAGAAGGTGCATATTTCAGTGAAGAAGACGTTTCCATCATCAATAAAGCTCTATCCATTAAATCAGCATTATTTTGTTGATTTATCGCCATAGAGTAATAAAGGTTTGCTAACTTAAATGCTGCTTGTCCTGAATTACGCTGAACAGCCTGTTGATACCAGTATTCAGCGGTAGCGACATTTTGTTCGGGCGAAACTATAGCATAAGCATCACCTAAGGTGATCTGTGCAGCAACGGCACTAAGCTCCGCTGCAGGAGTGCACCATTCAATTACTTTTTTAATATCTTGTCTATGCCATTTCGAAGCTAAATATAATCTGCCAATGTCACAACCAGCGTCATGTAATCCATTTTTAAAAGCTTTGTTATACCAAAAACTTGGTACCGATTCTAATTCTGTTAGTTGCGATTCAAGGGTAGGGGCAACATAGTTGAAATTGATACAGTCAGCAAACTCTTTTTGCGCTTGAGGGATCTCTGCTAACGCAGCTTGGTAAAACCAGTTGCACGCTTGAGAGCTGTCTTGATTTACTTTACCCCAGCCTAATTTATAAAATAAGCCAAGTGTCATTTTTGCTAACGAATTATTATATTTGGCATGTTTTTCAAAAAGTATAAACGCTTGTTCAAACTTTTCTTCTGCAAGTAATTGCTGCGCAACTTGTAAAGGCTCATTTAATTCTTGTTCATTAGCCAATATTATTTGGCTAATGACAATAAAAAACAGCCCGAAACCGAGCTGTTTGTATCCATTAAATCTCATCAATTATGACCTTGAGGGAAACGTTCCTTGTAGTGCAATAATCCAATTAATAGCGATATAAGGCGCTCTAATACTAAAGGGTAGATTACCACCATTATTATTCACTGTAGTCGTAGCAGTAGAGTTCACTGTCCCTGTTAAATTTAAAGCAATGGAATCAGCATGCATAGGTACACTTGGTGCTGTTGAACTATAAATGTTTTGACGATTTGGGCTTTGGCCTAATGCTGCTCCACTTGGTACATTACTAGAAGAACGGCCATTAACTGCATTTAAATCAGCAACCCCTCCAACCGTAACATCATTCTCTATAGTAGTCGTAGCAGAATGATTGTGAGATGGCATTTGTATTAAATGCAATGTATGAGTTTCCGCTCCGCCTCTTTGACCAAGTGCGTAGTTTTGCAAACCGGGTCCATTTCCTGCTCCAATAACCGAACGACCTCGCGTATCAGGCAAACCAAACGTTGTTCTGCCATCTCCACCATAAGTTGTACCTAAAATTGAAAATAGTGCACTGTTTTGACTGATAGCAAGTAACTGGCCTTGAGCCAATGCATATCCTCGGGGAGCAAAATTACCGGCAAATACGCACATTGTTCCGAGCATAGGATCAAAGCTACTACAAGCTAAGGCACTTTTCCCAAAAAAGAGACTTGGTAACAAAATTAACGGTAACGCGATTTTTTTATATAGCTTTTTCATAGTTAAATCCTTTTTATTTTTGTACGTGTAGTTAATAATAATATTGATAAAAATAAGAGTAGAGAAGATGGTTCTGGTACAGTTACTGGTGGTTGGCCAACTTGAATTTGACGAACGTCATTAAGCCCTAACATTCCTGTTGAATCTTGTTTAGCAGGGGGGACGCTATCAGTAATAAAACCAAATGATGCCTGTAAAACACCAACAATGTTTATACTTTCACCCGCTAATAAGGTACGTGAGAAATTGAAAAGCCCTGAATCTTGAACGACACCACCATATGGAGTAGGTAGAAGAAATCCATTGCGTTCATTACCATAATCAACATCTGACATAATATCTGAAAAAAAGAACTCCCCAGAGTCATCATAAAGACTGATCAAAGAGCTAGAAAAACCACCAAGACCAGGAATAGCCCAAGTATCGACTTTGTTAAAAAAATCAAAGCCAAAATCAAGCTCAAAAGTATCTGTTGCATGATTATTTTCTATATACAAACTAAAATCTAAAGCAGCAACTTCATATCCTGCAGCATTCGATAACAAAGTAGTGTCAAAACTTAACTTCTGATCTGTATCTGTGATTGCGACATTGCTGGTATTGTCACCTGATACATCTAGTCCTCCAAGAATTCCCCCTGGATTAACTTGGCCAGAATTAGAACCAACAGACATGTTAGCAGTAAATATTGTTTCTGGTGTAACCCACACCCCCGAAATTGGATCAATCCAACCGAGGGCAATACTACCCTCAACGGTTAGGTCTGATGTAATGATGGTGGCAGAAGTGGAAAAGTGAGTAAAAATTGAAAAAATAACGATTAGTATTTTTTTATTGAATTTTATCATTTGTAATTCCTTTTTTATTTTTGTATGTAAAGCAATTTTTACACCAGAACACTATATCCTCTTAAAAACAATAACTTAAAAACAAGCCAATCATTTCACTTCTTCAGAGTGTAAATTTTATGGACACATATTGTTAAAAAATCGTTGCGACAAATCACTGATATGTAAATTATTTATATGGTTGTTAAAAGCGTTTAAAACTTAATGAGTACGGCAAGCCTCAAGTAACTTTTCAACAAACAAGCCAGAAGCCAAGGAAATTTCTCTTACATTGCGATGCAAATTCAATAAATGTTTTTTAATCCGCTTTACTTCTGGGGTTCTAATTTTCACGCCTGCCAAGCAACTATGTGCGACCGTTAAACCTAACGTATTTATTGTTCTTGCATCATAAATAATATCGGTAATTGTGGATAATTTTGGGTTTTTCTTCGTGATTTTTAACACCTCTTCATAACCAGAATGCCATCGTCGCATAGTATTCACTATCGCTTGTAATCCAGCTTTATCGCCTCCTTTATAGGCATTCAGTTGTTGTTGCATATTGACTAAAGTTAAACTTTCCGCAGGCAAATAATCTACAAAGCTATTTAAGCCGGCTCTTTGGTGATATTGATCTTTTTTAAATTTTAAATGATGACGAGTGTAATAATGAGCCGGCTCTAATTGCTCGGCTAACATCACCAAAGAGGTAATCTTTGTTTCTGGAAATACAAGCCCACGAATACCATTCATGTGTTGTTGTAAATGATGCAACCCCAACTTAGCCGCACTGATATTAATTTGAAATAAGCGTTGATACATCTGATTGATATTTCGCATTGATTTAGCCGACCAGAGCCTTTCGGCGATGGCAAATGTGCGTGGCCAAATCCGTAAATCAATATTTTTTTCGCTAACAAGCTCCGTCCATAGCGTTGCTTCACCGCCAAGTATATTTTTTTCATGTGCTGGCAAAAGATTGGCGAGTAATTTAACGTTAGCATAGTCAAAGTCACTTAATTGTTGACCTTCTACATTATAATGACTATTCCCGATTAACATACGGCCAGTAAGTTGAGCAGGATCAGATAGGTCAAACTCACCACGTGTCGGTCCCATCCAAGAGTCTATGGTAAAATTGATTTGTCTTGGGTGTAAGGCTAACTGACGATCAAGTTGCACTTTTTGATAGTGATTATTGTTTAATTTTACATAAGCATGGATCAGGTAATTATTACGACTAACCATAGCTAGTGTGCCTTTTACTGCACTACCTTTTAAACGAGGCATGGTAAATTGCCACGCCGAAACAGTATCTTCATTGCTAGGAATGACGGCTGAATTTTCCCGTTTCGATAACAATTCATTTCGATAATGGTATGCGCTACTTTGTGGTTGATCGATATAAAAGCCGGTCGATAATAATCCCTGATATTGATTGGCAGCTATTTGACTTAAAGATTCCATTCCTCGCCACGACTGTACCATAATATCTTTTGGCAATTTTGGCTGGTAAATTTCATCCCACCCCATCATTTTCCGCTGATGTTTTGCCAGTATTGTTTGCACTTTTTCATTAAAGTGTCCTTGTAATTCATGGCTATCTTGTAACTTGTTATCAGCCATGTACTGTTGCACCGCCTCACTTTCTTGCCACTGCACTGGATCTACTTCATCCCCCCCAATATGTATATATTCATCTGGGAAAAGCGAAGTAATTTCCGCCACTATTTTATCAATAAAGACGTACACATCAGGATTACTCGGATCAAGTAAGGGTTCAAACACCCCCCAAGCATCTTCCATTGAATAACGCTTTTTTTCAGTCATTAATTCTGGGTACGCTACGGCAATTGCTGATGCATGACCTGGCACATCAAACTCAGGTACTACTCGAATGCCTAACTGACTCGCATAATGAACTACGTCTTTGATCTCTTGTTGTGTGTAATACTGTCTATCAGAGGCTAATTTGTGTAACTTAGGATAGGATTTTGATTCAAAACGCCAACCTTGATCATCCGTTAAATGCCAATGAAAAACATTTAATTTTGCTGCTGCCATCCCATCAAGTTGACGTTTAATCGCCTTAACTGAAATGAAATGACGAACACTATCAATCATCAACCCCCGCCAAGGAAAACGTGGAAAATCATTGATCACAACTTGTGGCAATGTCGTAATATTTAAGGAACGGTTCGCTGCAATTAATTGGCTAAGTGTGGCGAGGCCATGCAAAGCCCCAAAATCATTATTGGCCAAAATATCAATACCTTGTGAAGTTATTTTCAACTGATAACTTTCATCACTGTTCAGTTTTGCAAGATAGTTTTCATGTGTTTTGCCTTGATTGATGATCAGATTAATTTTACTCATCATTTCACTATCATCAGGCGGTAGTTTAGTCACTTGATGACCAAGCTTTGCTAGTTGGCTAGTGATGCGTTGCTGAATAAACAGCTGGCGTTTTTCATGAATGCCTTGCACATTAAAATACACACTTTCTGTTAATTGATATGTTTCAGGTAATAATTTTACCGACTGCGGATATGGCATCAAAGCTAACGACTTTTCTTGTGCGAACGCTTGTTGCGCGCAGAACATAAAAGACAAGCCAACGCTGATAACGATGATTTTTATTATTGATAACTGGTGACTGAATAAGGTCATGATGTAAAACCCATAAAATATGTTTCCATTGAAGATAATTAACTAAAACGATTCCATTGCTGCACGCTCGGCATTTAATTTGGCTAAAGCCTGTTGTGTATTCAACTTAGATTTTGGCGTGAATATTGTCACAACCACGCCGGCAATAATACCTCTTATTAAGACAGTAATCACAGGGTTACCCGAAAATTATTAGAAAACTAATATTGGGTAAGATTACCTATATTCCCGCCGACAATATTAAAAACGCCTAACTCTAACGACATTATATTTACAGTCATAGGGAGGAACACAATCGCTGGGAGAATAGAAAAGCTCAAGTACAACAAGCCTGAATAGATACTTTGATTACGGCTAACGAATAAGACTGCGAAATAGCTTAGTGGCAAGAAGCAATATCGGTTATTTTTGCAATATGGCAATCACGCTTTCAGCAGGTTCAGCGATTAATTGCTGATTCGCGTAAACTAAGTGCCAGTATAAGGTTAAGCCATGTTCTCCTAGGGGGATCAGCTTAATATCTGAGTCATACGATAAACGCTTTAATTGATTTCTCGAAAATATTGAGACACCTAAATTAGCTTTAACTAACTCGACAATGGCATCGTTAAACCCCACCTGTAAGACTTTTTTGGGGATCACACTTTCGGGTTTAAAAAATAATTCATATTCACGATCTTTTTCAGGCACCGTTGAATTCGTTACATAGGTTTCATCGATAAAATCGTGTGCGGTTAAATAGGTTTTATTGGCATATTTATGTTGAGTTGAAAGGCAAGCCACCAACTCATCCTGATTCAAACAATGCGTTTTGAAGTTTTTCTCATCTATTTCAAGATCCGCGCTGGCTGTTGAGATCATGGCAATATCCACATCATGATTAAATAATGCATGTAAGGGTTGGTTAGCGGCTTCTGAAGAAATTTCTAATTCAATAGTAGGATGCTGATGGTTAAAGCCTTCGATTAATTTTGGCAACCATTGAAACGAAGCATAATGTGGCAAACCAATACGTAATACTTGTTCAATTCCATCGGTTAATCGTGAGATATCATGTTCTGCCCGTGCTAATTCTTCCAGTATTTTTTTTGCCGATTGTAATAAACGTTTACCAGCATTCGACATGATAATTTTACGACCGCGGCGATAAAACAGCGAAGTATTTAAACGTCTTTCTGCTTCACGAATACGGTTAGTCAATGCCGGCTGTGTAATAAATAACGCTTGTGCGGCTTCTTTTACTGTTTCGCAACGTTCTAGCTGACAAATCATTTTTAAATGACTAATTGATAACTGACTTTTTGTGATATCCATTGTTTTTATCTCAGATCTGAATCTCAGGTTCATTTATCGATGCGCGACAGGTGATCATTTATTCACGGGCATACACAAGAAAACCCATTCAAAAACTGAATGAGTTTTCTAAATCATATCAAATAAAGTGATTACTTGTTGAGTAAAATTCGATTACGAGAAAACTGACTACGAACGCGTTTGTCTTCGATTGAAAATTGATAATCGATCACTTGTTTCACTGCAGTTTTACTGGTGACTTCGGTATCAACAAGTTCAGGACATTGACCATTTTCAAGATAATACATAGCGGTAGATAACATGCCTTCTTGTTGATCGCCCAATGGTTTAGTTAAATCATCTGCAACATCACAACCTTGAATATCGGTATCATATATCGGCGCATCACTCGGTGAAAAACCATCGGCATAATCACCAAAACCTTGATCATTTACCCCTTTAAATTGCACCGTAAAGTACGTGGTATCACAATTATCTGTTGGATAAAAACCATAAGGTTTACCACAGGTAGTCGTACCAATTTGAATCACTTCGACACCAATGCCACGCACACCATTAATAAAAGCTTCACTTGCGGAACAAGTACCTGCAGATGTCAGCACAAATACGCGAGATAAATTTAACGTTGGCAACTCAATCCCTTCACGAATATAGTCAGCATTAAAACCTATGGTTTCTTGGTAAAATGGTGTTGGCGATAAACTATTACCGGTAACCGGATTGGTATTAGGGTATTTATCGTTAAAAATCGTTTGCTCAAAAGTACGGTTTACCGTTTGATTTCCCGCGACCATATAACCTAACTGACTCGCTAAGGCTAAATAGCCGCCGCCGTTATAACGAAAATCTATCACTAACTCATCAACATTAGCTGCTTTTAATGTTGAAATAGCGTCATATAACCCTTTTTCAGCGGTCGCGATATGATCATTAAATACCATGTAGCCAACGGTATTAATATCCGTTTCTATCACCTTAGTCATAGGCACTGGATCAGAAATAATAGTTTGCGCGGTTAACATCACTTCTCGAGGCTCTTCGCTCTCTAAATCATGAATAAGAAATACGCTTTCTTGGCCATCTTCACTTGGAAATAAACCATGATTTAACGTATCAATACTGGCCGAATCATTTGCTGAGGCGACATTCACCCCGTCTACTTCCACGATAATTGCACCACGTTCTACATTGGCATTTGCCGCTGGCGTATTAGGATCTGAATAGGTAATGGTAATTTTTCTTTCAATATCAACGCCCTGCTCGATACTAATATTAAAACCAAAACCGACGGATGAACCTGACGTGGACAGGTTTTCCCATTCTTCTGAGCTCATTGAAAAATGAAATTGATCTTTTAACTTTCCTGAAGGCGTAACGGCTGTGGTGACAAGTTCATCAAAGTATTCTAATACCGTAAACGGCGCGGGGTCTTGATCTAAAATTTCATCGTACCAAAGATATGTATCATTGCTGTAAGAACGTAACCACAGCTTCTCAGTCATTGCTGAGCCAGAGCCCGCAGCACATTGGTTAGCAAGTTGCGCATGAGCAGTAAATTCACCTGCTACCCACGTTGGCGTACTCGTAGAATTGCCACTACCATTGCCACCAAAAGCACTCGAACCGTTTGAAGAGCCAGAACCACCACATGCGGTTAAAACTAAAACACTGCTCGCCAACAAACTTCGTAAAATAAAATCGTTTAAAAACACTTATTACTCCTACTTAAATCCATTTAATGTATTACTCAAGCAAAATTATCATGAGTTAGATAAAAAAAGCCACTGCTATGTGACTTTTCAAAGAGGAATTTTAATACACCACAATTTGCCTTGCTTAACTTTAAAGGTGAGTGCGCAATTCAAATAACTCAGGAAAGAAACTTATATCTAACGCTTTTTTCAAAAAGCCCACGCCTGATGAACCTCCGGTTCCCATTTTATTACCAATAATGCGCTGTACGGTATACATATGTTTAAATCGCCATTGCTGAAAAGCATCTTCTATATCAATTAATTTTTCCGCAAGTTCATATAATTCAAAATGCTCATCAGCATTTTTATATACCGCTAGCCATGCGTTTAACACCGCTTCATTTTGTTGATACGGCAAAGAAAAATCTGTTCTTAACTGCGTAGGATCCTCGATTAACTTTTTATCCGCTAATACCTTAATTACTTCATCATACAAACTTGGCGCCTCAAGCGTTGCTGTTAACTCTCGATAAACCACAGGATTTGATTTGTGTACCTCCAGTAATTTTGCATTTTTATTACCCAATAAAAATTCCAACTTCCGATAACCGAACGACTGAAAGCCAGAAGAGTGACCTAAAGTATCTCTAAATTTTAAATAATCTACCGGCGTTAATGTCGAAAGAATATTCCAAGATTGGGTTAGTTGATTAAAAATGTGTTTAACGCGAGAGATCACTTTAAATGCATGACCAAAATCGGCTTCTTGGATATTGTTAATCGCTTCACTAAGTTCATGACCAGCCAGTTTTAACCATAATTCACTGCTTTGATGAATGGTAATAAATAACATCTCATCATGTTGGTCTGATAAAGGGTTTTGCGCAGACAATATTTGCTCTAAACCTAAATAATCGCCGTAAGACATATCATCTTTAAAGTCGGTATGAATAGACGATTCGACTTCTCGATAATTTTTATTTTTCGGTTGATGTGGGCAGCTCATCGTTGCACCTCTGAGAGTTGATGAACCAACATTTCCTTCGCTAAATGATACAGTTTTTCATAGACATGGTCTTGCTGCCAATGATCTTCAATATTTGGCATCAGCATAATTTCATCCATAATTTTTTGTTGTATATCACCTACGCGTAATGCGGTTTTATAAGGAATATTCGGCGAAAATGTCACCATAGCGTACAAAGGGATCCATAAATCAGGATGCATTTTATGAAATTTAGCCTCAATTTTTTTACGCAGTAAAAAGCGCTCATCGCCAGCTAAATCACTCATTTCAACAAAATTTCGTTTTGCTAATTCAATAATGGCGTCGCCATTTTCTTTGCGCTCATCTTGATAGGCGGCAAGAATATCAGCCCATTGATGTTCATGCTTTTCGACTAATTCAGATAAAATTCGGCAGTCTTCAAAACCACAGTTCATTCCTTGCCCATAAAAAGGCACCATCGCATGTGCGGCATCGCCGATCAACGCAATACTGTCATTCACTAACCAAGGATAAATATGCACTAAACATAAAGGGGAAGGGGTTTTGCTTAAAAAATCTTCAACCGGGTCAGCTAAATATTGCATTGCTTCAGCAAAATATTGATGAAAAAACGCCGTCACTTTTGCTTTAGTATTTAATGAAGCAAATGAAAGCTCACCTTCATGATTTAAAAATAAGGTACAAGTAAACGAGCCATCAATATTTGGTAAGGCAATCAACATAAAGTCTTTTCTCGGCCAAATATGTAAGGCATTTTTTTCGAGTTTATGACTGCCATCTTCATTGGCAGCAATCGAAAGTTCCATATAGCTTTGTTGCATATAGTCGAGACTGTAACTAATTCGCTCTTTCGGCAACTCTTGCATTAATCGCCTAACTTTTGAAAACGCGCCATCAGCGCCAAACACTAAATCACTTTCATGAATTTTTTGATGATGATTTTCATTAAGATAAACCGCAGTATTATCAGCAAAATTAAGCTGTACCAATCGATGATCAAAATGCACATTAACCTGTGGTTCTTGTTCTGCTAAATCAATTAATTGTTCATTAATGCCTGAACGGGAAACCGACCATATCGCTTGTTCTTCAGTACCATATGGCTGCTTAGTAATATTCCCCTCGATATCGTGCATAACCCGACAATACATAGGAATAGCTTGTTGTCGGATTTCATCATCCAAACCAACAGCATTTAACGCTTTCCAGCCGCGATCCGATAAAGCTAAATTAATCGATTTACCTTGATATATATTCGTTTTTCGAGAGTCAGGGCGAGATTCAAACAAGTCTACTTGATAGCCCTTTTTCGCTAACATAACGGCTAATAAAGCACCAACCGGACCTGCACCATTGATCGCAATTTTTTCACGCCTACTGTTATCTGATGGCGATTTTTTCGAGAAATCATTCATCTTGCCACCCTGCTAATAATGATTTTAACGTTTGGCCAAACAAGTAAACGTCTTCAAAACTATTGTATAAGGGCGTTGGCGCTAATCGAACTACATCAGGCTCTCGAAAGTCAGCTATAACCCCTGCTTCGGTTAGTGCTTTAAAAAATGATTTATCGGTGCCCACTAATTTTACCGACAGCTGACACCCTCTTTTCTCTGGCTCAGTTGGTGTAATGATCTCCAGTTCAATATTAGAAAATTGACTGACAATATCATTGAAAACAAATTCTAAATAAGCCGTTAATTGCAAACTTTTCGCCCGTAAGTTTTCAATACCTGCCGCTTGAAAAATATCTAAAGACGATTTCAATACTGCCATGCCCATAATCGGGACATTGCTTAATTGCCACCCTTCCGCTCCTGACATAGGTTCAAAGGTATTTTCCATTAAAAAACGGCGCTCTTTGTTATGTCCCCACCAGCCGCCAAAGCGAGGTAATTCAGTGTTATTGCCATGTTTGTCATGCACAAAAATGCCGCCAACGTTGCCCGCACTCCCATTTAAATATTTATAAGTGCACCAAGCAGCGAAATCGACATGCCAATCATGTAACTGTAACGGCACATTCCCCACCGCATGAGCAAGATCAAACCCCGCTAAAGCTCCAACATCATGAGCCGCTTGTGTGAGTTTTTCCATATCAAATAATTGACCAGTAAAATAATTCACGCCACCTAAAAAGACTAATGCAAGCTCGTCTTTGTGGTTATCAATAGCGGCAAGAATATCCTCTTCGCGGATCAGATGTTCACCTTCTCTGGGAGCAACTTCGATAATGGCATCATCAGGAGAAAAGCCATGATGTTTAACTTGTGTTTCCAGTAAGTAACGATCAGAAGGAAACATTTTCGCTTCACTGATAATTTTATAGCGATGCTGACTTGGCTGATAAAAAGACACAAACAGTAAATGTAAATTTGTGGTGAGTGAATTCATACACACCACTTCCGACTCATTCGCACCGACAAGCTCAGCACTGGCGGGCGTTAAAATTTCGTGGTAACTCACCCATGGGTTTTTCGCTTCAAAGTGACCTTCAACGCCCCATTTTGCCCATTCATCCATTTCTGCATTAACATACTCTTTCGCGGATTTTGGCGCGAGACCAAGCGAGTTGCCAGTAAAATATAATACCCGCTGGTCGTTGATAATCGGAAAGTGAAATTTATCACGAAAAACCGACAATTCATCTTGCCTGTCTTGCTGTTGTGCGAAGCTTAAGCTGTTTTCAAAAATCATAAAATTCTCATTCTTTATTGGCTGTTTCTTTTGTTAACAACAGCACTACACTGAAATCGGTAAATTAAAAAATTGTTCGGCATTCGTTGCCAATAATTGTTGTTGTTCAGGTGGCGAAAGTGTTGCTGAGGTTTTAATTAATTGCCCCATTTTTTGCTCCCCTAACGGGAATGGATAATCGGTACCAAACATGAGTTTATTCGTGGTCATTTTTTTGACCAATAAATCTAAGGCGTCATGATCAAACACTGCCGTATCAAGATAAAATCGATCAAGGTAATGACTCGGTGGAAATTGTGATTTACCTCGAGCGATATCTCTAAAATGCCAAGCGTTTTCTAATCGCCCTAATAAAAAAGCAAATGCGCCGCCGCCATGGGCAAAACATATTTTTAATGTCTCGCTGACCTGATCAAAACCACCGCCTAAAATCATTGAAACGATTGATAGTTGTGTTTCTGCAGGCATACCAACTGTCCAGCCCATCATATAGTTTTTCGTGCGCTCACTTGCCATCATGTCCCACGGATGGACAAACACTGGAATACCTTCACCTGCACAATGCTGGAGAAAGGTCAGCACACCTTCATCGTCCATATTTTTTTCACCAACATGATTGCCAATTTGAATCCCGACATGACCGGTATTCATTGCACGACTTGCTTCTTTACAGGCGACGTCAATATCTTGTAACGGCACTTGTGCCATCGCGAACAAACGTCCTTTACCTTGCTGACAAATTTCTAACGCGGCGTCATTAAAAAACTGTGCGCAATATAAAGCTTGTTCAATCGGTTTTTCGTAGGCAAATAAAATTGGCGTAGCAGATATAATTTGCTGCTCAAGGCCGTGTTCATTCATTTGTTGTAAACGAACATCAGCATCCCAACAGGCAGAATAAATAGGACGAAACTCTTTGTTGCCTTTCATCAACATTGCTTTATCAAAACCCTCCCCTTTGCTGGGTAAGTGTTTTAACCACGGCCAATCATCGCCACCAAACTTCTCTTGTAAATTAGGCCATGTTTTAGGAAAAAAATGTGAATGTATATCAATCACTTTCATTGTTAATTCTCTATTTATTCGTTTGTTATTGGCGTTATTGAAATGTCTAATTAAAGTAAACGGCAAACTTTTGGGTTTATTACTCGCTTAAATATTAACTGTCATCGAGGGTTACCCAACCTTCTGGTGGTTGTTTACCTGGATGAAGCGCACCACATTCTGGGCATGTTCGGGCTTTTTCATCTTGATAAAAGGCTTGATAAACCGGAGGTAAGTCATCAACGATAGAGTGCAATATCACTTCGCTTCTGTGTACTAAGGCCTGACAGTCAAAACAATACCATTCAAAGGCGTCTTTTTCGCCAGCAGGACGCTTAGGTTCAATCACTAAACCAATGCTGCCAGCCATTGGTCGTTGAGGCGAGTGTCTGACATGTGCAGGTAAAAAGAAAACATCGCCTTCGCGAATAAAGACATTTTTACAGTCGCCGTCTTCAATCACTTTCAACACCATGTCACCCTTTAGTTGATAAAAAAACTCTTCAACAGGATCATCATGAAAGTCTGTCCGTTGATTCGGCCCCCCCACCACAGTCACCATCATGTCGGTGTTTTGCCATACTTGAACATTTCCCACTGGAGGTTTGAGCAGATGTTGATGCTCTTCAATCCATCGCTGAAAATTAAAGGCTGTTAGCTTAGCTTTCATAACTTGTCCTCAGTTAATTCATCTGCTTGGTTAATGGTTTATAAGCCACGGCTTTGCACTCAATTAATAAGTGAGGGTGAGGCAATTGATGTACTGCAACGGTAGTGCGTGTTGGGCCATCAAAATCAAAGTATTGGCTATACACTTCGTTATAGCCTTTAAAGTCATTCATGTTGACCAGAAAAGTACTGAACTCGACAAGATCAGTAAGCTCTGCACCAACTGAATGGAGAATATCGCGAATATTTTCAATCACGGCTTTGGTTTGCACAGCAATGTCTAAGCTTGTCGCGCCGAATTCATCCACTTCAACGCCAGCAAAACTATTGTCTGGTAAACGGGAACTGGTGCCAGAAATAAAAATAAAATCACCTGCGCGCTTCACATGAGGGAACTTACCTCGCGGCACCGCTTTTTCTGTTAAGACTTTTGCGTTTGTTGCCATTTCCAATCCTTTTTAGCTTTTGAACCCTGCTAGGTTTAATCGATTTTAATACAAATATTGACCGGCTCTGCGTAAAAATTAAGTGAGTGCTTACCACCTTCTCGACCTATACCAGATAGTTTTACACCGCCAAATGGTGCTCGCAAATCGCGTAAAAACCAAGTATTGACCCATACAAGACCAACATCTATTTGTGGGGAAACACGATGAGCTCGAGAAACATTTTCGGTCCATAACGCGCAAGCTAAACCATATGGCGTATTATTCACTCGTTCGATAACTTCGTCTTCATCATCGAAAATTGAAACATGACAAATAGGGCCAAAAATTTCTTCTTGATTCACTCTATTGTTGTCCTCTAACCCGCTAATTATTGTTGGTTCGATATAACAACCTTGATCGCGTTCATCATGAAATTTCGGCACACCTCCACCAATAATAAAGTTTGCACCTTCATCTTTTGCTAACTGATAATAAGCAAGCACTTTTTCTTGATGCTGTTTTGACACCAACGGTCCTAACAAAACACCTTCTTCTTTCGGGTAACCAATTTTTATCGCTGCCGCTTGTTGTTTTAGTTTTTCAATAAAATCATCGGCAATTTCGCGGTGCACGAATACTTTTTCTGTGCACAAACACACTTGACCACAATTAGTAAATGTTGAACGTGCCACGCCCGCAACGGCTTTATCAAGGTCAGCATCGGCAAAAACAATCGCTGAATTTTTCCCCCCTAATTCAAACGAGATTGGTTTCACTCCTTGAGAAACAGCGCGCATAATATGTTGCCCCGTTGCGCTTGCACCAGTAAAAGTAACGGCATCAACACTTGCATGTGAAGTTAAGTAGTCGCCAATATGCTTACCCCGTCCAAGTATTAAATTAAACACACCTTTAGGAACGCCAACTTCATCCATCACTTGTGCTAATAACACGGCGGTTGAAGAGGTTTCTTCTGAAGGTTTAAGTATCACACAATTACCACAAGCTAATGCAGGAGCTACTTTCCATGTTGCTAACAACAAAGGTAAATTCCATGGCGAGATCACAGCGACAACACCCAGTGGTTTATTAACAGAATAGTTCAGCGCTTTTTCACCCGAAGGGGTTTCAGTGATAAAAGTTTCGCCGGAATGAGTGCGTGCCATATCTGCAAACGCGCGAAAATTTGCCGCTCCTCGAGGGATATCAATGGTTTGCACTTGATGGAGTGATTTACCTGTATCGGCAATTTCCGCATCAATAAATTCTTGTTGACGTTCAACCATGCGATCCGCAATTTTATGCAGTAAATCGCAGCGTTGATTAACCGTCAATTTACCCCAAGGCCCTTTTAATGCTTGCCGCGCACTCTGAACAGCCATATCTATTTGTCGATTGTTTGCTTCGGCAATTTCAGAAATTTTCTGACCATTAACTGGATTAATATTGTCGAAATAACAATCGCTTGCAACAAACTGTCCGTCGATATAACAGTGTAATAAGGGATGAGGCAATGACGCAGACATTCAATTTCCTATCAATTTTGTTTTACACGTTATTAGTGTAGTAGGAATTTAACTGTAGCTTTTTAATATTGATAACAAAAATTATTAAATATAAGAATAATGATTCATTTTATGAATATGTCATAAATAAAAATAATGCGAGGATATTTACGTAACAATGATGTAAAACCGATAAACCTTGTACTAAGATTTGACTCAGCTTTTACTGGTCAGATACAACTGCGCTGCCCCAAGTAAAGCCGCATTTTCCAAGTCACTTTTTATTATTGTTAGGTTATTCGTGACCCTTTTATAAGGAAAGTTTGCTAGTGAACGCCATAACGCTTCAATAAATAAATGATAAGACTGCGCAACTGAACCGCCTATCACGATCACCTGCGGATTTAACACAAATAGAATGGTTGAGATCGCCTGTGCTAAATGCGCGCCAAATTGTTCAAAGGCCTCGAGTGCTTTAGACTCATTTTGCGCCGCTAATTTTGCTAACTCAGCCCCCGTCATTTGATAATGCTCAGTAAAAAATTTTCCCGAGCAATAATCATCTATAGTGCCATTTAAATAACGGATCCCACCTACTTCGCCAGCACTACAATTTTGCCCAGCATATAATTGCTGATTGAGAATATACCCTGAACCAAATCCGGTTCCTAAACAAATACCGACAACGTCTTGGTAGGGTTGTGCTCCACCAAAAGCATGTTCGCCGGCAACAAAACAATTAACATCGTTATTGATATAAATATCACATTGATAATGTGATGAAAGTGCCGCTTTTAAATGATATTGCTGCCACGCTGGAATATTAATCGCATCAAAAACGACACCTTGCTCAATATCCAAAATACAAGGCACACCAATAGCAATAGCATTGGTTGAGTCATTTTTCACACTGTCGATACAAAAAATAATAAACGCTAATATTGACGCTTCATTTTTATGTGCAGCAAAACTTCGCACGTTAGATTCTGCAATAACACCGTTTTGAAAACGGCCTGCGTTTATCGTTGTGCCACCAATATCTAAAGTGACAATAGAAGTAGAATTCATAAATACGCCAATTTTTTACATCATATCATTTCAAGTCAGTTCAGAGATTAAGCCTACAGGGAAATAATGTAGGCTCAATCCAAAGCAACAAGTTACTGAGATTAGTTCACAGTAAAGCTTCTACCAGCTCTTTGACCATCTGCAGATCTTGCTCTGACTTTGACAGGCAAACTGACGGCAACCGGCTTAGCATAACTTTGCCAATCACCGTTGGCTTGTTGGTATTCCAGTGGTAAACCCACTAAAGAGCTATTGATATGTAATTGGTTGTCGATTATTTTCGCACCAACCGTTGGAATACGATAAAACACGCCAAGCTTATCTAATTTAATCAGCTCTTTTTGCCCGATGGTATTACTAAACAACTGCCATTTTTCATCCCGTAACGCTTTTAATTCATCCGAGAAAACGTGACTATTTTGGTGATATTTTGCCCCTTGGTAATTATATGGAACTGACCAATCGGCATGATGCCAAGCACGCTCTGCCATAGCAATCATACGAGGGTAAAGCATATATTCCGCTTGATTTTCACTGCGAATGGTTTCACTCCACACTTGCCCTTGAACACCGATAACCTTGAATTGCTCTGGCAACGGTCGATGGATAATATTGCCAGCGTCATCTTTTTGTATGCTGTCATCAATTTCGAAAGGTTGACCAGAAGTATCGACGCGAAATTCCGCATGAATGGGTAAATTATCAGGCATAAAATTAAACACGTTTTGGCTATCAATACGACGTGAAGCCCAATTATAACCACGCTCTTTTGGGTCGACTTCATAGGGAAAATCAAAATAGAAAACATCAGGAATTGATAACACAACATTCCAACCGCGATGTGCCTGCTCGCTCACCATTTTGTGCGCGCCACCCGGTAAAGAACCCCAAATATAAGAATAAATGTCTTTAGGCATGTTCTCTACATGCGTTTCACCTAAACCATCATTCCAACCCCCCACCGAAATACCTTTACTGGCGATCATATTAGCAACACGTTCAATAAAATGTGCTCCTAAATGTTTAATATCATTAACCTCATTCGTTGTATCAGCTACCAATGCTTGACATGCCGGTGATTCTACCCAAGCTCCAGCCGTTTCATCGGCGCCAATATGATACATTTGCAGTGGATGTTCAGCCTGATTATGTAAAGCAATTAAATCTTCCAATACTCGATCAACAAAGGCATAAGAGGACTCCAAACAAACGTTGATCGTATTGTCGTTGTAATTTTGAATCGACATATATTCGGTTTTATCATCAAAATCACTTAATAAATATTTCGTGGCTGCTACTTCATTTTCTTGCTCGATAAATCTGCGGTAACGCGCTTCCATTGCTTTGATCGCTGCACGCGAATGTCCAGGCATATCAAGCGAAGGGATCACTTGAATATGATGTTCCTTGGCATAATGTAAAATATCGAGATAATCTTGGACGCTATAAAAACCATCTCTGTCCGCTGCGTCTGCGCCACCAAGTTGTGGCTGCATGCACGCTGTATCTGATAAGTCCATACAACGCATTCCACCAATTTCAGTTAACTCAGGAAAGCTCGGTAATTCAATACGCCAACCTTCATCTTCTGCCAAATGCATGTGTAGTTTATTTAACTTATAAGCCGCCATTTGCTCAATCAAACGAAACACCATGGCTTTATCATGAAAATTACGCGCAACATCTAAATGTTGACCACGATAGCTATATTTCGGTGCATCGTTTATCTCAACATAAGGAACCGTAAGCGTGTCTACCGTTAATAAACTTGCTAACGTTTGAACCCCATAAAATGCCCCCGCTTTATCGGCGGCATTAATGATAACGCCTGCATCAGAAACCGTTAAATGATAACTTTCTTTTGCCCCCGCCGTAGTATTCAGATCAGTAGCAATATTAACCTGAACTGGCACTCCTGAAGGTGATTGTGGCACACCGAGTTTGGTTAATCGAGTTAGCGCAGCACTGATATCTCTTTCATCAAGTCCTTGATATCTCAAAGTTAATCCTTTGGATAAATTTAACGACTGATTCTCTGTCAGGGTTATAGATTTTGGCGTTGGAATAACGCTCGCCGCTAGTGAAACGTTATCCACTTCACCAGCTTTATTATGCTCAAACAACCAGCCTGCATCAGCGTATTCGTTAATATCATTTGGATTCGCTTTAATTTGTTTAGCAATATTGTCATACGGGACTATCCAAGGGGTGAGTTCAAGTTGAGTCTCTGGATCAATTTTCGTGCGGGTACTATCAATCACCGCAGGCGTTAATTGTGGAGCCGACAGCCAATAATTCGGCATTAATTGTGAATGAGTTAAAACGGTTGCTGCCATCCAAATTTTTAAACTTTGTTTTTCGCCCGCCTTAAAACCAGTGAAAGCTGGTGTTGGTTTTATTTGATGAATATCACCGTTATGTAAGGCAATAGTAAAGGCGTCTGATTGACTGGCATAAATAGGATACACCTGTGAATATTGAATCGTCCATTGATTAACAGGTAAATCAACTGGCGAAGTAAAGTGTATATAAGCACTAAAACAATACTTGATCGCTTTACCATCTTTATCGGGACAATCAGTTTCTATATTACTCAATACTTGATATTTCACCTCAAGTGAAGCGGCCATTTGATCAAGCTGATTTTGATTTATTGCCGTTACTTCATTGAGTTGTTTATTACTTTCATCCACACTTTTTTTTGCCTGACCACAAGCAATCAAGGTGATTAAAGCAACACTTAACCCGCACTTTGCTACTATCGAACGTTTTATCATGTAATAACCTTTATCCATTTAAAATTTAGTAACTTAACAATTCTCTTTGCGATTAAATATCGGTAATGTTTTATTGGCGATCAAAGGTTTGGCCCAAAAACCTATAGAAAAAATATAGCCTAAAGTAAGATACACAACGATCATACCAATACGTAAATCGCCTGACAGATCCGCAATAAAACCTATCAATGGCGAAGCTAAACCTCCACCAACGATGCCTGTACATAAGATGCCAGCAAATGAGCCATGATGTACTCGTACAGAATTTAACGCGAGAGAGAAAATCACCGACCACATCACTGATAAGAAAAAGCCAACCAATGGAAAAGCCAATACCGCCACATCGCTTGTGCCAAATAATGCCGCGGTTAAAGCAAGCATAGCTCCCATAGAAAATAATTTAAGTACTAGCCGACTATCGAGTATTTTCACTAACGCTAACCCCAAAAAACAGCCTAAAGTTAACATCAACCAAAAATTACTAACGGTATTCGCGCCTACCGTCACCGGGTCTAAACCATGGTATTGTGATAAAAATAGAGAGATTACATTAGCAACACCTTGCTCAGTTCCTACGTAGGCGGCAATGCCAATAAAAAATAATATCAGGGTTTTATTTTTAAATAAGCCTTGATAGATTTGCCATGCACCAACTTGTTCATCGGCTTGTAATGTTACCTTCGGCAATTTTATGAGATATATAAACACTAACATCATCAATGAAATAATCGCGAATATCCAATACATCGACAGCCACGTCATCTTGGCGGGAACATTTGCCTGAAAAAACGCAAATATTCCAGAAACGTCTTCACTAGCCATTCCTTGTACAACAACGCTGTACACCATAGGACTTAAGGCCGCAGCACCACCAAATAATAATTGCGCCATCACCGAGTAAAAAGCAAAGTGCTCTTTGCCACCAGCAACTCTTAATAACGGATTAATAGCCACTTGTAACATTGCCATGCCAGTACCAATAAAAAACAAAGAGGCCATTGCCATGAAAAAGCTTGGAGTTAAGGCGAATAAAAAGGAGCCGAATGCAGACATAATAAAGGCAGATAACATTACAGGTTTTTCGCCATATTTATCAACGAGCATACCGGAAGGAATAGACATGACACCATACGCGGCAAAAAACGAAAAAGGTAGAAAGCCTGCCACGGCTAAACTGAGATCAAAATCATTCACCAACGAAGGAAATAAAGGTCCTAAAATATTGGTGATAAAAGAAATGGCAAAAAAAATGACTAAAACCAAAATCAGCGCGGAAACATTCTTTGTCATACTGTTTATTATTCCTATAAATTTTTTATCAAGCCGATAAAAGACTGTTGTGATCTCATGTTATTTTGCAAACTATGTATTGGCATTTAGCAATTAATTTACTCAGCTTCAATGCTATTAAGACTTCTACTGTCTTTCGCACTTCGACAGCTTTATTGGTTAAACACAATAAAGCTAAAGATTGATTGCGCAGCAACGCTTAAATTTTGATAAATATTTTTCGCTCATATAGCCACTTTGACATCCAACCAAAGAGCACGACATGACTCAAGGCAAAAACAAACGACGCTAGCTTTTCAGGTAAAAACGTGGCTAAACCAGCGAACATATATTGATGCAAACCTTGCTCACCTACGTGAAATAAACCGTAGCTTGCAACCCAAACCCAAGATAATACATAGATAAATAAAGGGTTTGTGCCGTAAATAAATAATGGTGTCATTGGTTTTTCAATGCGTTTCAAATCAATTAAGTAAACAAACAGTGCTAAAACTAAACAGGCAAAGCCTGTGGTGTAAATAACATAAGCACTGGTCCACAACGCTTTATTAATTGGTATGAAAACATCAAGCATCAAGCCTAGACCAATAGCAATAACACCTAATTGCAATAACTTAACTAACGACTGCTGTTTATTTTCACATTGGCTAATGAGCCGTGTAACCTCGAAGCCAAACAACACACTCACAATAGAAGGTAAAGTACTTAATAGCCCTTCGGGATCAAAAGCGACGCCAAAACCGCTATACATATGCTCTGCACCAAGAATGAAAAGATCAAATTCTCGCACTATATTCATTTCAAGACGATAAGCCCCGTCTCCTGCCAGCGTTAAAATAAAATGATATGCCACTAAAATAAGGCAAGAAAGCACTAACATTTGTTGTCGTTTAAGCGTCAAAACAATAAAAGCAGCAAAGATGTAGGCAATACCAATGCGTTGTAACACCCCCATAATGCGCAACGATTCAATCGAACTGGTAAATGGGTAAGCATTTAACGCTAAACCAATTAAGAACATGATAATGCCACGTTTGATAATTTTAATTCCGGCGTCAATATCAAGGATATAATCTTGCTTTTTAAACGCGAAATACATGGCTGAGCCAACAATAAAGAGAAAGAAAGGAAACACTAAGTCCGTTGGGGTAATACCATGCCAGCTCGCATGCAATAAAGGAGCATAAACAAATTCCCATGAACCTGGGGTATTCACTAATATCATTAAAGCAATGGTTAAACCGCGTAAGGCATCTAACGCTAAATAACGTTGCATAGTAATTTCCTATTGATAATTATCACCTTACTCACCTGTGAGCGAAGTTAATGCCATGAGATTAAGGGAATGAATAGGTTATTCTGCTATAGGCCTGTTATTAACAGATAAACTTTTCTCTCACTTTATGATACTTTTCTATCAACAATAATAAGAGTGCTTGCTATGAAGTTAATGTTTGAAAAAATCTTACCCTCAGAAAATTCATCATGGCGGTATTGGTTATACAAACTCGATAACATTGAGTTTAATTGGCATTATCATCCTGAATATGAAATTGCTTTAACCCTAAATAGTCAGGGACAGCGATATGTCGGTGATAATATCGAAAATTATCACGAGTTAGATATGGCGTTTTTAGGCCCCCACTTACCGCATACATGGTCTTCATCGCCAGCGGTAATCGGTAAGCCTCAAAAAGTATTTGTTGCGCAAATCCCCGTTCGTTGGCTTGAAAACTTAATGCTAAGTATGCCTGATTTAGCAGACTTTAAATCATTACTTGAACTCTCTCGAAGAGGGATAAAATTTAGTGAAGATACCGTCAAAAAATCAGCAAAGATATTCGCAAAAATGCAACAGGCCAATGCTTCGCAACGCTTTATCGGTTTACTGGAAATTTTTCAGTTAATGCTGGATGATAAAGACAAACAAGTGTTATCGAGTAATGGTTACAATGTTTCCGTCACCTCAGATGCTTCTACCGATAAACTCGATAAAGTGATCCGTTATATTCATGAAAATTACACAGGTAAATTACCAGCAGCTAAAGTTGCCAGCTTAATACATATGAGTACCAATCATTTTCATCGGTTTTTTAAACAAAGAACTGAGCAAACCTTCACTGAAGTGGTTAATCAATTACGCATTAGTAAAGCCTGTTCATTATTAATTAACTCACAACGCCCTATTGCCACAATCAGTGACACTTGTGGCTTTAATAATATTGCGAACTTTAATCGACGATTTTTACAATTTAAAGGGATGAGACCTAAGGAATTTCGACAAATTTATGCGGGAAAACCTGTCTAAAACGGTATGTGATAAAGCGATAAAGAGACCCCTTTATCGCTTTATTTCGAGGTATTACCCTTTGGCTTGGATAAGATGCACATCTCTTTGTGGAAATGGAATAGTAATGTTTTCACGATCAAAGGCAAGTTTCACCTCTTCCATCATACCGAAATAAACAGGCCAATAATTATCAGATTTCACCCAAGGACGAACTAAAAAATTAATTGAACTATCGGCATGCGCTGAGACAAATATATCAGCACCCGGCTCTTTTAAAATCATGTCGTTGTCATCCACTATTTTCGCTAAAATACCTTTAACTTTAGCAATATCATCTTGATAACTAATGCCAAACGTTAAATCAACGCGTCGCGTTTCTTCAGCAAAAATATTTTTCACACATCCATTAGACAATAATGCGTTAGGGATGATTACTCGTTGATTATCAAGTGTGCGTAAAATGGTATTAAAGATCTGAATTTCAACTACTTTACCGACAAAGCCTTGCGCTTCAATCACATCGCCCGCTTTAAATGGCTTGAAAAGTAGGATAAGAATACCACCAGCAAAATTCGCTAAGCTTCCTTGTAATGCTAAACCGATAGCTAGACCTGCAGCACCTAATACCGCAATCAATGAGGCCGTTTCAACCCCCACCATAGAAGCAAATACAATAACGAGAATCACTTTGGCAATAATACTGACAATACTTAATAAGAATTTATGAAGGGTGACTTCAACTTTCTTTTTCTTCATGCCTTTTTCAAACACCTTGAGGACCTTTTTAATAAGCCAAAGGCCAATAAAAAAGACCACTAACGCCATCAATAATTTCCCTCCCCATTGCACTGCCATTTCGCTAACAATGTTAAGGTAATGCTCAATTTTTTCTGTCGATTGTTCCATAATTTAGTAATTCCTATGCAGTGAAGTTAAAAATAGTGTAGTGGTTACTTACTGATTAATAAACTAAAAAAGCGAACATAATGTTCGCTTTTTGAATTCTTAATCGCTTAAAGTTGTTTAGAAGCTATACTGGTAGCCTAAAGTTAAACTTCTTGGCTTACCCACCATAATAGAGCCATGGGTTTTCGTTGATACGTATTCTTCATCCAATAAATTATCGATATTTAAAGTGATTTTTTGATTGTCAGCTAACGTGTATTGTGTTGAAAAATCAACCACAGTACGACTGTCGATACGGTCAGTTAATAAAGCATTCCCTTGACCTGCCACGGTACGAACTTCATCCGTATAACGAACTAAAACATGACTGCGCCAATGATCACCGACAACACCAACCGTTAATTGCAATTGATTTTCAGGCACATAGGGTAATTCATCACCAGCGATAACATCGCCCCATGTTTCTAACTGTGATGAGAAGTCATTTTTAAATTCAGTTTGTGTAAAGGTATAGGTTAAATCCACCGGAATAGTGACATTATTCGAGGCAAATTCGTATCCAGCTTTAACTTCTAAACCTGAAACTTCTACTTCACCGGCATTGTATTGATTACCAATATTATCATCATCACAACCTTGGCTCGCCGTACAATTACCGTGCATGTTGTCATAATCAGAGACAAACCATAACGCCTCACCATTAAATCCAGCTTGGTTATAACGCAGGCCTAACTCGTAGTTAATACTTTCTTCATTGTCTGTGTCTTCATTGCCTGGCGCAGGTGGCGCAAAACCTTTTTGCACACCACCTAAGATAATTAATTCATCGTTAACGCGATATGAAACCGCCACAGAAGGTAATAACACATCAACATTATTTTCCTTATGGCTTGGTGTTAAAGTACGGCCACTGTCTGATTTACCCCAATCATGACGTTCAATGGTCATATCTTCATAACGTAAACCCGCATTTATGATGAAATCACCTAACGTCACTTCGTCATGAACAAATAATGCTAAGGCTTGAGCACTATCGACACGGTTAGAATCTGTACCCGGTGCGCCAGCGCTAGTTTGTGACATGGTGAAGGTAGCATCGATCAAATACTTATCTACCCATTGAAAACGGTCCATTTCATCTTCGTGATATCGTGCACCAAACTTCACCTGATGATCACCAAAGTCGGCATCAAGCGTTGTTTGAATTCCTTTCGATAAATAAGCACGACTATTTGCTTTTATATCTACTGTCATCGCACTTTCTTCAAATGTTCCGGCATCAAATGCCGCCGCCGCTTCAATACCACCACTACCTAAACTGTCACCGTTTACTTTACTGGTTTTATACCAGTTTCGGCTGAAGTCATTGTAGTAGGCTGAACTTCCTAAGGTAAAACGGTCAGATAATTTAATATGATGATTAATCTGCAATTGTTTATGCTCTGTGCTCATATTATCTAATTGCGATGCCGAATAACGAGTATATGGATTTGCTTCAAAATCACCTTGCGTTAATCCCATATAAGTTTCATCTGAATCTTCATCAGAATATTTCACTTTAAACTCTAGCTCTTGATAATATTTAGCATCATTATCACTGTGAACAAGTACTTTCGCTAACAGGTCATTTTTAATAAATCCAGTTGCTGCATCGCTATGATTAATATCTTTAAATCCGTCAGCTTGATAACGAAACACCTCAAAAACTGTCGCGACATTTTTTCCTGAGCCACCAACAACACCATGTACTTTACCGTAACCATCTTCACCAGCACTTAAAGATAATTTGCCAGCTAATGCTTCTTCAGGAATTTGACGCGATAGCATATTAACAACGCCACCGGTAGTACGAGGGCCATACATAGCACTTGATGTCCCTTTAAGAATTTCTAATTGCTCCATACGACCAACTGTCGGAAAATAATACGCTGATGGGGCTGCGTATGGTGCTGGCGCCGCTAAAACACCGTCTTCCATAATCGTGACTTTTTCACTTCTATTTTGTCCTGTACCACGCATACCAATATTTGGACGAAGACCATAACCATCTTCTTCGAGAACGTAAACACCCGGTACAGCGGTAAGCGTGCGCATAATGTCAGTAAAATCAAACTTTTCTAGTTCATCGGTAGAAATAACGTGTGCACTACCTGGAATATCATTAATGGCAGTATCAGAACCAAAAATAGTCAAATGTTCCATGTCATCATTATCACCAGCAAAAGCAACCGAGGAGAATGCGGAAACAACCGCTAAAGACAACATAGCGGGTTTAAAGTTTTTTGAAAAGCGCATGAAGTAAACCTTGATAAAAAGTCAGTAAAGATTAATTGCGCGCATTTAAACACAATAACAAATGAGAATCAATATCATTACCATTAGTTTTACTTATACAATCCTTATTCTTTGATCTCGCGCATAATTAAAGAAGATAAGCAAAATTGATAAAGTCGAGTAAAAGCAATTAATTATCATATATACCGAGATGCTTGTTTATTTAAAGACAATTGCTTGATAGATTATCTAAAAAAAGAATAAGTGGAACGCCCTTGTCCACAATTAAATTGATTACGAGCCTTCCATGAGCAAAATAGCTTTTATTACTGCAGCACCTGAAACTATCAGTGCGTTTTTACTGGCTTATATTAAAGCGTTATCGATTCATCATGACATACACATCATTACTTCATTACAGGATGACCAATCAATTAGAGGGCTTGATAGTAAAATCACTGTTCACAAGGTTAATATTCAACGTGATCCTAAAATCTTTGCTGATTTAAAATCGTTGGCTGTACTTTACCGTTTGTTCAAAAAAGAGCGCTATGAATTAGTTCATTCGTTTACGCCAAAAGCAGGGCTACTCACGCAACTCAGTGCCTTTATGGCACGTGTTCCTATACGGCTTCATACCTTCACAGGCCAAGTGTGGGCGACCAAACAAGGCGTTGCTCGCGCAGTACTGAAAACTTTAGATCGTATTACGGCAAGGTTAGCCACATATTGTTTAATTGATAGCCCTTCGCAAAAAGCCTTTTTACTGAAAGAAAAACTGTTAACCGACAAACAATGTAGCGTATTAGCTTCGGGTTCAATTTCTGGGGTAAATATTGAAAAATATCGCTTCTCACAAGAAAATAGAACGCAGTTAAGGATTAAGCACCATATTGCTGATGATGACTTTGTCTTTATGTTTGTCGGCAGGTTAAAAAAAGACAAAGGCGTACCTGAACTATTAGCTGCATTTCAGCAGATCAATCATGATGACAAAGTGAAACTATTCATTTTAGGATCAGACGAAGAAAATTTAAGCGAACAATTTAACCAAATCGCCAATCTTCATTATTTAGGCTTTACCCCAAATGCCGAAGATTACTATGCTTTTGCTGATGTTTTATGTTTACCAAGCCATAGAGAAGGTTTTGGCAATGTTATTATTGAAGCAGCTTCCTGCCAACTTCCTGCACTAGCTTCAAATATATATGGGTTATCCGATGCGGTAGAACATAATGGCACGGGAATTTTGCACCCAGTCAAAGATCAACAAGCCATTGCAACGGCAATGCAGTCATTCATTGACAATCCAGACAAGTTAAACGAAATGAGAAAAAGGTGTCGAGCGAGAATTGAAGAATCTTTCGACGAAAAAATACTCGTCCACGAATTTATGCATTTTTATCAAACATTAGGATTGAAGTGATCACATTAATGTTATTTAAACGTGAATGGCGTACAAACCAGTGAGTAATGCCGAACTATGATCAGTAAAGTAAACACCCTCAAAGATGCCAGCTTAACTACCATGGCTAATGTTGCTCAGGCGTCAGCACAGTGGCTTTTGTTGATCATAGTCGTCAAGCAATTTAATGATTTAATTTTAGGTCAGTTAGTACTTACGCTATCAATTGTTACCCCAATATTCTTATTGTTTAGCTTTAAATTGAGAACATTAGTCGTTACCGACTATCACAATGAACGTTATTTTGAGCAATACTTACATGCGCGATTTTTTGCTCAAACGATTGCCGTTATTCTCTTAGTGTTGCTTTCGCCTTGGCTGCTTTCAAATGTTTACGCCAGCATTATTTCGTCGGTGATTATTTTTAAAATAGGCGATGGCACGTCTGAACTTTGTTATAGCTATTTACATAAACAACAACAATATAAACAAGCCGCACTTTCACAAACCACCCGCAGTATTTTTACCATTACCTTGTTGCTAGCCGCTTCGCTGATATCTAATGACATTCACTTTACATTCTTTACATGGGCGATTACCACTGTTGTTTTCTCCATTATTGATGTGTACACAGTGAAAAAAACGATTGCCGACAAAGAACACCGTGCCTTTATTTTATGGTCAACCTGTCAACATAAAGAAGCTATCTTTGCCTCTCTCGTGATCTACAAAAAATATTGGCCCATTAGTGTGTCAATTTTATTTAGCGCGATGTTTGTTTATATTCCCAATTATACTTTAGAGTATTTTCATGGCACACAAAGCGTTGGGCATTTCGCCGCTATTAGTTATTTTCTCGTTGCCGGTGGTATTTTAATTCATAGCCTTTCACAAGCAGTCACGCCGAAATTGTCTCATTTATTTCACCAAAGAAAATTTCAAGCTTTTATGAAAACCACGCAATTACTGATGTTAACTGGTGCAGGTATCGGGTTAATCGGTTTAGTCTTTGCGCATTTTATTGGCGAATGGCTACTCACCATCATTTATAATCAAACCATCGCTTTACTGACTGACGAATTAAAACTCATCATTATTGCCAGTATGATCCGGTATAGTTACACCTTTTTAGGCTCAGCGTTAAACGCATTAAAGTGCTTTAATCGACAAGCCTTTGTTTATGGTTCAGGCAGTTTAGCCTTGTTGATTTCATGTTTATTTTTAGTACCAACCATGGGCACTATCGGAGCCGCTATTGCGATGATCATTGCTTGTGGCGTAGAAATGCTCATTATGTGTGTCACATTTTTTGTTCAGTGGAAAAAAATCAACCAACCCAAGGCGCATTCATGAATAAAAAAGTTCTGCATATTTTCGGAAAAATGGACAGAGGGGGCGCTGAGCTTAGAACCCTTGCTACCTTACAGCCATTATCTGATAAAGGCATAGATATAGAGTTTTGTTCATTATCAGGCGAACAAGGATTACTCGACAATGAGATCAAAGCTGCTGGCAGTGAAGTGCATTTATGCCGATTGGGGTTACTTTTTCCGATAAAGTTTGTTCGATTATTACGCCAGCATCAATTTGAAGTTGTGCATTCTCACGTAGCAATGGTGTCAGGGTTTATCTTATTTTTGGCTTGGCTTGGAGGGGTTCCGCAGCGTATTGCTCATTTTAGAAATACCCATGATGCAGCAAACACTTCATTTATTCGCAAATGGCGAAACCGTTTGTTACATGGTTTGATTGATCGATTTGCCACCAATATTTTAGGTGTTTGTAATGCTGCTCTGTCTATTTTTTGGCGACCAGACTGGCAGCTAGACCCTCGTTGTCAAACCATCTATAACGGATTAAGTCATCAGGCATTACTAGAAACAAAAGCTACTTTTTGGCAAGAAAATAACATAACCAATCATGAGCCTGTCATGCTCAATGTCGCCCGTATGGTTGAGCAAAAAAATCACCTGTTTATGATCCGTGTTCTGGCGGCATATATCGAACAATACGGACCTATTAATTTAGCGTTACTCGGTAAAAAAGACGACAAAATCGAGCAAGAGATCATCGCGCTCGCTCAAGAGCATCATTGTTTAGATTACGTGGTATTTCTCGATGTCCAACCTAACGTGTACGACTTTCTAACCCATGCTGATGTTATGCTTTTTCCTTCATTGTGGGAAGGCTTACCCGGTGCAGTAATTGAAGCCGCTTCAGTAGGTTTGCCGGTAGTGGCAAATGACTTACCTGGCGTGATTGAAATTGCCCAACAACTCCCGTGCGTACATTATTTGTCAGTTGAGCAGCCAATAACACTGTGGTGTGAAGCATTACACAGTGCAGTTACAAGTCACAAAAATGAGCGAGAAAAGCACCATAACACCTTTAAAGATAGTTCGTTTAACTTAAATCAATGTGTTGAAGCGCTTTATGCCATATACCAGTGAACGGCAGTCTTTATTAAAAGTATGCTCCATCATTATTATCGTAATGATGACCATTATTCTGTTAACGTCGTTCTGGCAGGCCATTATTTTTACCCGAGAAGAACTTGAATTATTCTCGCTATTTAACTGGCTGATATTAAGTGCACTGCTTGCCTATGCTTTACCTAAAGGAATTTGGTCAATTTGTTTTATCTTTTTCTCGGCATTTAGTATTTTTCATGGCGGCTTAGTTTTTGTTTCTGCTATTGGCTTGATCACCGATAAAGATATTCTCTATTCCATTAGTTTTTGGTTTCATCGTAATGAAACGGTGTACGCCATCTACCTAATGAACTTTACTATGCTGATATATGCGCTAACGGCGATTTCTTTCTCAAAAAAGGCGACTGCCACACATGACACCTTAGATCTGCGCTTAATCAAACGCTTTCATCATATTGGCGGCGCTTTGTTATTATTTATGATCACTACTTTCTTATTAGTGGGCTTTGCTACGGGCGCATTACAATCTTATACCGCTTATTTAACCGTAATTAATCAATCGCCTTTCGTGACATTATTGTTTGTATATATCTATTTATTTATGGGGATGGCGGTAGTATTCGTGGCGGTGTCTTATCGCCCAGGCTTTGGCTATTTTTACTTTCTCGCGTTTGCAATATGGGCAGTGATCGCGTTTAAAGTTGGTTTACGAGGTGAAGTAATGTTCCCAACCTGCGTTGCAGCAGCCATTTTAGGTCGACGAAAAATCCCCATAGGCACTTTCAAATTATCGATCATGATTTTTATCATGTTAATCGCCATTGTTATTGTCAAAAATGCCCGTTTATCAGGTGATTATTCAAAAATTGATAATATGAATCCGCTAAACGCGCTAGCAGAAATGGGCAGTAGTTTAAGAACTGTACAAGAAGTGGTGAAATGGCGAAATGAAGGGTTTAAATTATTATACGGTGCAAGTTATTGGGCCCCCTTTGAACGCCAATTAGCATTATTTTTACCGATTGAACGACCGCCAGCGAAAAAAGACAAACGCTTGCTCAATGTAGTCGTTCAAGAAAAAGCAGGACCTATTGGTTTTTCCCCCGTCGCAGAAGCATATTTAAATTTTGGTGAAAAAGGCATTATATTCATCGCCTTTATTTTAGGGATCAGTTTAGCGAAATTTGACAGCCTAGCTTCAACGGTCCGCGCCGATACGCTAATTGGTGTTGCTTTGATCCCTTTATTCATTATGATAAGGAATAGTTTTACCTTTATTCCCGTACAAACCATCATGGGCATTATTATCGCTTTGATTATCCTTCAATTAGCTAAAATAAGAGTAGTGAATTAGCCCAATGAATGTCATCGTAAATTGTGAATTCCGATTCTATCAAACCCCTGACGGTAAAGTTTGGACGCCTTCTTCTTTTGAATATGACTTTTGGATGCGGTATGCGGCTGTATTTGAACAAGTAACGGTTGTCGCAAGAATAAAACCAGTATCAACAGTCTCCCCCGACTGGCTACAAGCCAATGGCAAACAAGTCAATTTTCATGCACTCCCTCATTATATTGGTTTAAAAGCACTGATTATTGCGCTACCACGTTTAATTAAGTCTTTGTTAGCGGTGATCAAATTAGACGGGTTATTGTTATTTCGGGTACCTTCTCAAACCGCCACGATTGCTACTTACTTGCTGAAAAAAAATCAGCCGTATGCTGTCGAAGTCATTGGTGATCCCTATGATGTTTTTTCTACAGGTGTTGGTGGAAAACTAGCAGCGCCATGGTTAAAAATGTTCAGCAAACGCACATTACAAAAGCAATGTCAGCATGCTTTAGGGGCAAGTTACGTTACAGAATGTTATTTACAACAACGTTATCCTCCGGGTATTAATACCATTACCAGCTTTTATTCGTCGATTATGTTAGATGAAAGTCAGATAGTCGACACGCCCCGTAAGTATCAGCAAGTAGCCAGAAAACTTGTTTTTGTCGGTTCATTAGAGCAAATGTATAAAGCGCTAGATATATTATTACAGGCTTTTTCTTTGTTAGTAAAAGCGGATGATACTTATCGGTTAACCATAATTGGCGCCGGCCAACACTTAGCCGAATTAAAAGCACTCGCGCAACACTTAACTATTAACGCCAATGTCGATTTTGTTGGCGAAATAAAAAGTAACGAAGTCATCAACCATTTACGCCAAGCTGATTTATTTGTGCTTCCTTCTCGAACAGAAGGTTTACCCAGAGCCATTATTGAAGCAATGGCTCAAGGCTTACCTTGCGTTGGCACTTCTGTTGGAGGCATACCTGAATTAATACCTGATGAATTATGCGTTCCAGCCGATGATGCTACTGCACTTTTTTCAGTGTTAAACAAACTCTGTAATAACCTTGACGAACTGACTAAACAATCCATGATAAATTTAGAAAAAAGTAAACAATATGGTAATCAATTTTTATCAGCAAAACGTCAGCAGTTTTATCAAGATTTAAAAATTCAGTACCATGCAAATCTCAACAAAGCACGAGGAAGTAATTAACATGCTAAAACGCTTAATGGACGTCCTCATAGCCTTGGTCGCGTTACTCTTTTTGTCGCCGGTTTTATTAGTGTGCGCCCTTATTTTATACAGTTTAAATTGCCGCCCCATCCTTTTTAAACAAACTCGCCCAGGCTTACATGGTAAGACGTTTAATATGCTAAAGTTCCGTTCAATGACTGACAATAAAGATGCGCAAGGGCAATTATTGCCCGACGAAGAGCGGTTAACGCCTTTCGGGCAGTTTATCAGAAAAACCAGTCTTGATGAACTTCCAGGGTTGTGGTGTGTGTTAAAAGGTGACATGAGTTTAGTTGGGCCAAGACCATTGCTTGTCGAATACCTACCATTATATTCAACTCAACAAGCACGCCGCCATGAAGTTAAACCGGGCATTACTGGTTGGGCACAAGTCAACGGCCGAAACGCCATTAGTTGGGAAGAAAAGTTCGAGTTAGACGTGTGGTATGTTGATAATCAATCGCTTTGGTTAGACATTAAAATTTTATTGCTAACCGTCAAAAAAGTCGTTTCCCAAGCAGATATTAGTGCCGAAGGGGAAGCTACAATGAGTAAATTCACCGGCACAGATAGTTAAATAAAAATATAAGGGCAGTAATTAATGAAAAATTTAGCCATTTTAGGCGCTGGCGGTCATGGTAAGGTCGCTGCAGATATTGCAGAACAACTAGGCTGGAATATTCATTTTTTTGATGCTGCATTCCCAAGCATAAATAAATGTGGCTTATGGGATATCGTCGGCGATGAAGCAAGTTTAATTAAACATGCTGCAAATTATAATGCTGTGTTTGTTGCCATTGGCAACAACGATATCAGATCAAAAAAACAAAAAGAATTTAAAGCATTAGGCTTTGCTATCACATCACTTATTTCGCCTGCAGCAACACTGAGTGCACATGTTGAAATAGGTGAAGGAGTATTAATTGTTGCCAACGCTTGTATCAACATCGGCACAAAAATCGCGGATGGTGTCATCATCAATACCGGTGCCAATATCGACCATGACAACCACATCGGTGAGTTTAGTCATATTTCACCGGGAGTAAATTTAGCAGGTGATGTTAATATTGGCGAACAATGCTGGGTTGGCATAGGCTCAAGCATTATTCATCAAATCTCAATTGGCGATAATGTTATCGTTGGCGCTGGTACTGTCATTATCAATGATGTGCCTGAGAATGTTACTGTAGTAGGTTGTCCTGCTCGAATTGCCCACAAGCGTTAAGGTTTTTTATGTTAAATACCCCCTTTTCACCTTGGCCAAGTTTTTCTGAAGAAGAAATATCGGCAGTCAGTAAAGTACTTCGCTCTAACAAAGTGAATTATTGGACCGGCGACGAAGGACGAAACTTTGAAAAAGAGTTTGCTGATTTTGCTGATTGCCAATACGCCGTTGCCGTCGCCAATGGCACTTTGGCTTTAGATTTAGCTTTACAAAGCTTAAATATCGGCCAAGGGGATGAGGTTATTGTCACCTCTCGCACTTTTATTGCTTCAATCAGCTGTATCGTCAATGCAGGGGCAACACCCGTTTTTGCGGATGTCGATCTCGATTCACAAAATATAACCGCTCAATCAATTGCACAGGTATTAACCGATCAGACGAAAGCCATTATTTGTGTTCATTTAGCAGGTTGGCCCTGTGAAATGGACGAGATAATGGCATTAGCCAAAGCACGCAACATTTACGTAATTGAAGATTGTGCACAAGCTCATGGTGCCAAATACAAAGGCCGTTCCGTGGGAAGCATTGGTGATATTGGTGCATGGTCATTTTGCCAAGACAAAATCATGACTACCGGCGGTGAAGGCGGCATGCTAACCACCAATAATGAACAGATATGGCGACAAGCGTGGGCATTTAAAGATCATGGCAAATCTTATGCGGCGGTTTATGAAAAAGACCATCCCCCCGGTTACCGCTGGCTACATGAGTCTTTTGGTACTAATTGGCGCTTAACTGAAATGCAATCGGCAATTGGTCGAATACAAACCGCACGAATGCCACAATGGCATCAAACACGAGTAAAATATGCAGAAAACGTGCTCAATGCATGTAAAGCGTTTGATTTTATTCATGTTCCAGAAGTTCCACACGATATCGAACATGCTTTTTACAAATGTTATGTTTTTATCAAACCTGAAAAATTACCCTCTGCTTGGTCAAGAGATAGCATTATCGAAGCGTTCAATGAAATAAATATCCCTTGTTATTCAGGTAGTTGTTCTGAAGTATATTTAGAAAAAGCTTTTGAAAATACAAACTTTACACCTAAAAAGCCATTAGAAAATGCCAAGCAATTAGGTGAAACCAGCTTGATGTTTTTAGTGCATCCAACATTAACCGAACAAGAAGTAGCATCAAGCTGTCAGGCAATTAACGAAATTTTTACAAAAGTAGCAGACACGTCAAAATAAACTGTTATGATATTAAAATAATAATAATTCATTTAAAAATGAATACATGTAAGCGTAGATCTGAAGGCGATTGCAGATGATCAGAAAAATAGACTTAATTCCTAGCTCAGCAAAATTACTAATCGCATTAACTTATGACGCTTTTGCCGTAGGGTTTGCGTTTTTTCTAGCGTATTTTTTACGTTTAGGCGTTTCAAATTTTGATGTCTCACAAGCAGAAGTATCGGTATTTATTACCGTTACGCTCAGCACAATGGTATTACTTTACTTCTCAGGAACATACCGCTCGGTAATTCGCTATTTTAATGCCAAATCAACCATGAAAGTCATAGCCTTGGTTGCTATTGCCAGTATCATCTTCGTCTTAGCTGGTTATGTATTTGATGCGTTTGTTCCTCGTTCTGTTCCTATCGTATTTTTTGCGGTCGCCAGTTTTTTAATTGCTGGCGCCAGAGCATCGTTTGGCATTATCACAGGTGAAAAGTGGTTTGATGAAAAAGAAGGCGTAGTGATTTATGGTGCCGGCAGCACCGGTAGGCAACTCGCAAATACACTTGCATTAGGCAATCAATACCAACCGCTGGCCTTTATCGACCAAAAAAGCCGATATCATGGCCGTGAATTAGCCGGCATCAATATTCATCCGGTAAAAGATATCGGTAAGCTCGTCAAGCGTTTTGGCCAATACAAAGTGCTGATCGCGATTGATAAAGTGACCCAAACGCGGATGAAAGAAATCGTTGCTTCCATTGAGCCTTACGCCCTTGAACTGTTAACCATCCCCAATATGGCCGATATAGTATCGGGCAAACGAAAAATTGATCAACTTCGGGAAGTCTCGGTGGATGAGCTGTTAGGCAGAGAGCCTGTTGCACCTATTCCAGAGCTATTATCTGAAAATATTTTCGGCAAAGTTGTGATGGTATCAGGAGCTGGTGGCTCTATTGGTAAAGAATTATGCCGTCAAATTATTCACCAAAAGCCTGCAAAACTAGTTTTATTAGACGTTAGCGAAGCCTTTTTATATGAAATCAACCAAGAGCTAACGGTTTATCTGCGTGAAATTGACAGTGATATTCCATTAATACCACTGATCGGTAATGTGCAAAACGGCATGTTGATGACCACCATTTTTCATACCCAAAAAGTACAAACTATCTATCATGCTGCCGCATATAAACATGTACCTTTGGTGGAATGTAATGTCATCGCCGGCATTTCTAACAATGTGTTAGGCACATATGAAATAGCCCAAGCAGCTATTTTTTGTGAAGTAGAAACATTCGTCCTTATTTCAACCGACAAAGCGGTGAGACCTACTAATGTCATGGGCGCCACAAAACGTTTAGCTGAATTAGTATTACAGTCTTTAGCCCCACGTGATCATGATACGCGTTTTGTGATGGTACGTTTTGGTAATGTCTTAGGCTCATCTGGCTCGGTTGTGCCTTTATTTAAACGTCAAATCAAAGCCGGTGGCCCAATAACGATTACTCATCCAGATATTATTCGCTATTTTATGACCATTCCTGAAGCAGCCCAGCTAGTTATTCAAGCTGGCGCTATGGGTAAAGGTGGTGATGTTTTTGTTTTAGATATGGGTGATCCGGTTAAAATTGTTGATCTTGCGGTGAATATGACTCACTTAATGGGATTAACCATTAAAAATGAAGCCAATCCTGATGGAGATATTGAATTAAAATACAGTGGCTTACGCCCTGGCGAAAAGCTATATGAAGAATTACTGATTGATGATCATGCCCAACCAACCCGTCATGAGCGCATTTTAACCGCCAATGAACGCTTTCTTTGTTGGCCTGACGTGAAAGTGATCCTCAATAATATTAACGATGCTATGCGTGCAGAAGATACTGACAAGTTAAGACAAATTCTATTAGATGCGCCGTTAGCTTATAATCCAGAGCCCAACGTGGAGCCAAGCACTAAAGCAACGGATAACTCACCCATTACCGCTCCCGAAGCAGTCGATGATCAAACAGATAAAGCTCCTGAGCTAAAAACGGTTAACGTTAACGTATAACTCAAACGAGCTTTTCTTTTATCACATTGTTTCCGTTTGAATTAGCAAGATGATCCCTCAACAAACACCTGACAATATAACTATTGTTTAATCAACATGAGCCAAGTATTTGCATAATCAGGTAAGTGTTTATTGGCTTGATAATAGTCTTTCCAACCGTAATAACTGCCTTTAAGAAAATCTAACTGAAATAAATTATTATCAAATGCGCCACCTTGATCAGCTAACACCCCCATATTGTTGACGGGCTTACCATCAACGAGGTAATTTATTAAAAATAATTTTCCAAGACCTAACTGCTTAACATTACCGGCAAAAGTTACATCAGGTTTGATCGCTATTTTCTCTGCGAGGGTTTTACCGTATCCTAAGATACTTGGCACCTCAGCAAAATACCAATAACGCGACTGCTCTCGTTTTCCGAGCGTATAATCATAAGCAATGCCATTATTGCGATGAACATTAAAATATCGTTTCTTACCATTAATGTCGACAACACCAGTACCTTGTAACAAGACATCGTGCAAAGCTTCTTCGGTTAACCAAATAAGAGGTTGTGCAAGCTTATTATTTAACAAGGCTCCGTTAATGATTTGCTGACGAGTCAATTGATAACGCGTTAAATGTTGTTTGTTTTTTTCAGCTTCAGCTAAGGTCATTCCTTGTTCATCGGCCGGTAAAGCATATAAAGCTTGGTTAAATTTAGCCGTTGGTTTATCGCTAGCCTTTAACAATTTTGTGTAATATTTAGTAATAAATATTTGCTTCTCAGGAATATTATTTAATAAGCGTTTCTTTACCGCATTATTACTCTGCTCGGCTAACTGATGAGCTTGTTGTTTGTCTGGTAACCAACGATAAAAGTCAAAATGTTGTAATAAATAATCGCGAGAGTAAGAGCTGCTCTTTGGCGATTGGCATAAAAAGTCTAACGTTTTTACAACCCGAGATACGTTTATTCCTTCAATCACTTCACCTGCATGTACAGCAAATTTATCTTGAGGGAATGACTCGATATAGTGTTTTGTATTATTAGCAACATCACATAAATCTGCAGTATTCACAGAGATTTCGCCAATAATTTCAGGCGTTTCTTGTAAAACAAACTCTGCCTGACTAGCAAAACTAAACGAAATACATACCCAGCCAATCAATCGATAAATATTCATCATGACTTCACAAGTAGGCTTTCAATTGCTTGTATAAACTCAGCATCATCTGGCGCTGTTCTTGGGCTGAAAGACTGTACTTTTTGGCCTTTACCATCCACTAAATATTTATAGAAATTCCATTTTGGTGACGTTGATTTCTCGGCTAAAAATTCAAAGACACTATTTACATCGCTGCCTCTTACGGCACTAGTCGACAGCATAGTAAAAGTAACACCATAATTTACATAACAAATTTTGGCAGTATCTTTTTCATTATCTTCTTCTTGAAAAAAATCATCTGAAGGAAAACCTATCACCACCAATCCTTGTGACTGATATTTTTTATGTATTGCTTCTAATTGCTTAAAGTGAGGCGTAAAACCACAATTACTTGCTGTATTTACAATCAACACAGGTTTCCCTTGCGTTAATTCGCATAAATTGACTGTCTTACTTGAATGTAATTTTTGCTTCGTCACGTTAAGATAATCAGGACAGCTATTATTCAGCTCGCTGGCCTTAACTGGTGTGATCACTGAAAAGCCTAATCCAATCATTATAAGTAACAGTAGATATTTCATCATATTCCTAATCTTGCTATTTAAGCCATGATACATGGCGAATGTAGCTATACATTATCACAAAAACACCTATGTGAGCATTCATAAACAATGGAGAGTTTCTTGAGCATAATCCACCTGTTATAATCACTGCCAAAGGTAAATATCTGGAGCTCATCGGATATATCCCCCTTAATATCGATTAACACTTGAATTATCATGTCAAGTGTATAACTTTATTGAATTAATCAAAGTTAATTGAAATAAAATCTGACAAATTATTGTCTGATTTTCTTTGAGTTATACAGGAATTTCCACAAAGTTAGCATACACTTAGCTATGTTAAATTTTAAAAGGTATTTTGGATAATATGAAACCACTTCATTTCAGCGCACTCATTAGAACCCTTTCTCTAATTAGTTTCATCGCTTTTTCTTCTCATGCGCAGCAAGGGCCACCGGCCAATGTTAATGTAACCAAGATACAAAGTACGACTTTGTCTCCCGTTGCTTGGGTGTCAGGCAGTGTTGTGAGTCGCAATAACTCACAAATTGCCGCCGATGTATCTGGTCGATTAATTAGCTTGGCAAACCTAGGTAGCAAGGTAAAAAAAGATCAAATCATTGCCGAACTTGATGACCGAGCGCTGACATTAAAATACCATGAAGCGGATGCACTGGTCGCCAATGCCCAAGCAAAACTAACGTTTGAAAGTGCTGAGGTAAAAAGAAAGAAAACCTTAGTTGAAAAAAAACTGATCTCTGAAAAAGAGCTAGAAGAAACCATCGCAAATCTTAATATGGCAAAAGCCAATGCAGCAGCAGCTAAAGCTAAACTTGAACAAATCGCGCAAGATATTACCTACACGAAACTCAAAGCACCATTTGATGGCATTGTTGCTGAACGTTTAAGTAACCAAGGCGAATATGTCAATAACGGCAATGCAATTATTCGCCTAGTAGAAACCGCCAATGTTGAAGCTTCAGTATTTGCGCCATTAACGGCTTATCGCTATTTAAAAGAGAGTAAACAGCTTGCAATTAAATCTCCGTTAGGCGAAGGAAGTGCCGATATAAAAGCCATTATTCCGGTTGCTGACTCACGTTCACATTTAATGGAAGTACGCCTAGATATGTCATCTTTTGACTGGCCAATTGGCTTAGACATAAAAGCTGCAGTGGCAACAGGAGATAGCAAACAAGTACTCGCAACACATCGAGACGCCTTAGTATTAAGACGCGATGCGATGAGCATTTTTATCATAGATGCTGAAAACAAAGCCAAACAAGTCAATGTTACCGTTGGTATTAGTGAAGGTGAGCTCGTTGAAGTTATTGGTGATATTCAAGCTGGTGATAATGTTGTGATTCGTGGTGCAGAACGGTTAAGAGCAGGACAAACAGTCAATATAAAAACCAATAATGATAAGCTGATTTCCGGAAATTCGGCTATGGGAACTAAATAATGACCCTCACCTCAGCCTCACTTAAAAATCCTACCGCGGTAATCGTCGCGGTATTATTGATCATGCTATTTGGCGGTATTAGTCTTTATAAATTGCCTATCCAATTAACGCCGGATATCAGTAAACCACAAATAGTGATCTCTACCAGCTGGCGCGCTGCGGCACCTGAAGAAATCGAAGCCGAAATCATTGAACGCCAAGAAGATGTTTTAAAGGGCTTACAAAGTCTTGAATTACTTGAGTCAAATTCAAGTCAAGGCAGTGGTAGTATTACCTTAAGGTACAAAACCGGTGTGAACTTACAACGGGCATTAATTGATGTAATGAATGCATTAAATCAAGTCCCTAACTATCCAGCGGATGCTACCGAGCCAGTGATTGCTGTTGGTGGTGCTAGTAATTTTGACGCTATTGCTTGGTTAGCATTAAAACCAACCGAAGGTAATACCAATGATATTGCCAGTTATCAAGATTTCACCGAAGAAGTGGTGCAAACACGCATCGAGCGTGTTGAAGGTGTTTCTCAATCCAATGCTTTTGGCGGTTTAGCAACAGAATTACGTATTACCTTTGATCCTTATAAAGCCGCAACACTTGGGCTTAATATTCCGGCAATTGCGAGTACATTAACAAATAATACTGACGCTTCTGGTGGTTTTAACGAAATTGGCCGTCGCAAATATACCTTACGCTTTTCAGGTAAATATGGTGTTGAACAGCTTCAAAATATGGTGCTTGATTGGCGAAATGGCCAGCCGATTTTATTAAAAGATGTCGCAAAGGTCGAACTGGCATTATCAGACCGAACTGGAGTACTGACACTTGATGGCTCACCAGCCATCGCAATGAACGTACAAGCAGAACAAGGCGTGAATGTTATTCAAGTCATGGACGGTCTAAAATCGGCTATTAAAGAACTCAACGAAGGTCCGCTGAAACGCTCCAAATTAGAACTCATCCAAATGTATGATGAAACGATTTACATTGGTCGTTCAATGAGCCTAGTTAAAAATAATTTAATTCTCGGCATCGTATTAGCCATTATTGTACTGTGGTGGTTCTTACGTAAGTTTAAAGCAACCTTAATTGTTGCTTTATCCATTCCAATCTCACTAGTTGTCACCTTAGTGATCATGCACAGCACAGGGAGAACATTGAATATTATTTCAATGGCCGGATTAGCTTTTGCCGTTGGCATGGTGCTCGATGCTGCTATTGTTGTCTTAGAAAATATCGTCCGGTTGCGTGAAAACGGAGCGAAACCCAATGAAGCATCATTAAAAGGCACAACCCAAGTTTGGGGAGCTTTGTTATCCTCTACAGCCACAACGGTTGCCATTTTCTTACCCATTGCCTTTTTAGAAGAAGTATCAGGGCAGCTTTTTGCTGATTTAGCCATTACCATTGCTGTTGCTATTGTCGCTTCATTATTAATTGCGGTAACTGTGTTACCTACTGCGGCTCGCCGATTATTAAAAGAAGTGTCATCAGAAGACCCTCATAATCATTGGTGGACGAATATCACCAGCGGCATTATGCATATTACGTCAACCCCTAAAAAACGTGTTGCTTGGGTATTTGGCTTGATGCTCTTTTCGTTTATCGGCAGCTATTTAATGTTTCCGAAAATCGATTATCTTCCTAAAGGTAATCAAAATTCATTTAACGCATTTTTATTACCGCCTCCGGGACAAAGTTATTTGGCAGCTAGAGTGGAAATGAGCGATGAAATTAATCAACGTTTAATGCCTTATTTAACCGGCGAAAAATCACCGAAAATTGAACATTCATGGTTAGGTTTTTTCGGTAATTTTGGTTTTATGGGAGGACGAGCCGAAAACTCAGATCACATCAAAGACATTGTCAATATTATTAATGGTGAAGTATTAGCAGGCTTCCCTGATACTATCGCCTTTGCTTCTCAAGAAGAGTTATTTGGTAACTTAGGTGGTGGTCGCCGTATCGATATTGATATTCAAGGCAATGAAGTTGACCAATTACTTTCTGCTGCACAAGTTGGTTTTGGCGCAGTCAGTCAAGCATTACCTGGGGCACAAATTCAACCGACACCTGGCCTTTCTCTTGCGGAGCCTGAATTACGCATGATCCCAGATGAGCGCAGTATTGCTGAATCAGGTTGGACAAGACAACAAGTGTCTTCAATATCAAGAGCCTTAGGTACTGGGCTTTATGTGGGTGATTTTTTCAATGGTCAAAAACGTTTGAATGTAATTTTACGCTCAACCGATTGGGAGTCGCCTGAAGAATTAGCCGCAATTCCATTAGCAACACCTGAAGCTGGCGTACAACCCGTTGGTGAGTTAGTTGATGTTGTTAGAACGGCAGGACCGAGCTCTATCAGACGTGTTGATAGAAAAAGAACCATTACTTTACAAGTAACGCCTCCAGAAAATATTAGTTTAGAAGATGCCATTAACGCCATCAAAGAAAAAGCAGAACCTGCGATTTTAGAGCAATTACCTGAAACTGGTGCGATAAATTATCGCGGCTCAGCAGAAGCTTTAACCGAAGCATTACAAAATATGAGCCAAAGCTTCTTGCTTGCTTTAGCTATTTTATATTTATTAATGTCAGCGTTATTCCGTTCCTTCAAGGACAGTTTGTTGGTGGTATTAACCATACCGTTAGCAACCGTAGGTGGTATTGCGATGCTACAAATAACTAACCAGATTATTTTCCAACCGCTCGACTTACTCACCATGATAGGTTTTATTATCTTACTCGGGCTTGTGGTCAACAATGCTATTTTACTTGTTTATCAAACGCGTTTGGGGGAAAACGATGGTTTATCTAGGCATGATGCAGTAGAGCAAGCGGTACGCTTACGACTAAGGCCAATACTCATGAGCACATTAACCAGTATTTGTGGCATGCTCCCGTTATTATTGATCCCGGGCGCCGGCGCTGAACTATACCGAGGAATTGCCGCTGTTATTGTTGGGGGAATGAGCGTAAGTACGATATTTACATTAATTTTCTTACCTAGTTTATTACAAATGGGTAAAGCAACAGCACATCAATTTGATGCTGAACTTTCCGCAGAAACGGCTTAGTTTCAGCCTTTAATCAATTTTTAGATAAGTGAAATAAATACGCCCACAGCAAAGTGGGCGTTTTTTTACGTTTTTATGCAAACTTATTTATACGAGCTTACAGTAATTGTTCAACGAGTTTTTTGTCGGTTATATTCAGCTGATCAAATTGGCTATATTGTTGATGAGCAAGGTCGATATACTGGTCATTTTCTTTCGTATGATAAGAGCGCTCTTGGTACCATAAGCCATTAATTAAATAACAACATGCTAAATAAGCGTGTACCAAATCAGCCTTTAATGACTTTTTGCTCTTGCCTTGATAACAATCAAAAATATAAGCAAAGTCACAGTTAGATAAATTATTAATCGCGATAAACATCGCAACATCATATTCTGCACAGCAAATTGATGTACACTCATAATCAACTAACCAAGCATTGGCTCGCTTATCGATCAGTATATTCGTGAAGTTTAAATCGCCATGGCAAACCACTGGCTCAGACACTTGAGCAAAAGTATTAATTTTTTGATTCAACGTCATTAAAAATGATTGCTGTGCTTGAGTAAACGCATTCATTTTTATTTGCGCTTCAATTAATGACTTTATCGACAGGGACGAAATTTTATCAATTGGCGTTACTTGATGAAAATTTTGCAATAACCTCATCGCAACCGCGATTTTCTCTGAGATCGTATATTGATTTTCAAAGAGTGAATAGCCTTCAATATATTGCGTGACTAACCAATCTTTCGATTGATAAATAACAGAAGGCGAGAGATTTAGAGCGGCAGAAGACTGAGCAACTAATCGTTCGTTTTGTTCAGTAGACGGATGTGAAGATAAAGACTTAACAAAATACTTAGCTGATTTTTGACTTTCAAGATTAACGGCAGTAACGATATAACAATGATGACTGAGGCCTAATAACACCCTTTCAATAGCACAAATATAACCATCAAAACAAGTAAGTGCTTTAATACGTTGAATATCACTTTCTATAGAACCGAACTTATCCTTATGGTTGTGCCGTTGATGTTTCAGTTAAAACCTCATTTTGTTTTCGTTGTTTAAATTTAGTTGACCATTGAAAGTAACCATATAAAGCCATAAAAAAATATAACACTAAAAGTGCTGCGGTTGGCTCTAAATCTTTTGCAAGGTAAAGGTAAACAGAAACTGCATTAATTACAATCCAATACAGCCAATTTTCTAATACTTTTTGCGCCACTAAGTAAGTGGTAAAAACAGAAAACACGGTTGTTGCTGAGTCAAGATATGGATAGTGGGTAGGTGTATTGGTTGCCATTAACAAGCCCACAACCATAGAAATAATACTTAACAGTAAAATAGCTTTGACATGAAAGCTCAAAGACCAAGATTGAATATATAAAGTTTTCTGCGGACGTTTATTAATATAATACCAACAATACCAACCATAAATTGCCATTGCAAAATAATATACTTGTAGCAGGCTTTCCATCCATAAATACACGTCATAAAAAATAACGGTATAGATAACCGTACTGATTAAAGCCGCCGGCCAACACCAAATATTTTCTTTGGCAGCAAGCACAACATAAATCAATGCTGAAGCAACGGCAATTAATTCCCAAAAAGGCAATTGAGTAAAATAGGCAATTGTTTCAGTCATATTATTCAACTTAGCTTTCAGCTTCTACAACACTGCGGTTGCCACCAATAAACTTACAAATAAAAACTGCGGCATTTAATGTTTGATGCACATGTTTAATTTCTGACATCACTTTTTCAACAGCAAGATCATAGTCACCAAAGACTTGAGTACTCATGCCATTGGTGACCACTTCTAAGCCGTCAACATTTCTTAATCGCTTGATGAACGCCCAAATCTCCGTTTTAAACTTTTCTTCTGCTAATGGGTATAAACTGATCTCAATCGATATTTCCATTTCTTCACCTTTAATAAACTAATTCATTATTGCGATTATCTACGCATATTATTGAAACTAAAATTGATAGTCTAATGTAACACCAACTTGTCTAGGTGCCGCATAACGCTCAAATTTTTTCGCAGCCCAGTCAATATCGGGTTCATTGCCGAAGTAAAACCCTCGGGTCGCCACTTTTTCATCCGTTAGGTTACGTGCCCATAAATACACTGACCACGATTGAGTTTCATAACCAATACGAGCATTAATCAATTGATTACTTGACGATTTTTCAGAATGACTATCTGAGAAGTAAAAGCTGCTTTTGCCCGAAGTTGAAACGTTAACAAACACACCAGAATCACTTATATAACTTCCACCTAAGCTATACGTGTTTTTAGGAGCATGAGCTAAAGTTCTATCAGAAATATCAATAGTTGACCCGTATTTATCAAAATACGCATAGTTATCATAACGAGCATCTAAATACCCCAATGTAGCATATACATTCAAATTAGCGGTCACTTGCCAAGTTAAATCAAGCTCTGCTCCGTAACTAGTTGAACTCGTTGCGTTAGCAGTATAAATAGTAAAACGTTGCGGGTTATTTGGATCTTGTTGCGATGCGTTGACTTGCTGGTCTTTTCTGTCCATGTAGAAAAAAGCGACGCGAGAATGAATCTTATTATTCAAATACGACGAATCTAGACCAAATTCGTAGTTGAGCAAGGTTTCAGTATCAAACTCTTTAAATTGGCTTAACTCAGCCGGTAAACCCATATTAAAACCACCCGCTTTATAACCCTTAGCAATGCGAACATAGGCGTTATGGTCGTTATTTAGTGCTTTACTTAGAGCAATATGACCACCCCACATGGTTTCACTTGGAGAAAAACTGTCTTGTTCGCTATCAATATAATCGCTGTCTCTATTTTCAACCCGTAAACCTACCGATAACTGATAGTCTTCTGACAAAGTGCTGTCTAGCTGAGCAAATATTGCCATATTTTTAGCTTGATATTGAGACACTAATATTTCATCTTCCCAACCATTGTAATAAGACTCAAGATCATTCTCTTCGTCTAACTTGCTCACATAAATTCCTGCTAACCAATCCGTTGTCTGGTTAAATATTTTATGGCTTGATTTATTATTCAAACGAATTTCTTGTGACCAAACGTCTCTATCTGCCTCTTTATCCCATAAATATTCATACACACACGGGATTTGATCGCTGTCATCACCATTGCCATTTTCATCATAATAATCTGTACAGCTTTTCTCTGCCCAATAGTTAGCATTCGCCCAATCACCATCAAAGGCATTATGATGATCTGTGCTAGTAAAGCTTGAAATTGCCGTTAATTCAGCCGAAGTAAAGCCCGAATAATTAAATTTTAACGAGCTACCAGACGATTTTTGTTTATCGATACCAGGATGGTCAGTGAGAGTATCAAAACCATTATTGTCTAATGTCCAAACATCGTACCCATTGTCCATATCAGCAAATAACAAGGTAAAATCAACCGTTAATTCGTCACTTGCTTGGTAAGCAAGTTTCAACTTACCGCTTAGCTCATCAATACCATTGGTGTCGTCTTTAGCTAAAAATAAGTTGTCTCTAAAACCATTTTGTTGGTGTTGCTCTATGCTCACGCGATAATTTAAACGCTCACTTAATGCGCCTGTGCTAAAACCAGCGACGTTTATTAAATCATCGTTACCAAACGAAGTTTTAATACCATGTTCTGACACATCTGAAGGAGCATTAGACTGAATATACACCATGCCCGCCAATGCATTCGCACCAAAACGAGTACCTTGTGGGCCGCGCAACACTTCTACTTGGTTAACATCATACATACTCGCTGCCATGCCTAAGCCAGATAAGTCGATATCATCAACAATAAAACCTACCGAAGAATTAGGCGCCCCACTGTATTGAGAACGTTCGCCTACGCCACGTATTTGCAAAAATTTAGGACGAGAAGATTCGCCCGAAAAATTAACATTAGCCACACTTGCTAATACATTTTCAAAATGCTGGTCGCCTTGTGCCAATATTTGTTCGGAGGTAACAACAGCAATACTGGTAGGTGCTTGGGCAAGGGATTGTTGTTTAAAGTTTGAAGTAACCGTAATGCTTTCAATGGCTTCCTCTTGCTCAGAAGCATACGCATTTGCAGATAAAAAACTAAAAGATGTAAGAATAGCGAGTGAAGATTTAACTAGATTCATGTGGCTCTCATATTATTAATCGAATAATACAATAGAGAGCAAATTATCAAAGATCGATCGATCAATAATAAGTTAACCATCCCTACGTCGGCATTATCCGTATCAGGTAGTAAGGGTCAATCATCTCAGCATAAAAACACTAATGTTTTATGCACCCCTTGGTTTGAGCAGGATAATAACAACTAATAATGTAATGTACATCTATTTTTAGGAATAAATTATACTTACATTTTCTGAGTGTTCGTGTTTTTTATAGGCAGAAAACGTTTATTAATATAAAAATACTTCGCTGAATAGGCGCCAGCTCGATAACAACCATAACAAATAAGGATCCAGAGTATAAAATGAGAAGCCGGTAATTTATTTGGCCAGTAAGTAAACCATATAGCCGCCGTGATCATATTTTTTAAAGAATCAACGAACATAGCGATCAGCGCACCTATGCTGAATAAATCAGTCACGTCTTTCCAGCGTGAAACCCCTAACCAAAAGTTAACAATTTGCAGAATCTCGATAATTAAAAAAGTCAGCATGGCAATTAAGCCATAAAATCCGCCGCCAAAGGTAACCCACTTTGAATGAAAAAACGGCAGGTTTTTCTTATTTTTTTTCGACAGTTGAGAAGGGTTCTCATCGTTTTTATCAAAGGCATTTTTAAAGGCAACGTTTGTCGACAAATAACCTTTTTGATACGAAAAAAATACCATCAAAAAGCTAAAAGCATAAACAGGTAAGCCAGTGAAAATTACAGCGAAAATAGCATCTTGAATTAATTCCATTTCTATTTGTCTCTTAATATGAAGAGTGTTCTTCTATAGCTAGTATTAAGTTACCACTTAGTGATTTCACTGTAAAACATTGGTTTAAGAGCGCTAATATTCACGGAAATACAGCTTGGTAAGTTTTGAACAACGCTCGAAATAAAATATTAGGTATCGAGCAAAATTACTTAAACGATAATTTAAAAATCCCATAATTGTTATTATCTCTAGAAGTAAAAAGGCTCAAAAACGCGTTGTCTATTGCTCTAATTTTTTGTTCAAATAACTTGAATACTCTCCATAGGATGAATCAGAGTCAAACTTAGCCAATTCAGGTAGCAAATATTGATCTCTAAACTCTTCTGCAGACATAACGGCTCGTTGTTTATGGTTAATTTCAAATAAAATAATCTCCTTTTTAGCCCCTAATACCGAGACTTCTATATCGTAAATTCCATCTTCAATAAATTCAGCTTTGCCATCCCATTTGTTCAATAAATATTGATGTAATTCATCAGTGTCATCAACAAAAAGAAAGTCAGCTTCGCCAGTCAAAAATATATCTAATGAAGAAGTAGTATGACTTCCTCTAGATTCTTCCGATACAGTGCTATCGATTTCGCTTTCGATATCGATATTTCTTGAAATATCCCTGTCAGTGATTTCACCATCTGACGATTTTATTGTTATTCGATAATCGGGTTGCTTTGAGAATTGATTAACGTCAATCTCTTGCTCTTCAGACTCAATTTCAAGTGACGAACGATCGGTGATTAACGAGGTATTTTCCTCATCAGTAAGTGAAAGGTACCCCGCCACTAGCAAGACAAAGAGTGTGACCAAAACGATAATTTTTTTCATGAAATGTTTTATCCGAATGTTGCTCAATCAGCAAAGCTGAGAATTTAGCAGTGTATACGGGTTTACCGTAATAATGAACTTGGCTATATTAGCTTGGCTACATTCTATACAATATATAGCGACTAAATGTTTTTGAGCTTTTAATTTAAATATACGAAAAAGCAAAAACTTTACTTATACCTTCAATTCCTACAGGAGTAAAACGGCTTGGTAAGTTTATTGTTAGTGTGTGCTATTTAAATGTACTTTTATTTGCTGCCAGTTTTACTTATGCAAATGCCACGCTTTCACTCGATTAAGTATCGAAACACGAATGCAATGAAGTCAACGCTCTCATTTAAAAAGATCCAAGAGATATGGCCATATTACCTATCAACCAGTATCATCCAGCAAATTAAGCACTATATTTAAGGAGCAAGTTAATGCAAAAAATGGCTAACTTATTTTTATGTTCAGCATTGTTTGTGTGCTTACAAGTTTTTAAACCAACAGTCTTTATGGAAGTGTATCGCTTTGCTTTTGACTTTAATCCTACCCTGTATAGTAATTGGGTGCTTTACAAAATGGTGTGGTCAAATATTCAAACAGGCAGTATGGCAGCAAAAGTAATGGTTCCATTATTACTCGCTGAAGTGGCGTGGTTTTTAATGCCTGTGGCACTACATAGGTTATTAACACATAAAAGCGGCACCAAAAGAGACAAATGTAGAACATAAACACACCCATTTTGATTAATCAGCGATACTTGACCAGAACAAATGATTGTTATCAAGTAGCTTCAAAATATATAACTTGTTATCAAATAGCTATGTTATAAAATTCCACCCAAAATTAAGGCAGAGGCTCTCTATTTTTTTGCCATTGAGCGCCTCTTCGAGTGTAAATGAAATCCTTTTATTGATTATGTTTCAAAAAATCAATTGACCTAAACTATGTATTCCCCTGCAGATAACGCTCCCACATACGGTGTTGTCGAGTTAACTCATCAGCAGTTTCTCGGTCTTGGGCTGCCTTTTCAAAATGTTGTTCGATCATGTCTGATTGTTTAGCCACATGTCGTTTTAAGTCTTTAACGTTATCGTTGATATTATCTAACTTAGTCGATAATGAGCGCATTGCTCGACTAAAATCTCGATGAAAATCTTTAAATTCTTCAGACTCTAAATGACGTAACGTTGCATCTTGGCCTGGGTACATGTCTTGCAACAGAGTATTCATCCGATCAATGACTAATAAATACCCCGTATTGTCATAACGATATTGATTAGCAATACGCGATATTTGTTTTGAACGTACTAACAAACGACGCGAAAGTTCTTCGTCGCTACTAAAGTAACTTGAGTATTCATCTTCTTCTAATTCTCTTGCATTATCAGTTGCTTGATTCACTTGTGGGGCAAATGGATAAGCAATGATAAAGTCGTTATAACTGGCGATAGTGCCTCTGTCGTCTGCGAGCTCAAATGCGCGCTTATATAAGGTAAGTAACGCCTCTTGGGTGTGTTCACTTTGCGGGACATGCTTAATATACCACTGATACGACGCGATGTTATCAGCCTCTTTTACGCGTTGATAAACTTTGTTAAATACCGCGTTTGTCACACTTGCATCGTCATTAAATTTATCAGCCAAGGCCAAATAGTCAGTTAGCTTTGTTGTATCTGGGTAACGTGCTATGGCATCAAGTAAGCTGTCTCTTTTTATTTGAGCAGGAATATAGTCAGATTCGGCAAGTGCAATTAATCTTTTATAATCATCGTTATTTTTTAAAACGCTATGCAACGATTGATAGGCGAGTACTCGATTTTCTTTGTTACCAAGCAAATCACTGTTAATAAGTGTTTGCAATAGTTTTACATCTCCATTGTTTTTAGCTTGGTTAATGTGCTGCTTGGCAAGTGTGTACCAGTCTGTTTTTAATTGCTCAATCCATTGCCTTCTCTCTGGAAAATAGCGACTTAGCGGTACATCATTTTGCTGATATAACGCCGCTAGTTTGGTTAATTGCACCATTCCTGATAATTGCTTCGCTTTTTCAGTTTCTTCAAGCAATTGCTCTGTATAAGCGCTAGAGGTGAGCTCGAGGGCATGTTTACGTAATTGATGATAATTATCGCCTGTTTCTCCTATCTTCATTAATATTTTTTCTTGTTGCCAATCGGCGATAAATATTTCGTACTTATCTTTTTTGAGAAACTCTGTCGGGGCAAATACGGTAACTAAGGGTAAGTTACCTTGGTCAATAAAATCTACTTTTGCATAATGCGTATCATTTGGTGATAGTTTTTTTGTTTCAAGCTCTTTAATTAAACGGCCGGTATTAACATCAAGTATATAAATGCTTCCACCTACCGATAATGCCGTATTGTTATCTTTTGAAAAGCGCAATTGCCCTCTACCAAATTCAGTGCCGGAAACCACGAAACCAGATCGCTTACGAGTATTATGATTATAAAGTTGCTTACCGGTTGCTAAATCCCAAGTGACAATACCGTATTCAACAATCGAAATTAATTTAGTATCATCTGGCGTAATAGCGATTGATTTCACTTCCCGACTATTGTCGAATTTAGCATTTTCTAACGGTAGACGTTTGCCTGAATCAACGTCAAATACGGCTAAACGATCGTGTTTTTCAAACACCAATCGTTTACCTGAAGCGGAAAACTCTGCTCTGCCATCCCAGTCACCACCTTTTATTTTTTGAATGAGTTTTACCGGGTTGGTCTGATAGATATAAAAATAGTCTTCGCTACTGTTCCAGCGTTCAAACCAAAAACCGAAGCGTTCACCATTTGGTGCCATGGTAAAGTTATAATACCGACCTCCAATAGGACTGTAAGGATTTTGATTATAATCAAGCTTATAAGACACCTTATTTTCTTGGAAAATAATATCACCCGTTTCAAGGTTTTTAACCGTTACGCCATTACAAGATGAAGCATGACTTTTACAACTCTTACCTGTTATGGCAAGTTTTCCTGATTCGTCGGTTTGATTTAACACATCCTGATTGCTAGGTCTTGTAGATGCATCAACAAGCGTAGACATACATGCAAATACTAAAGAACATACAATGACGATATTATATTTTTTCATTAAAATTCCTTCTAAAAATACGGGCTATTATTAAATTAATGTTAGATTAATGCATTTATATTCCAGATTCTATGTAAGCGCATAGAATTCTATAAAATATCTAACTAAAATAATTAATTAGATCTAATGAAAACCATTTTTCACTAATTGGTAACCAATTTAGTGACCGCTGACTTTGATAGCTTGTTAAGCTTTCTTCCGTTCAATAAATAATACATGTATAAAGTTCTGATTGATTTATTCATATATTGATTATGTGGTTAGGACGTATAATAAAAACATAATTAAAATACAAAAAGCCCCGAAAAACGAGGCTTTAAAATGAAATTTACAGAATTACTGAAAGGTGAAAACTATTCGATGTTCAGGAACTATCAAAACACCTTAATAGATAACACTATATTTTACAGGTAGTTACCAATAAAAATGATTATGTAAAATACTTTTTAGAAAGGCCTCTTACTACGAGGGAATTACCCCTTTTAATCTTTCAAGATCAGTATCAGATACTCCTAATTTTCTAAAATAAGTTGCCCATTCATAAGTCAATTCTTGTACTGTTGATATAATCGTTTTGGCTTTTGCCTGAGTAAGACCAAACCTTTTCGATTGCGATAACGCATTATCAATTGTTCCCACTCTACCTTGTGCGCCTATACCAATACCATGTTGGCGAGAATTGTTTATAGGTAATACGTCATAGGCTGGCGACAGACGCCAAGCTTTATCCGAAAATGAATATAAGAAAGCGTGGTTTCTTGAGTGATCGTCGGTGTTACCCATCATTATATTAAACACCATGCGTGTATAAAGTTCATGAGAGTCTTTTGGCTCTGCGCCATATTTCATTATAAACTCGGCCAAAGATCCATAGCTATATGTTTCAGCAAGCGCCTGATTAGTAATTTTCTCTTGGTTAATTAACGAATTGGCACTTAAAAAGTGGTGTGACGGTTGGTAATTAGCACAGTCAAATCGTTCCACTAATAATATATCTTCTTGTTGACTATGTAGTATCGACGTATTCGCTACTCTAACGTTTAGTTCTTTCAGCATAGTCATTGTCGCGTGCTCTACAAGACACACATTAAATATGTCATCTTGACGATTGAACTTGGCCAAATAACTGTTGCCATTATCCTCAATTATAGTTTTAGGTCTTGCTCCTCCCATACTTGAACCATACTCAAAAGCTTTTTTAGCTTCTTTTGAGATCTCTTCATTATTAAGAATGGCCGTTTTGCCTTTTAAGAGCATAGGAATATCCTCAAGCTTATTTTTACTTACCTTCGGCTTACATGCTGTCCTAGATAAGCTAAATGTTAATGCTCCGACTCCCATGCTATCACCAGCCAAAACTAACTCTAAAGCATTTCTAGGCTTAGTAGAGTGAAGTGATAGAATAAGTTTTTTCCCCCAACTGTCAGCTCCAGCATCTAAAATAACACCGAACATCCCCTTATTTACTCTTGTGATAAATTGGTCACTAAGTAGTGGTAAGTGCACAGGATCTAAAGGGAATGCATCTGATCTTTGCAGATAACTTTGACCATATCGAAATTTGCCAATATTGCCCTTTGCATCAAGCTCAACAATTCCGCAGATTATTGGGGAAGACTCTAGCCCATCGATAAAAACATATGCTCTAGAAATCATTTGGTAATTCCTTCTCTACTCGTGAGCGTTTTCTAACGGGATTTCTATTTACTAACTCATATTCTTTTTCAATAGTTTCAATAAATGGGTCGAGGATTTCCAATTGATTCAATATCATAAGTAAGGTATCAGAATTGATGCCTTTCCCACGTTCCAGTCTGCTAATGGTATTCTTACTTGTACCAGCTCTTAAAGCTAATTCTTCTTGATCCATAGAAGAAGCCCTCGATTGCTTTATCAAGTTACCAAGAAGTTCTTTGGTATAATCAATTTTCCTCATAAAACACCATATTTGAACAATAAAAGCTTAATTACCCAATTATGGCACATCCAATAGAAACATCAATTAACTAATCATAAATGAGACTTTACGGCCTTACTGACCATTTTTGATGATTAAATACATGAGAGGACACTAGATTATAATATTTTACTTATTTGTTGAGCGATTGGTTTGTTCGAAAGAATAAGTATAGATACAACAATTTAAACGAGAATCTGAAAACTGTGCACTGGAAAATGAAAACTTCATAAGAAATGTAGACGTTTATTTTTACGATTATTTATCTCTACATACTAATTTTTGCGACTATTTGAACGCTCATATTAGCAGTATCCTTCTTACCTGATAGTTTTGGCTAGATACGCTGCTTTGATCTCAAAAAAATCCTTATATAACCAAAAAATCGTTTGATTTCTTGAGATTTGGACTTAAAGCTGATCCAGAGTGTAAGCCACTGGATAGAATAAGAGAACTTAACGATAAATAGAACCTGTTACTATCCAACCGCCAATTTAGCAGTCTCATGCCACATATATGCTGGCATAGGATATTTAAGCTTCCATGTAATATTCATCGGTTGTGAACCTTCATACTTTACAAAATCAACAGGTCCAAAATTAACAAATCCCATTGTTTTTCCGTACTCGTCTTTTGCTTGTTCTCTAACAAACAAAATAAACGTTTTTTCATTCTGCTGTTGTTGAATATAACTTAGGCCTTTACCTGATGTAGGCTTTGAGCTGTTTTGTGTTTGCCAGTGAAATAATGTTGGGCTGATAGCATAGTCATGATACATAGTGGTAGCAGAAAACTGTTTTTCACATTTATCAAGAGTCACAAATAGCAGCTCTGTATTTGCGTCTGCAATGTTTAAAATTCCCTCACGACTTGAAGACTTTCTATCAATGGTAGTGTCCCCAAATGCAACCAAAATGTGCTCTTTAGGATATCTAACGTGCATTTTAAGAGGGGAGCTATCAACTATTTCATTTTCCACTGTTGGCATTGAAAACTCTTGTGTTTCAAGACGTTCTATTAACAATGTGATGACTTCATGTAATTCATTTTTAAGAAGTGTGCTGTTTAACGCCTCGATACTAGACGAAATCGAATTAAACCCAGCTTGTTTAGCTGTTTTATCCCAAAAATCATAATGACACATAACAGCAAATAGTTCTTTGTGTCTTGCAGGCACTGCTTTGATATTCACTAGGTCCATTAGGGAAAAGTTAGACTCGCATAGGGCTATAACAAACCTTAAATATGAAATAGATGTATTACCTAGAAAGCGATTATTGATTGCACGGTAATAAGCCGCGTATACGGGAGATTCAGCTTCATCTTTATCATTCTGATTGCTTTCAGCAATTAAAGCGTTCCATCCTCCAAACTTACCAACTTTTATTTTATAAATATCTTCTAAAGTAATATCCGGATAGATATTTAAGAAGTTTGTCAGAGTAAGCGGTAAATCTGTAACGTGAGGATAGTTAGAGATAAGGTTAAGCAATTTGTTTTTGTTTAGCGTTGCTTGAGAGATGTTTCTCAAGATCATTTGCTGAGTTTTCTCTTGTAACTCAATACGACAGCCAAGAGGAAGGTGAGGAAAACCTTGTTTCACCTCTTTTGAAATAGCTTGGTTAGTTTTACCAACTAGCGCCCGAAACTTATGAGAAAAATCATATTCAGGTCTTGAGTTACCAACAAAATCTAAAATGGTGCAGCATTCTTTGTTTTCGATTAAGCGGAGTCCTCGACCTAATTGCTGTAAGAAAATAGTTAAACTTTCTGTTGGTCTTAAAAATAGTAAGGTATCGAGTTCTGGAATATCGACACCTTCATTAAAGATATCGACTACAAATAGGACATTAATTTCTCTAGATTTTAAGCGCTGCTGCTGAATATCACGGTCCTTAGAATTATCACTGGTAAGCACACCACAAGGAATGCCACTCAAAGTAAATTTCTTAGCCATATAATTCGCATGCTCTTTACTAACGCAGAACGCTAGCGCTCGCATTTGAGAAATGTCAGTAACAATTTCATTGAGGCTTTGAATAATTCTAACTACCCGTTGATCATTCAATGTATACAAGTTGGTAAGCTCAGCAACATCATATCGGCCTTTTGACCATGAAATTTTCGTAAGATCTGTTTCATCATCAATTGCAAAGTACTGAAATGGCGATAAATGGCGTTGATTTATTGCTTCTGGCAACCGAATTTCCGCGGCAATAACGTTGCTGAAATCTTTGAGGATATCAGCACCGTCATGGCGTTCCGGTGTTGCAGTTAAGCCAATGAGTATTGTTGGCTGAAAGTGATCTAGAATTGGGCGATAGCTATTTGCTGTAACATGGTGAACCTCGTCAATGACAATATAGTCAAAGTAATCTTTAGTTAAGCTCAAGCTAGAAAGTTGATTATTGAAACTTTGGATAGAAGCAAATAGATGATTAAACTTTTCAGGCTTGTATTGACCTACCAATAGCTCCCCAAATTGACTGCTCTTAAGAACTCCGCGATATGCGCTTCTTGCTTGCTTAAGTATTTCCTCTCTATGGGCTAAAAATAGAAATTTAGCTTCGGGGTTTTCATTGTAGAATCTTGCAAAGTCGAAGGCAGAAATGATTGTTTTCCCCGTTCCCGTTGCGGCGACGACAAGGTTTCTATATCTTCCATGCAGCTCTCGCTCGACCTTTAATTTCTCTAGTATATTTTTTTGATGAGAGTGCGGTTTAATATCGAAATAAAAGCTAGGCACATTACCATCAAACGAACCTTTAGCTGTTTTTAAGGCAATGCTAAGCCTTTCCTTGCTTTGTGCATTGCCATCAAAGTTTTCAAAATCTGGAGACTCCCAGTAAGTTTCAAAGGTGCTAAGAGACTTCTCGATAATATGAGGAATTTCTTGAGAGGTAATTTTTAAATTCCACTCTAAGCCGCTGGTTAAGGCTGAGTGAGATAAATTCGATGAGCCAATGTAACCAGTGTGAAAGCTAGTATCACGCATAAACAGGTATGACTTAGCATGAAGTCGTTCCCTGTTCGTATTGTAACTGAGTTTTACTTGTGTATTAGGTAGAGATGCCAAAAACTCTACGGCTTTAGCATCAGTGGCCCCCATATAGGATGTGGTGATTACTTTTAGTTGCTTACCACTGCGAGTAAACTCCTCAAGCTCCTTCTTAAAAATCCTAATTCCAGCCCACTTTATAAATGAAACTAACCAGTAAATTTTGTCTGATGATTGAATTTCTCTTTTAATCTCAGTTTCGAGCGAAATGCCCACGTTACTGCCACAAAATAATTCGCTTTGAGTTAGCCCTGTCAGCGGCATAATTGATTCAATATATTTAGGAAGATCAGAAGCAACAGGATTTTGCTTGTCTAGGAGTGCGGTCAGTATCTTGCCTTGCGTATCAATCAAGTTTTCGGAGACAATTTCTTTATCGCCAATATTATCGCTTAACCAACCGATGACCTTATTGGCTAAGTTTATTTGCTCAAAAACTCTATTCTCACCATTTGGCACTGAATCCATAGCTATTTCTATAATTCGAGTTAGAAATCGAGACAACCAAGATGCAGCTTCTCCATTTTCTAATGAACGCTCACCAACAAAAAAAGTTTCACGGTCTAACTTTTGCTCAACTAATTGGGTGATTAGTTGCTCATAAATTCCAGCTTGATTCATAAAGTTCCTTTTTGTCTTTGATTTGTTTAGCATAACTGAAAATTGAATTTGGGTAAAAGCTTAATGGTAGGGGTATAATTTTTAAATAACTCAGGCGAATTAGTGTTTTTAATTATTAGATCCATGCTTTTATAAAAATATAAATTTCTACCAACGTTTTTACTGGTCTGACTGGTAAATTTCAGCCATGTTTTTAACAAATCATGGAGGTAATATCGATTTTCGAGGATTAGAAAATCAATTCTAAACTTTTTGAATAAAGCTACTAGAATATGGATTAGCAAAGTGAAAAATGGCTGACTCGCCTCATGACTTGTATTTCGATTTTAAAATTGAAGGGAACTGACTTTTAATAAAGGTTCTTAAAGGTTTAGAGTTACCGTCATGACCCTATTTGATAGTTATATGACGGTAAATGAATATTTTTAATCCTATGTAAAGGTTGATAAGTTTCTACTCGATATTCTGGATCTGCTCTCTCATTTGTTCAATAAGCACTTTCAATTCAACTGCCGCATTGGTGATGTCTGCATTGATTGATTTTGAGCCTAAGGTATTCGCTTCACGGTTAAATTCTTGCATCATAAAGTCTAAACGACGGCCTTGAGCACCACCTTTTTTCAAGATACTTTTGGTTTCTTTAACATGGCTAAAGAGGCGATCTATTTCTTCATCTACATCCATTTTTTGCGCGAGCATTACAAGTTCTTGTTCAACTCTGGTTGATTCCAGTTCAATTTTAGCGTCTGTAAATTTATCAATAATACGTGTGCGTTGCCATTGGATCACTTCAGGCATATGACCTTTTACTTTTTCAGCTTCCGCAACAATGCCATCAAGGCGTTGTTCAATAAGCGCTTTCATGTTTTCGCCTTCACTTGCTCGAGCAGCAATAAAGTCTGTTAGTGCTTGGTCAAATCCTTTTAAAATATCTGCTTGAATGCTGTCCATGTCAGCTTCTTCAGTTTCCATTACGCCAGGCCAGCGCATTATTTCGATAGGGTTCACTTGGCTATTGAGTGTTTGTTCGTTAACCCAACTTGCATGCTCTAATAATTGCGAGGCTAAGTCTTTGTTTATTGAGAGTTTACCTTTAGTTGCAGGGTTTGCATTAAAACGTAAGCCACATTCCACTTTGCCGCGATTTAATGCTTTACGAAAACGCTCTCTTAATACGGGTTCAACACTACGAAATTGCTCAGGTAATCTGAAATAGGTTTCTAAAAAGCGTTGATTAACACTTCTAATTTCCCAAATGGCATTACCCCAATCACCTTTCACTTCAACTCGTGAAAAAGCTGTCATACTATGGATCATAATCTTTCCTATTTTTACTCTATAAAGTTTGTTTTATAAGAATGAACGAAAGGATTATGCCTGAGCGTACCAAAATTTGCTAACTTACCCACAACAAGTACTATATTTTTATGCAAACCCCGTATTCATAATCCAACCAATAAATAACACTTGCGGGACAGTAATTAGCGGTAAAAACAGTGCTGTTTTCCAGCTTTTTGTGGTGTCTTTTAATACCATAATTTCGGTATAGTCGGTTGATGCACCTGCCATGAGAAAGGTAAAAGAATTACCCGGTGCGCTGGCGCGAGTAATTAAGTCTGCCGCTATTGGTGTTGAGCCTTCAGAGCAAACTTCAATAATAGTAGCGGCAATCAGGGTTAAAAATAAGCCACTTGCGGTTGCACCAAACCATAGGTTAAAACTTTCTGGTGGTACAAAGGCTCTGACCAGTGCCACTAATACAATGCCGACAAATACCCAACGAAACACCATACGTGAATCTTTAAAACCATTTATAAACATGTTTATTAAGGCATTAGGAGTGTAATCGGCTTCTTTAATCAGCTTAGTTAGCGTTTCTTTAAAACTAAAGTCTGAAGTTAGTTCATGTAGATTTTCATTTTGAGGTAACACACCCGACATTGCGAGGCGGTCAAATATAATGCCACTTGTCCAGGCAATGACTAACGAAAAGGCGATAAAGCACAAGGTCCATTGCCATCCAATTAAACCAATTAAAATAAAGGTTAATGTAAAAGAGTTCCACGGACTGGCGATGATAAACGCCATGACTTGGCCAATACTTGCGCCACGTTCATAGAGCTTCATACCAACCATTAAAATACCGTGATTACATAAATCAAATAACAAACCTGCCATAGTTGCTCTAAAAATGCCGCTTGTGGTTTGGCCTTTGCCAATAGTGGCTATAATAAGATCGCGCGGTAAGCGACTTAACCAACCAACAATGACCACCCCAAGTAGCATGCCTATCCACATAGCATCAAGCATTTCAACGGTAGTCGCACTAATAATGTACCACCAAGATTCTGACGGCGATTGAAACCAATAGCTAATAAACGCTAAAACTACAAAACTGCTCCCTCCCCATAACAACCAGTCAATACTACCTTTAACGGGTTCACAACAGTCAGATGATTGTGGTTGCGTACTGTTGTCTTTGGCTGAATTAGTCTCTTGTTGTTTGTCTGTGCTGCAACAATTACTCATTTAACAACTCCTCATTGGTTGTTTCGTCAATTAACCCTTCGATTAAATGGCAAACATGATCCCCCGTAGGTGTGCAATCAGGAAGTGATTGCCAAGTTGCCAAGGCTGCTTTCATTTGTTGACACGTTGCCTGCATTGCGGCAATTTTTTCTTCGGTTTCGATAATTCTATCTTTGATGATTTCTCTTACGGTTGGACAAGGAGAACTACCTGAGTTTGACTGGTCAATCACAGTTTCAATATCGTGTAGTGAAAAACCTAACGATTTAGCCTGAATAATAAACTCAAGCCGTCGCTGATCAGCGGGTAGATATTCTTTATAACCGTTAATGGGGTTTGTTTGTGGCTTTAACAATCCAATACGAGTGTAGTAACGTACCGTATCTAGGCTAAGCGAATACCGCTGTGCAAGTTGTTTTACTCTCATAACATTAACCTATAGCAAATCATAGCCATACTATAAAGCTATGAGTTACTCACAGGTCAACTATATTTTTAAAAGTCTAGCTTGCTAACCACCGCGTCTTAATATGATCTGCCACACGAAACGCATTGGCATAAATAGTGAAGGTATAAGGAACACTACCGCCTGTAGGCATAAATGAGCCGTCGGTGACATAAAGATTTTTCACTTCGTGCGCCTGACAATATTTATTGAGCACAGACGTTTTAGGGTCATTGCCAAAGCGACAGCCACCCGCCATTAAATTAGTGGGTGGCGAACTACTGACCGAAGTAGCAATGTTTTTAGCGCCTAATTTTTTCAGTAAAGCCGCGCCTTTTTCTGCTAAATACTCACCTACTTCAAGATCATGGTTATGACTACCAATTCTAACTTTGGCCACAGGATCGCCCCATTTATCTGTCACTTCTTCATCTAATGCAACAAAACAATTATCGGTAGGTAACCAATCATTAAACACTTCAAATCTAAGCGTTTTATAATTCGTAAATTCGTTAAAAATATTTTGCTTGAGTGCTTCCCCCCAAACCAATTCGTTATGCTCATTCCACTGGCTGCCACCTACTCGAGCAATAGGATTTTGATGAAACAAAAAGTCGATTGTGCCACCTTTAGCTTTGCCATTTTTATTTGCGCCTTGAAACTTTTTATCGTCTATTTGATACCAATCTTGTAACGCTCGATTAATAAATGGGCCTACTTGTTTTAATTCAGCCTGTTGTTGTTTATCAATCTCGTCAAAGAAAAAGTCGCCAGAGCCAGTGCCACCGGCACTAAATATAAGGTTTTTTCCCACTTGACCACTGCTATTCGCTAGCCCTTGCGGAAAATAATCACTTGTTGAAGACAATAATAAACGAGAAGTTTCAATAGCTTGGCAAGCAACTACATATATTTTAGCGGTTACTTGCTGATCACGCCCTTGGCGATCATAATATTGCACACCAGTAACTTCACCTTGGTCATTACTGTTAATATGGTGAACTTTAGCGTTGGGGATAATGGTTAAATTGCCAGTGGCAACAGCATGATTTAATAACGCCGCTCGACCGCTCCCTTTTGCACCGGTTGAACAACCATAACTACTACAATATCCTGAATATTCACAACTATTCCTTCCCATAGCAGGTTGAGAAAGTACCGCACGTGGAACAGGAATCGCATGAAAACCTAACGCTTGAGCACCTTTGTCTATCCATGATGAAACGGCGTGTTCAGCCAATGGCGGATAGGGAAAATCTTCGGTTGAACGAGGTTCTTGATGGGGATGTTTAACGACTTTGCCTGATACACCAACCTCTCTTTCAACTTGAGCATAATAGGGTTCCAGTTCATCATAGCTGATCGGCCAATCGACAATATTGGCTCCTTCAATCGCACCGAATTCAGAACGAAGTCGAAAGTCTACGGGTTTTAAACGGTGAAAATAACCGCTCATAAAATTGGAAGAGCCACCAACAACTGTGCCATTCCAGAAGCTCCAACCTGACTCGCTCGTAGGTTCACCATCCCAATAGGTTGAACCGTTTTCACGCACATATTCTTCTTCAATCACGTGTTGCTCATCCGCTAAATTGGGGTTGTAGGAATCACGTAAACTGATCGCTAATTCATCTTTATAGAATTCTTTTTCTGTTAACCATGGGCCCTTCTCTAACACCAACACTTTTGCGCCGGCTTTTGCTAAGGTATACGCAACCGGCGAGGCACCGGCACCACTGCCAACAATACAAATATCATAACTCATGCTTTGTTATTTCCTTTGTTTGACTGGGTGGTAAATTTAGCGATTAATGACTTACTTTCCATGCGTTGCGCTTGTTTATTTACCGCTAAATTACCTGTGGGTAATTCATAATATCGCTTTCCTGCTGGCGGCAAAGGAAAGCCAGCTTGATGATTGAGCCATTTCCAGCCATTTCCATCAGGATTACCGCCATATGCCGGCGGCGACAACATCGCTTCATATAAATTAAGAATCATCATGTTAAGCCAATTTTGGCCTGCTTCAGACTGGCTAATCGCTCGAAAAGTTTGCTCTTTTTCATCGGTATTTAATGCTATAAAATTGTTGCTGAATTTATTTTGGGTGAAGCCATTTAACCAACCAACACCGCGATAAATAAAGTCTATTTCATCTTGAGAGGTGGGCTGTTCATGCACAAGTTGATAGAGATAAAAAGTGGCCTGAATATCTTGAGCACTAGGTCCCGTTTTAGACGCTGGAAAAAGGTGTTCAAATACTGCATCTAGGGTTTGCCAAACGGTATCTTTTAACGCTAATTGGTAAGCGTTATTCTCAGAAGTAGCGTTGAACGCAATAGCCGGTAATGCTGCGATAGCTGATGCTCCAGCGGCAGACTTTAATAAATGACGACGAGATAGTTTTTTCTTTAACCACAAAGGTGTTCGGTAATTTTCATTAAAAAATGAAGGCATTAATCTGTCTCACTTTGGTTAACATTTCTATGATTGTTGCCAACGTTCCATTTCTCAAGAAAACTTAACCACGCTTCTCTAGAATAGTTACCCTGCGTTAATAGCTCTGCGGTATCTTTAGATAACATCATTTTACCTGTAGCAGTAGAGACATACATATGAGGGTATCCTAAGGTTGGCGGTAGTGATTTCATAAATGCTTCGTTTTCATTTGAATCGCTAACATTAATTTTTAATAACACATATTCACTATGAAGCTTTTGATAAATATCAGGATTTTTTTCTAAAAAGGCATCCATTTTATGACACCAAGTGCACCAATTTCCGCCAATTTCAATTAAGACATTTCGATTGGTTTTCTTCGCTAACTCAATAGCAGCTTTCGCATCCGAAAACGGGTCGCGTTGATCGTCATATATACGACTATATGCCGGTAAGCTATCACTTGTTTCAAACGATTCTCCAGCAATTGCAAACGCATGAATAAGAAAGGCTGTCAAAAGAATAGCGAAAGAATGCTTCATAATTTATTCCAAATATTGAGACTATCAAACATGACCTTGTTTTAAACAACTATATTTCAAAATTCTTTGTCCGTCATTATGTCAATATGAAACTTAAGCGATTATAATGCGACCATTATTTTACTCACAGAGAATTTATCATGCGTCCAAGCGGCAGAACATTAGGACAAATTCGTCCGGTTACCATCACTCGTCAATTTACTGCACATGCAGAAGGCTCCGTTTTAATAGAATTTGGTGATACCAAAGTGATTTGTACTGCCTCAGTTGAAGAAGGCGTTCCTCGTTTTCTAAAAGGCCAAGGTAAAGGATGGGTTACCGCTGAATATGGCATGTTACCTCGTTCTACGCATACTCGCATGAGACGTGAAGCAGCTAGCGGCAAACAAAGTGGTCGTACATTAGAAATTTCTCGTTTAATTGCACGTGCGTTAAGAGCCGCTGTTGATTTAAAAGCATTAGGTGAAAATACTATCAGTGTTGATTGTGATGTTATTCAAGCCGACGGTGGTACCAGAACCGCTTCTATTACCGGTGCCTGTGTGGCATTAGTTGATGCACTCAATTACATGCGTGCTAAAGACATTATCAAAACAAACCCGTTAAAGCATATGATTGCTGCTATTTCAGTAGGCATATATAAAGGTGAACCGGTGGCTGATTTAGATTACCCAGAAGATTCGGCAGCAGACACCGACATGAATGTGGTAATGACTGACACAGGTAAATTAATTGAAATTCAAGGTACAGCGGAAGAAGAGCCGTTCAGCTTTGATGAAATGCAAGAAATGCTAACTTTGGCTAAGAATGCCATTAACGAATTATTCGATCTGCAAAAAACAGCGTTAAATTAATAGGACCAAACATGAAAGCTTATCAACGTGAATTTATTGAATTCGCCTTAAATAAACAGGTATTACGTTTTGGTGAATTCACTTTAAAATCAGGGCGTACCAGTCCTTACTTTTTTAATGCTGGTTTATTTAATACCGGCGGTGATTTAGCTCGTTTAGGCCGTTTTTATGCTTCGGCTTTAATGGATGCAGATATTGATTTTGATTTGTTATTTGGCCCTGCATATAAAGGGATCCCTATTGCAACTACTACGGCTGTTGCCTTAGCAGATCACCATAATAAAGATTTACCTTACTGCTTTAACCGTAAAGAAGCGAAAACTCATGGTGAAGGGGGCAGTTTAGTTGGCTCACCTCTTGAGGGTAAAATCATGCTAGTGGATGACGTGATCACCGCTGGTACGGCAATTCGTGAATCAATGGAAATAATTAAAGCACACGGAGCTGAGCTTTCAGGCGTATTAATTGCACTAGACCGTCAAGAAAAAGGAAAAGGCGAACTTTCGGCGATCCAAGAAGTAGAGCGTGATTTTGGCACGAAAGTCATCTCAATTGTCACGTTAACCGACTTAATTACCTATTTAGAAGAGCAACCTGATATGGCAGATAGCTTAGCAACTATCAAACAATATCAAGAAGACTATGGTATTTAAGCGACCGTTTATCGTCAGTGATAAGAGCAAAAAACCTAAATTCCTTTAAGAATTTAGGTTTTTTTGTTTTTACCGTCAACCATTTAAAATATTGGCTTGAGAAACGCTTAAGCCGTTAATTCAAATTGATAGCTAGGTTGTTTTTCATATGCGCGATTAATATTGGCGTAAAAGCTTTCAATCCGTAAAGCTCGTTGGTCAATATCAACAGAACGTGTTGGGGCAACGGCTTCTTGTTCCTTCAAGGTTCTTTCCATCGCGCGATCAAAATCAGTTGTTTCAAGATTATTTAACGCGTTTTCTTGTTCACTGTCATCACTCGAAAGCTTAGTAAGATTTTCGGTATCTGACTTACCAGTAGTCGAATTTAAACCCGCCAGTTCAGATTGAGCTTGCAGAATTTTTTTAGTGGCTGAATTAGCAACTCGTAAATCTTGGGCTGAGGGTTGAACAGGCGCTAGCGCTGCAGCATACACCTTCTGCATTTTACTGATAGTGGCTTGTGGGTCACCTTCTACAGCGGATAAATCAACAGAAACTTCGCCATCAACGGCATACTTTTTACCATCGGGGCCGGTTTCAAATGAATAAGACGGAGAACCTGTCGTTGAACCGCCAACAGCAGCGTGGGCTGATTCATGAGCACGCACCTCTTGATCACGATCGGCTAACTCATTAATCACTTTTTGTTCAGCAACTTCTTGTTTTTCTACTTGTTGCTTTTCATAGTTCTCTTGTTCAGCGTCTTCGATATTCTCCGCAGATGAAGCTTCTTTGGCTTTTTTAGAAAATGGTTGTTGACTTTGCTCTTCATCCTTCGACGAACCATGTTCTTCATCAGAGATCGTCGTATTGGCTATTTCGGCCTGTTTACGTATGTTTTCAAAATCAATATGTTCATTATTTTGTGCCGGTGTACGTGCTCGCTCACGTTCAGAGGCGACACCTTTTTCTCCGGCAGATTGCTGGGCAGCAGCGGGTTTTGTGATGATTTCTCTTTGATTATTTTCACGGCGCAACGCATCCGTTGGTGGGTTGACCACCGTCGGGATTGGCGTAGTAGTTGTGTGCGGCGTGATATTCATGATTTAAATACTTACATCCAGTAACGTGCCTAATGCTTCATCGGCAGTTTTAATAACATTTGCCGATGCTTTCGCTTGATGTTCTGCAACTTTCAAATCGACGATAGATTGATTTAAATTTGGCGTATCTACTGATGAAGTTTTAACTTCAGTTTCAGCGCTATCTTCAACATTAAATTGTGCCGCATGCTCATGGCTAATATGGGCAATATCACTTGCCGCTTGAGTCGCTGATTCAGTCGCTTTTTGAAATCCTTCAACACCTGAATTAAATGCAGATTGAACGTTCATAGTATTTCCCCTTAATATCTTTAATAAGTGATAAAAAATATATTCTGAACACTTATTTTTACAACGGATATTTAGTGCAAACCAATGTGTTTAATTATTAACCAAATCAGCTCGAATGTAAAGTTTTTGGCGAGTGACTAATGCGATACAAACCGTTGATTAAGCCACGAAGAAAGCTTTTCAACAAAGTTTTCGAGCTCACTAATAAAAGGGGCATGCGAGGCTTTTTCAAAAATAACAACATCACTTTCATGCGCTAACAAAGAGACTTGTTCAATGACTGCTTTTGGTACTAAACCATCAAGTTTGCCATAAATACGTAAAAACGGTTGACTGACAAGCTTAAGTTGTTGACGTTGATCTTCCTGTTCTAAAAACCTTAAAGATAAATCTAAAGTCGATTTACTAGGCATAGGGTATTGCATGATCAATTCACGTAACTGCTTTATATCGTTACGTAAATGCGGGCTACCCATGGCTTGTATTTTCAAAAAATTATTAATAGTTTTTTGGGTATCTTCTTCAAGTTGACGATGAAATAAGCTTAATACCTCCGGCTTAATACCCGGCCAATTTTCTTGTTCAACAAAGCATGGCGTACTCGCAACCGTAATAAGTCCAAGTACTTTATCAGGGTGGCTACATGCCAACTCTGTCGCAATTATACCGCCTAAAGACCAACCAATAATAACAGCGGGTTCATCAATAATGTCTGCAATATGTTGAGCAATATTTTTTATAGTGTAAGGCGATACTTGATAATCAAGGTTATTACCAAAGCCGGGTAAATCAACGGTAATTATTCGAAAAGACTGTTCAAGCTGTTTAACACTTGGTTGCCAAACCCCCGAGTTGAGCCCCCAACCATGTATAAACACTAAAGGTAATCCAGCACCACTACTCGTAAATTTCAACATTGTTGCCATACTTATACTAGAGATTTAAAAAGCGTCAGTGTATAGAAAGTGATAAACAAATGGAATTGGATAACAAAATTGTTGGGCAATTATTCACGCATCTACATCGTTATTTTGCTGAATGTTTAACATTAACTCGACAGACCATGAGCGAGTGTGAGTTATGTAAAAGTGCTCACGTAATACATCCATTGTTATGTCAATATTGTTACGATGATTTACCCTTATTTTCTTACCAACATTTTGGTTTTAATTTACTGAATTGGCCGGCCATTGATAAGCTTTTTCCACAAAGATCATTTGAGCAATTGCTTTGCCTTGCGCCTTATATCGCGCCATTTGATCAGTGGCTAATAGATTTTAAATATCAAAAGCGTTTTGAACTAGCGGATCTTTTGGGTTATTTGTTGGCAGAATTATGGCAAAAACAAGTAAACAAGCAACAGGATGTCGCAATACTTTCAGTGCCCATTCATCTAAAAAAATGGCAGCAGCGAGGTTTTAATCAAGCGCATTTAATTGCACGAGCCTTCAATCGTCGAACAAAAATTCCTTATTTAAGACAAGCTTTGCGTAGAACAACTTATAGTAAGAGCCAAGTAGGACAAAGTGGCAAGTTACGACGCAAGCTTTTAAAAAATGCCTTTGCGTTATCTGAAGAAGTTGATACGTTACCAAGTCATATCATCTTATTGGATGATGTGATCACCACAGGAAGTACAGTGAACACCTTATGTAAATTATTAAAATTAAAGGGAGTAAAACACATTACCGTATTAACGGTTGCGCTTACACTCCCTAAATAATCTCAGGCTAAGTGGTATTAAGCTAATGCAGGCAATTAATTGGCTGAAGCGCTAAACGCTTTGGCAAAAAATAAACTGTTGGCTAAAACTTTCGCACTACCAAACCAATAACCTCGAAATGCAAATACATCTGACGTAGCAATAACACGACCGCGACCTTGGTTATGAGCAACAATTGCCGGACTATTCGCTATTTTATTAATTAAATTTTGATCAGTATAACCACTCATTAACGGCGTTGATGTATATTCAGCAACGGTAATAAAAGGCGATTCAACCGATTCCATAATCAAGGTACTGTTTCTAAATACCGGTAACTGTGAATCAGTATAGCCATAAGCTAATGGGTGGCTAGTATCGAGTTTAGTGTCAAAAATAGCGCCGGCAATACGTTTTCTTGCTGACAATTTTTCTTTGTCTTGATAAGTCAGTGATTCGCTATCGAATAGGCCATTAATGTGTTCTTTTTCAACAAAATCAGCCTTTAATAATTCAACTTTTGCTAGCCATTGTGCCGCACGCTTTTGCCCAAAAATAACGCCGCCTTTTTTAACCCAAGACTGAATTTTGCTAGTGACATTTTTATTGATATCGGCGTAATTACCATCCACCATAATGATATGGCTGTATGACGCTAAATCAACACGAGATAAACGGTTTCTTTCAACAATAGTCACAGGAATATTTAACGTATCATCTAGGTAATAAAGGATCTCAGCCGCTTCATATTGCGAGCTTCCTTTGCCGCCAATTAGTAATACCTTAATAGGGTTAACGGGCTTTATTGAACCAGAGCCAACATCAACGCCATTAATAGTTAATCCCGTGTCGATATTAAAGATCGGTAATGAATTTTCATTCGCGGAAAGCGCTAACAAATCGCGCCATTGTTGATTTGTTTGAATACCAGCAGGAACCACAATCGTTCCTGTGGCAAAGTTTTTTGTTTTTCCAGCAATAACCGATGAAAATGTTTTTGTGGCCACTTTTGCTTTAACGCCGTTTGCTAATAATTGATTGAGCAATTTTGGCGCTAAAAAATGATGCCATTCAAAAGCGTAAGCATAAGCATTTTTGTCTATTGAAATGTCATTTTTTTCTGCTGGTTGCCATGAATTTTTTGCAAGGCGTAATCCCCAAGTACGTCCAACTTGTATGAAATTTATATCCATCGCTAAAGGCATTGTCCAACCGGAAACATCATAAAAAGTATTATCTGGGAAATCGGTTCCTTGGTTAAATAACGCTTGGATCACTCGATATTGTTTTTGCGCCAGTGGCACATAAAAACTCTGACCTTTTTTATAAAGTGTGCCGTCATAACGAAAATCTTCAGTTAAGGGCAAGACATTGATTTGATGAGCTGTCAGTTTTTCTAAAAAGATATTCAAACGATGGGAATCTTTCGCTTCTGTAATTAAATAGCCATTAAACTTTTCTTTTTTGATCAAATCCTCTGACTCTTCATGAAAATTTTTACGATACTTTTTAAATTTATCGCTATTTTCCCATGCCCCTTGAATCGTGGAAAGCGAAGTTAATACATGGTTTTTAATGCCATATTCAAAAGTTAACAAGCCATTAATACTGTCTTGTTGAAAGCCTCGGCTACTCGCTTGCTCGAATAATATACCGATACCACCATTAATGTCTGGATAGGTTGAACCTTTGCCATAATAAAAATCGTCAAAGCTTTCTTGGCTGTAATATAAACGATCTTCTTTATCTAACGCTTTAGCATGAAAAGTAGCTAGAAGTTGCGTCAACTCGGTGGTTTTCTTCGGTGTTAACGGATGTGTTCTGCTTGGTATGCCTGGTTGGAAAAAATAACTGCTATTGGCACCCATCTCGTGAAAATCACCTAGAACATGTGGTTGATATTGATGAAAATATGCCAATCTATTACGACTCTCTTTTTGAGAAAGTAATAACCAATCACGATTTAGGTCAAAACCAAAGTGATTAGTACGACCTGTTCGCCATTGTTGATGATGTTCAATATGATTCGGATCAGGATTAGCCGTTGTACCACGATATGTATTTACCCAATTGACAAAACGGTCCATACCATCAGGATTGATGCTTGGCTCTAAAACAATAACCGTGTTTTTAAGAATATCAGCTACCGACTTCTCTTGGCTGGCCGCTAAATGATAAGCAATCACGAGCGCGGCATTACTGCCAGTAATTTCATCACCATGCACTGAGTACCCTAACCAAACCACTAACGGATCTTCTGGTTTTTTTCCCATATCTTGACGGGCTAATAATTCAGGCAATTTTGCAATATTATCAGGATGAGAAAGTGTTAATAACACTTGTTTACGCATTTCAGTTGTACGGCCAATGTCGGTTAGCACGGCTTTATTTGAAGCATTAGCCAATGCTTCCATGTATTGCACAAGTTGATCATGACGAATATGTCGCTCACCTAAACCAAAACCTAAAACCGCTTCAGGTTTGATAACTGATTGATCATATGTATGATTTTCTGGTAAATATTTTTCAACCGCCGCGGCGAATAAAGGTTGGCTAAACAGACTTAATAGTAGAGTTATTATCAGTAAACGAAAATGCATTTTTGAAATTCCTAGCTAATTGCTTGAGTTTAATCAAACGAATTTGATTAGAACAAAATAACAAACTCTTAGGAGTGCAGCTAGTATTTCCCCCTTAAATTCTCGTGGTTTTATCTCTTTTTTATCTCGATTTTTAACAAAAAGGCACTTTTTAATAAAAAATAAACCGCAGAATAAATGATCACTAGCGAAACTTAACGTAGCAGAGTAAAATAAACATACCTGACTAATTTACTCAGGTATCACATAAATCTTATCCTTATTTTTGAAAAGTTTAGAGCGAAACGCATTATGATCACAATTTCAGAAACAGCCCAAGAACATTTTCAAAAGCTGTTATCCCAACAAGCCGAAGGCACAAGTATTCGCGTATTTGTTGTCAATCCAGGAACAGCAAGTGCCGAATGTGGTGTGTCATATTGCCCAGCAGATGCTGTTGAACCTGAAGATATCGAAATTCCTTTTGAGCATTTCTCTGCTTATGTCGATGCAGACAGCAAAGCATTTTTAGAAGATGCAGAAATCGACTTTACGACTGACCAAATGGGCTCTCAGTTAACCTTAAAAGCACCCAATGCGAAATTGCGTAAAGTCGCTGACGATGCACCTTTATTTGAACGCGTTGATTACTTTTTAAAAGCGGAAGTAAATCCTCAATTAGCTGGCCATGGCGGCGAATGTACTTTGATGGAGATCACAGATGATGGTTACGCCGTTTTACAATTTGGTGGTGGCTGTAATGGCTGTAGTCAAATTGACGTTACCGTAAAAGACGGCATTGAAAAACAGCTGATTGAAATGATGGGTGATGAAATTAAAGGTGTTAAAGATATGACAGAACACGAACGTGGTGAACATTCATATTATTAAATAACATCCTTACACATATTGATTAATCGAAAAGCCAACTGAATTTATTTCATTTGGCTTTTTTTAACTGTTTAAAATCTAAAAAGTACTAACTTTCAAGGGCTTTGGCATGCCAGATATGCCGAGTAAAATGCCACGCTAGTGTTAAACCTCTAGCAATCATAAAAACGATAAACGCAAACCATAAGCCATTGTTTTCATAACTTTGCAATAACCACCACAACGGAAAAAAGCAACCAAAAGTAGATAGAATCATGCTATTTCGCATTGCTTTGGCTTGCGTTAATCCAATATAAATACCATCAAACAAATAACTCCAACATGCAGCAAGTGGTAAGAGCATAATCCAAAATAAATATTGGTCGGCATAAAGAACAACCGCTTCAATATCTGAAATTAAACGTACAATAGATGGCCCCCAGAAAATGAAAAACAGGCTATATACCAAGGCAAAAATCAGTGTCCAGAATAAACTAACTTTAAAAACAACCTGTAATTTTTTCAGGTTATTTTCGCCTTTTGCCTTGCCGACCATGACTTCTGCGGCGTTGGCAATACCGTCTAAACCAAAGGATATAAAGAGTAAAAAATTCATTAATATTGCATTTGCCGCTACAACATTATCACCTAATCTGGCCCCTTGAAACGTGATAAACACAAAGCAAGACTGCAGACAAAGTGTTCGTATTAAAATATCTCGATTTAGCTTGAAGTAACTAACCAGCGCTAACTTATCCAACAACTTACTTTTAATATCGTTAACAGAAGCTTTAATGATTGGCTTAAAATGATGAAATATTAACGTTAAAGATAACAAGATACTGGCATATTCAGCAATTAAGGTGGCATAAGCGACGCCTTGTACTTGCCAATCAAGCCATAGGACAAAAACAACATCTAAAACAAGGTTAACAAGGTTGGTAAATATTAAGATCCACATGACCATTTTAGCTTTGTGATTGCCCAATAACCAACCTAATAACACTAAGTTCGCTAATGCGGCGGGTAATCCCCAGATCCTAATTTCGCTATATTGTTGAGCATAAAACTGAACCTGATCTGAGCCTCCTGATAAATAAATAGCCCCAGAAATATATGGCGTTTGCAGTAATATAAAGCTCCCACCAATGATTAAAGCGACCAGTAAACCGCGTAATAATACTAATAAATTTTGTGAGGCATTTTGTTGACCAAATGCTTGAGCAGCTAACCCCGTGGTGGTCATGCGTAAAAAACCGCATAACCATGTAATACAAGTGATGACCATTGCACCTACGGTACTTCCACCTAAATAGTAGGCATGATCTAAATGACCAATCACCGCAGTATCTACTAATCCTAATAATGGTACCGTGATATTTGACAGTATCATTGGGATAGCTAATACAAATAATTGTTTATGATCCGCTTTATTTGCAAAGAACAATAATCACCTTCTTGTTGACATTAATGACGGCAAAGACACTATATATTTTGCCTAATAAACGCTATGGTTGGCGGCATAAACATTTTACTATGAAATACAGAGTGATCCCGTGAAAATCATCCAATTTAGTTTACTAATAACACTATTCAGTTTTACGATGAATGGTGTTGCCGCTGTAATTTTACAATATCATCACGTCAGTGACGACAGCCCCGCCAGTACGAGTATTTCGCCAGCGCAATTTGAAGCACATATGCAGTATTTAGCCGATAATAGCTTTCGTGTTGTTCCTTTATCAGAATTAATGAATTCCATTAAAAAACAGCAAGCTATTCCTGATAAAACCGTGGCGATTACTTTTGATGATGCGTATTTAGATATTTTGACACAAGGTAAACCGATTCTCGATAAGTTTAATTACCCTTTCACCATTTTCATCAACCCCGGCATAATCAACCAAAACTCATCACAATATCTTTCATGGCTGCAACTAAAAAAAATGGCCGATGATGGCGTTATTATTGCCAACCATGGTTTTAACCACGATTCATTCGCGCGCATTCCTAAAAACTTAACCGAAGCAGAATGGCTTGATCATCTTAAAACCTTGCTCAACCAAGCAGAAAAAATAATTGAAGAAAATACCGGACAAAGTTGGCGTTATTTTGCCTATCCTTATGGTGAATATACACCAGCGATTCAACGCATGCTCAAAGAGCATGATTTTATCGCCTTTTCACAACAAAGCGGCGCTGTTGGTTTCGGCACTGATCTTACAGCAGTACCCCGTTTTCCTGCATCAAAGCCTTATGACAACCTCACCACCTTACGTGATAAATTGCATGCGTTACCTTTTTCGATGACTTTAACAGACGAAAGTACTGAAACCATTTATCCGATAAATAGCCTAGAATCCGCCACATTTAATGTCATTGTTGATGATTTTAATAAAAGTCAGTTAAATTGTTATGTTACTGGTATTGGTCGTCAGAACATTGATTGGCAAACAGAAAATAGTTTTATGATTACTTTTAACGCACCATTGCCGAGTGGACGAGTAAGAGCCAATTGTACTGCTCCGAGTAAAAGTAAGCCCGGTCGATATTATTGGTATTCAAAACCTTGGTTCATATTAGAAGCAGGGGATCAGTGGTACCCACTTTAACCCTGTAGTTTCAAGCTAAATTTTCTCCAGAAATATGAAAAAAGGAGCCACAAGCTCCTTTTTCAATAATCAAACATGTTCATGTTATTCCGATAATTTAACAATTTTTGCAAAATCGCTGACTAGGTTTTCTCCGGAAATAATCGGTAATTGCCCTAATTCATGCTCAGGTTTGAAAATAGCCGATATTTTGCCTTCTGGGTTGATTAATACGATAGAAGCGCTGTGATCAACTAAATAGTTATCATCTCGCTTTTCATCACTTATTGCATACATTAAGCCTAAATTTCTCGAGAAAGGAAATAATACTGAATGATCAGCCGTTAAAGCTTTAAATTCTGGGTTGAAATAAGCGATATATTGAGAAAGCTTATCTACCGTATCACGCTGAGGATCAACAGAAACTAATAAGACTTGTGCATTGTTATTAATCGCTTTGAGCTCATCATAAACAAAATTGAGTTCTTGTAAGGTCGTCGGGCACACATCAGGACAAGAGGTATAACCAAAAAATACCCATGACCATTTACCGATGAATTGTTCGTTGGCAAATTTCGCCCCTTGATGATCAACCATAGCAAAAGGTTTTATTGTGCGCGGTGTTTGGTAAAACAAAGAATGTTCAGGTTGTGCCAAGTTATACGATTTTTGATACAGCAAAAAACCTGTCGCTATTGAAATAACCGCAACAATAGCGATAAGTAATTTATTCACAAGATATCCTTAAAAATTAATTCAGTGGTAAAGCGTAATGGTCAACTAATAAAATAATAAAGAGTAACATTAAATGGATAATCGAGAACTTAAACGTATCCATGGCGGTACTCTCATCGGCATTAAATTTAAGTTTCCAGGCATAAACAAAAAATATGATGTTCAGCACAACCGCACCAATTAAATACAACCAATTACTCATGCCAACAAGATAAGGCAGTAAACCAACAACAAACAATAAAACCGTATACAAAAGAATTTGGGTTTTAGTGAAATTCACGCCATGCGTTACTGGCAGCATTGGAATGTTGACCTTGGCATATTCATCTTTTCGATGAATGGCTAACGCCCAAAAATGAGGAGGTGTCCATGTAAAAATTAACAAGACCAACAGCAAAGCATTCGGATGAATTTCATTGGTCATTGCCGTCCAGCCCAATAACGGCGGTATTGCGCCAGCTAAGCCACCAATAGTAATGTTCTGTGGCGTAGCACGCTTTAAATACATAGTATAAATAAAACTGTAACCAACTAAACCCGAGAAAGTTAACCAAGCCGTTAAAGGGTTTACAAAACTATATAAAATAGCAAAACCAGATACGGCTAATAGCATGGCAAACAACGCGGCATTCTTAGGATCTAATCGGCCGGTTGCAACAGGTCTGTTGTAGGTTCTGCCCATCACACTATCAATACGTTCATCAACGATGTGATTAATCGCTGCTGCGGCCGATGAAAGAAAGCCAATGCCTGTCATTGAAGGAATTAAAACCTGCCAAGGAATAGCACCAGGTACCGATAAACACATACCGACTAATGCCGTTAACACTAATAACGCAACGACACGTGGTTTGGTGATTTCATAATAATCACGCCAACTTGCCGTCATTGGTTTACTCACATCAGCCTCTACTGAAGAAATATCACTACTCATTCTTACTCCTAGGCTTTTCGCTTTAAACTATAGGTTAATAAAATTAGCATTAACATTAGGCATGCCGCAACAATGTTATGACTAACTGCCACCGAAAGCGGTAATGAAAACCAGACATTACTGATCCCTAATGCGATTTGTGCCGTTAATATCATCACTAAACCGACTGCGGTATTTTTAAAGAATCGGGTATTAGCTTTCATAAATATCGTACCAGCCAGCCACAGTAAGTAAACCGCAGTAATGATGGCACCAAAACGATGCATTACATGAATGGTCACGCGTTCATAATGCCCTAAATGGCCATGTTCATAGGTGTCACGCTCTGGTGGTATCAAATCAAACGCCACTTCAATGGTGAATTCTTCTGCCCAACCGGCCTGACAAATAGGTAATTCTGTACAAACGAGCGCGGCATAATTGGCAGAGGTCCAACCGCCTAGCGCGATTTGCCCCGTTAATATGACTACCCCTAATAGTCCATAAGGTGCATAGCGTCGCACTGAAGCATCACCACCAGGCACGCGATAAGGATTGAGTCTTAAATACAGTAAAAACAGCAGGCATAAAGTAGTAAAACCACCGAGTAAATGTCCCATGACCACCACGGGCATTAACATCAAAGTAACTGTCCACATACCTAACGCGGCTTGGAAAATCACCACACATAAAATTAATAAGGGAAGAAATAACGGTGTTCCTTGCTCTCTATTTCGGAACGATAATATCGCTATCGCTAAAATAAATAAGCCTAAAACTCCGGCAAAATAACGATGGATCATTTCATTCCACGCTTTTTCGGGTTCAACAGGTCTATCTGGAAATGCTAGTTCAGCTTTTGATATCTGCTCTGATGATTCTGGTACGTCTAATAATCCGTAACAACCGGGCCAATCGGGACAACCTAGCCCAGCATGAGTTAAACGAGTATAGGCGCCTAAGCTGACCACAATAATCGCAAGTAAGATACTGACAAGGACAAGTCGTCTAATGTTTTGGGTACTTTTCTGTTGCATATTAGCCAATCCTTGAATATTTCAATAATTTTTTCATATCGGCAAGAATAGCTTTATCAAAAGAGACTAAACCTGCTTTTTCTTTTGGACCTTGATAAGACATAACAACGTTGCCTAACGGGTCAACTATCACAACTTGATTGCTTTCAATATGTTCGTTTGCTTGTTCAGGCAACGAAAGTTGTTGCCACTTAGCATGACGTAAATGACTTAATTGACGCTCCGCTAAGCTTTTCTCGTATAAGACAATGGGAGTGACGCGAGGCAGTTCTTTACCTAATAACGTATATGTATTATTAAGCGATAGCAGGGTTTTTTCACATAATTGTTGACAGTTTGCAGGCAAGCGATAAAGGATTAACCATTGTTCTTTTAACGCCGTAGGATCAACACCTAGGTCGGTTAAGGTCAGTTCTTGTTCGGCCAATTGACCATGGTTAGTGACCCCGTAATTAAACCAATGTTGTTCTAGCGCTAATTTAGCTAAAACGACAGGTAATATGAATACGGCCAAGGTGATGAGTAACGTTCGACGTGATTTATTTACTTGAGGCGAAGACATAGATAACCTTTTTCTTATTTTAATTTTTATTATTATTTTTCGGTTTATTTTTAATAAACCATACACTAGCACTGATCATTAACAGCATCCAAGCTGTGGCTAATGAAAACCATTGAAATGCATAAGCTCGATGCTTTTCTGGTGGCATCACAATAGGACGCCAATTTTTTTCAAAACCTAGACTTTCTTTTGTATCTAAGTAAATGACAAAGGGCAATAACTTTTGTGCAAAAAACCTTGAAAATTTATCAATTTCTATCCGTTGAATTCTCAGCGGCCACGAAGGATTTTTGTAATTCTCTTCGCTTAACACTATGCCATGTTCAATTAACCTTACATGACCTGTAATTTTTTGAGCGCCAGATACTGGGGTAATTTCAGGTAATTTACTGCGATCGATAAAGCCTTCAATCCAACCTAAATTCACTAACACTGCCCTATCGTTGTCGGTAATCACTTGTAACACTCGATAACCTAGTCGACCGTTATGCGTTTGATTATCTAATAGGAAAACTTTCTCATCATTGAAAGCCCCCTGAATTTTAACCGGAAGATCGTTGATATTTTCATTTGATGATTGTAACGATAATACCTCATCAAGAGATAAAGCATCTTGAGATTTATAATCGCTAATACGCGATAAACGTTGTTCTTTTTCGATGGCTCTGGCGGTTTGCCAAAATCCAAGCTTGATTAATCCACTAAAGACAAGCAAAGTGATAATGACAACAAACCAGTTTAATTGATTGAAATATTCTCTAAAATCAGCAAACTTCATATATTACCGTAAAAATTAATAGCAACCTGTATAACCTAACATAATAAAAAGAGAGGGTTTTGTGATTATAAAAATTATCATTGTTGGCTTATTAGCCTTTATGATTTATAACCTGTTTCGTGCTTTAATAATCATGAATAAAAACGATCCAAACCAGCCAAGTATGTCAAAGTTTATCGGCCGTCGAGTCATGACTTCTGTTGTAATTGTTCTCTTATTGCTTGTGGGTATTCTGACTGGCGTAATTACACCAAACCCAAGACCTTTCTAAACAAAGCGATTAAGGAAAAGAAGGCGCTTTAATGGCGCCTTATTTATTTTCATTTTTTGTATATTCTCTGTAAAAACTTAAGGCTAAATTGACTAGCTCAAAAACAACAAGATGGCACGGAAGGTAACATTTTACTTAAGTGTACCTTCGATGCAGTTATTGAGTTAATCTACGACCCATTCAGTTTTTAAATAATGTAAACAAAAACAAAGAGTAATACCCATACCACGTCGACAAAGTGCCAGTACCAACTTGCCGCTTGAAACGCAAAATGATTCTTAGGAGTAAAGTGACCTTTAAACACTCGGATCAACATGACAATTAACATGATGGTACCTAAAGTAACATGCATCCCATGAAATCCTGTCAGCATATAAAAGGTATTACCATAGATTCCACTGGTTAAATACAGCTTCATTTCATCCGCATAACCGTGTGCATATTCTAAGCCTTGGCAATACAAGAACACTAGACCCAAGACACAGGTAATGCTTAACCAGAATTTTAATTGCGGGCGCTTATCTTGCTCTAATGCCACATGAGCTAAATGAGCCGTCACTGAAGATGTTAATAACAAAATAGTATTGATAAGGGGTAAACCATACCAACCCATACCGGTTGTTTCTGTTCCGTCAGGTGTTTTAATCAATGGCCATTGCGCCGTGAATTCCGGCCATAATACCGCGCCGGTCATTGCATTATTATCAGCGCCGCCTAACCATGGAACAGAAAGTGTTCTGGCGTAAAGTAAAGCACCAAAAAATGCCGCAAAGAACATCACTTCAGAAAAGATAAACCAGCTCATCCCTTGTTTAAATGAATTATCCATTTGATGGCTATATTTGCCCGCCATTGATTCATTAATCACATTATTGAACCAACCAAACATCATGTAGATCACCATCGCGATACCGGCGATTAATACATAACCACCGAAACCTGAGGTTGAATTTTTTATATCTGTTACATAATTCGCTGCGCCAACGGCGATTAAAAACAATGCAACGGCACCCACAATTGGCCAATGGCTTTGTGCGGGTACATAATATGTTTCATATTTTTTTGTAGTCATCACTATTCCCCTGTGTTTCGCGTAATCGCCTAAGATTCAACTGAGCCGGTGATATCGTATAAAGTGTAAGACAAAGTAATAGTCTTCACTTCTTCTGGTAGCTCTGCATCAACATAAAATTGCAGGGCCATTTCGACATCTTCTTGTGCTTTAAGCGGCTGTGAGTTGAAACAAAAACACTCTATTTTTTGAAAATAAATCGCGGCTTTACCAGGCGAAACTGATGGTACAGCTTGCCCAATAATGTCATTGACCGATTCATTTTTCGCATAAAATTTCACTAATTTCATTTCACCAGGATGTACTGTAATTTCGTTTATCATAGGCTCAAACTGCCAAGGTATCCCTTTAGCTGTTCGGCTAATAAATTGCACAGTTATGGTACGGCTTTCATCGATGCCATCTTCATTGACACTAGCAGCGGTAGTCGCCGTTTTACCATTTAACCCGGTGATATCACAAAATACGTCATATAAAGGCACTAAAGCAAAACCAAAACCAAACATTGCAAAAACCACCAACACCAGTTTCTTTACTGTTTTAGTCTTATTATTCGATAATTTTTGGTCTTGCTCTGTACTCATTATATTTTCCTATTGCCCTTTAATATCTTCAGCGTTAGGTGGCGTTTCAAAGGTATGATATGGAGCTGGACTTGCGACCGTCCATTCCAAACCTTCAGCACCGTCCCAAGGTTTCGCGTCAGCTTTTTTACCGCCCTTAATACACTTAATAACAACCACTAAGAATATTATTTGTGATAAACCAAAGGCAAACCCGCCAATACTTACCCACTTATTAAAGTCAGCAAATTGCAACGCATAATCAGGTATACGACGAGGCATACCCGCTAAGCCTAAGAAATGCATTGGGAAGAACAGAATGTTCACTGAAATTAACGAACACCAAAAATGTGCCTTACTCAATCCGTCGTGATACATATGTCCAGTCCATTTAGGTAACCAGTAATAAGCCCCGGCATAGATGGAGAATAATGAACCTGTCACTAATACATAGTGAAAATGAGCTACAACAAAATAGGTATCATGATATTGGAAATCAACCGGTGTTAACGCCAACATCAATCCTGAGAAACCACCAATGGTAAATAAAATAACGAAGGCAATCGAAAATAGCATTGGCACTTCAAACGTCATAGCACCGCGCCACATAGTCGCAACCCAGTTAAAGACTTTCACACCCGTTGGCACCGCAATCAACATAGTACAATACATGAAGAATAGTTCACCGAATAACGGCATGCCGGTGGTGAACATATGGTGAGCCCACACAATAAACGATAAGAAAGCAATTGAAGCTGTGGCATAAACCATTGAGCTATAGCCGAATAAACGTTTACGAGCAAATGTAGGTATGATGGTTGATACAATACCAAATGCCGGCAAGATCATGATGTAAACTTCAGGATGACCAAAGAACCAAAAAATATGCTGGAACATTACTGGATCACCACCACCAGCGGCGTCGAAGAAACTCGTACCAAAATAGGTGTCAGTTAATAGCATAGTTACAACACCAGCTAACACCGGCATTACCGCAATTAATAAATAGGCCGTAATGAAAAATGTCCAAACAAATAATGGCATTTTCATGTAAGTCATACCTGGGGCACGCATATTCATGATGGTTACAATGACGTTAATTGCCCCCATAATCGATGAAACACCCATAATATGTACAGCAAAAACAAAGAATGCGGTACTTCCGTTAGAGTATGTTGTCGAAAGTGGTGCGTAGAACGTCCAACCAAAGTTAGGTGCTCCTGATTCCATAAAGAACGAAGCAATAAGAATGGAAAATGCAAAAGGCAAAATCCAAAAACTCCAGTTGTTCATACGTGGTAAAGCCATATCTGGCGCACCAATCATCATAGGTATCATCCAGTTAGCAAAACCGGTGAAAGCCGGCATAATCGCGCCGAATACCATGATCAAACCGTGAACAGTAGTTAATTGGTTAAAAAAGTCGGGTTCAACAAATTGAAGTCCTGGTTGAAATAACTCAACACGGATCATCATTGCTAATGCACCACCAAATAATAACATGATGAATGCGAACCATAGGTACAAAGTACCAATATCTTTGTGGTTAGTCGTATACAACCAACGTTTTATACCCGTCATTTTGTGATCATGGTGATCATCGTGCTCATGCGAGTCGTGAATAGCTTCTGTAGTCATTATTCTGCCTCCTTACTTAGCACTTGCAGCAATATCTGCGGGTTGAACAACATCACCGGTATTATTACCCCAAGCATTTCGCTCAAAAGTAATGACGGCAGCAATGTCGGTTTTAGACAATTGAGCACCAAAAGCGGCCATACTTGGATTTTTCTTACTGCCATTTACCACCATATCAATGTGTGCATTAACATCACCTGTAGTAATTGGGCTACCGATTAATGATGGAAATGCTGGTGGTAAACCTGCACCAGTAGACTGATGACAAGCTACACAAGCCGTGTTGTAAACTTTCTCGCCTTTAGCCATTAATTCATCAAGTGTATATTCTTTAGATAAGTCTTCTGCGGGTGCAGCAGAAACAGCTTTACTCACTTTCTCAACGACTTTTTCAACAGTAGTCGCAGCTGAAGAAGCAGAACCGCTAGTCGCTGATTTAACATCAGCCGCTTGTACAGTATCACCTGTGTCATTGCCCCAAGCGTTTCGCTCGTAAGTAACAACCGCAGCAATTTCTTTCATGCTAAGTTGTTTGCCATAACCTTGCATACCGGTTCCGGCTTTACCATTGAAAACGATATCTATATGGTCAGCAACACTGCCCGTTGTCGCAACAGGACTGCCTTTAAGCGCTGGAAACGCAGGAGGTAAACCTAAGCCTGTAGGTTGATGACAAGCAGCACAATAAGCCGTGTAAGTAGTTTCACCTAATTGCATTAATTCTTCTTTAGAGAGTGAAGCATTTAAAGAAGCAGCCTCTGCAGCAGCGGCATTAGCGATTAATTCATTTTGTTCATCAATCCAACGGGCGTAGTCTTCTTCCGATTTAACTTCAACGACAATCGGCATAAAACCATGATCTTTACCGCAAAGCTCAGCACATTGGCCTCTATATATTCCTGGCTCAGGTACTATCGCCCATGCTTCGTTGATAAAACCAGGGTTAGCATCTTGTTTAACGGCAAAATCTGGCACCCACCATGAATGAATCACATCATCAGAAGTGATCAAAAAGCGAATTTTTTTATTAACCGGTATCACCAAATGTCTATCAACCTCTAAAAGATAATTTTCACCTTTTGTTTCGCCAACACCATTTTGGTTTTCATATTGTCCACGAGGAGTCGATAAAACAGAGTAAAACTCAATGTCTTGGTCAAAATATTTATAGTGCCATTTCCACTGAGAGCCAGTGACTTGAATAGTGATATCAGAATTATCGTTATTTTCCATGCTAACGAGTGTTTTCGTTGCGGGTACCGCCATGCCGATTAAGATGACAATAGGGATAACTGTCCACAGAATTTCCACCTTGGTACTTTCATGAAAAGTTGCTGGCTTTACCCCCTTTGATTTGCGATGGAACATGATTGACCAAAACATCGCCCCAAAAACCACAACACCAATTGCAGTACAAATATAAAGCGCAAACATATGAAGACCATATACTTCCTGACTTATATCAGTAACACCTTTGGTAAGATTTAACTGTTTATCTGCCCAAGCCATACTAGGAACTAATAGCCCTAGGAATAGCCAACTTAGGTTACGTCTCTTCACTCGACATCTCCTCCACCCTTTCTAAGTTTTAAAATCTTTAATATCATTAAAAAACGAATATCTTGATTTCTTTTAGTTGTTTTTGTTGTTATTTTTTCTGGCTATTTTTTAACCACTTAAAGTGCGCCTTATTATTATTTTTGTTCAATTTCTGTCCTAGAATTACTTAAATCTTGATCTAGGTCAATTCTTAATTTTCTTTAATAAAAGTAAAAACACTAACAATTACAATAGAGTATCAACTCTAAAACGTTAAAAAGTCCATTTTATATAGCCTGACGCCATAGGCTAAAAATCAAGCAATTGCTCTAATAAAATAATATCAGGTAGAAATGAGGGTGAATATTTTTTAATCAAAAAACAATCTAGTTTGAGAATACTAAGATTAAATAAGAATTATTCTTTATAAAAGTTCGGCTAAAGCATGAAAAGTGACAAAAAGTAAAAAATTGCTGACTTTTATTAAAAAGAGGAGAACAAAAGTCAGCAATATGGAAAAGTTAAATTTACATCCAGTCGGCAGAACGAATAACTCCTACAGCTATGCCTTCAACATTAAAATGTTGCGAAGTTAAATCAACTTTTATCGGTGAGAAATCTTCATTTTCAGCGTGAAGATAAACAACATTTCCTTCACGTTTAAATCGTTTTACCGTTACATCTTCATCAATTCGCGCAACAATCACTTGGCCATTTTGCACGTCAGTCGTTTGATGTACCGCTAATAAATCACCATCGAGAATGCCTATATCTTTCATACTTTCGCCATTTACTCGCAATAAATAATCCGCTGCAGGGTGAAATAAATTACCGTCAATTTTATAGTTATCTTCAACATGTTCTTGCGCCAGAATAGGTTCTCCTGCCGCAACACGACCAATTAACGGTAAGCCTTCTTCTTCAGTAAACTGTTCCGCTAAACGAATACCGCGCGACGTGCCAGGTAGCATTTCGATGTAACCTTTTTTAGCGAGTGCTTTTAAATGCTCTTCGGCGGCATTGGCAGATTTAAAACCGAAAAAATCGGCAATTTCAGCGCGCGTGGGTGGCATACCCGTTTGAGAAATATTTTCTTTAATAAGATCAAAAATTTGTTCTTGGCGTGGTGTAAGTGGTCGTAGGTTAGTCATTCGACAATTTCCTGTATATACTGACAGTTATAACTGTTAGTATATACAGGCTGTAAATAAACGCAACCCTGACTAGTCAAGTAAAAAACTTAATCGAGATATCAGACATAATGCTATATAAATGAATGAGATAAAAACCTCTCTATTCGCCATTGGTTATTATATCTGAAAGCAAAATCAGCTATGCTTAGCCAACGTTTCACTTAAAAATACGAGCCACGTGAAAGCAGAATTTCATCATAGTATTAATGATATTGCCAAAAACCAATGGCAAGCCGTAGAAAACTCTTTATGCCCACTGATGCATTATGAATTTTTCAAAGCGCTTGAAGATAGTACGTCTATTTGTATTAAGACTGGTTGGCAGCCTCATCATTTAACCTTATCTACTGATAAAACAATTCAAGCAATTATCCCGTTATATATTAAACAACACTCATGGGGCGAGTATGTGTTTGACTGGGACTGGGCACAAGCTTATCAGCACAATGGTTTAGATTATTATCCCAAGTTAGTCAGCACTATTCCTGTTACCCCCATTCCAAATGACAAGCTCCTAAGCGAAACGGTTGATTATCTGCAAATCATAAAAGTACTGATTGAGTATTGCCAGCAAAATGATATCAATAGCTGGCACTTGTTGTTTATTCCTGAAATTTCTCAAGCTGCTCAAGAAAAGTTACCTGATGACGTATATCTTCGCCATACGGTTCAGTTTCATTGGTTTAATCGTCAATATCAAAGTTTTGACCATTTCCTTTCAACATTTACCGCCAGAAAACGTAAAAACACCTTAAAAGAACGCCGTTCAATTGCTCAACAAGATGTTCAGGTTAAGCGGTTTGTCGGTAAAGACATTACCAAGAAACATTTAGATTACTTCTATTTAACTTACCAATTAACTTATTTAAAAAAAGGTCATCAGCCGCACTTAAGCTATGCTTTTTTTCAACAAATTTTTCAAACGTTACCGGATAATATTTTACTGGTAATCGCGAGTCGAGATGATCAATATATTGCTTGTTCATTGTTCTTTTATGATCATCAGCATTTATATGGTCGTTATTGGGGCTGTAGTGAATCAGTGAAAAATCTTCATTTTGAGCTTTGTTATTATCAAGGCATCGAATTTTGCATTGCTAATAAATTAGCGATGTTTAATCCAGGCACACAAGGTGAGCATAAAATACAACGAGGTTTTGAAGCCGTATTGACCTATTCTTATCATTGGATCAAACATGAACACTTCAAAACGCCGATAAAAAATTACTGCCAACAAGAACGAGTACAACTAAAGCGTTATCAAAAGCAATGTTTAGCGGCATTACCGTTTAAACAAAGCTAACGCGTCAACAAAAGGAAATTAGGATGGAATTAGCATTTTCTCAGGCCTGTGAAAACAACAAGTCTGCCATTTTATCAGTATTAAATCAGGCGTTTAGTACCACAAACAAGGTGCTTGAAATAGGCTCTGGCACGGGTCAACATGCCGTACATTTTGCTGAACATTTACCACAACTAGTTTGGCAAACCAGTGATCTTGCCACCAATCATTTTTCTATCCAGCAAAGAGTCATTAACAGCGGTTTAAACAATATTCGCGCGCCTATTACCCTTGATCTTACTGAAGACTGGTCTTTTACTAACGACAACAGTACCCCTTATTTTGATGGTATTTTTACTGCCAATACCCTGCATATTGTGAGCTGGCCGCTAGTACAACGCTTTTTCACTGGCGTTGGCAATAATTTAGTCAAAGACGGAACCTTATGTATTTACGGACCATTTAACTACCAAGGTAAATTTACTAGCGCAAGTAATCAACAATTTGATACGTGGTTAAAAGAACGTGATCAACTCAGTGGTATTCGTGACTTTGAAGCCATAATTACCTTGGCAAATGCTGCCGGTTTTTCTTTAATCACCGACCACACTATGCCGGCAAATAACCGTTTATTAGTATTTAGAAAATGCGAATAAATAATTAGCAACAAATTAAAAAAAAACGGCACTTTCAACGAACCAAAGTGCCGAACTAGGTTAAACAAGCATTTCTTTTACGTTTTCACTAACAATTAATTCACCTTCCGTCAGCGCTTGAATTTCTTCAATAGAAACCCCTGGCGCATATTCTAATAAATGAAATTTACCTTGATGAATTTCTAAGTAAGCTAAGTCGGTAAGCACCTTTTTAATACAATTTTTACCTGTGAGCGGCAAAGTACAATTGGCGAGTAATTTAGAATCTCCATGCTTTGAAGCATGTGTCATGGTAACAATAATATTATCAGCGCCGGCCACTAAATCCATTGCGCCCCCCATGCCTTTGATTAACTTTCCAGGGATCATATATGAAGCAATGTTGCCATTCACATCCACTTCAAAGGCACCGAGTACCGTTAAATCAACATGGCCACCGCGGATCATGGCAAATGACTCAGCACTTGAAAATACAGACGCTCCGGTTGCCATAGTGACCGTTTGCTTACCGGCATTAATTAAATCCGCATCAATTTCATCTTCCGTAGGAAATTGTCCCATGCCCAGAAGGCCGTTTTCTGATTGCAGCATAACTTCCATATTTTCAGGAATATAATTCGCCACTAAAGTAGGAATACCAATCCCTAAATTAACGTAATAACCGTCTTGTAATTCTTGAGCAACGCGCTTTGCCATTTGTTCTCGAGTTAACGCCATTTTTATTCTCCTGACTCTTGCTGCGAAGGACGAATCGTTCGCTGTTCAATGCGTTTTTCAAAGGTGCCGACAATCAGACGGTCGACATAAATACCTGAGGTATGAATTTGGTCTGGATCAAGTTCACCTGGTTCAACGATTTCTTCAACTTCAACGACCGTGATTTTTCCTGCGGTTGCCGCCATTGGATTAAAATTACGCGCTGTTTTGCGATAAACTAAGTTGCCGTATTTGTCCGCTTTCCACGCTTTGATAATCGCGAAATCACCTTTTATGCCCTCTTCCAGCAAGTATTCTCTGCCATTAAAAGTACGTACTTCCTTACCTTCTCCCACTGGTGTACCAACACCTGTAGCAGTGAAAAAAGCAGGAATGCCCGCTCCGCCAGCCCGCATTTTTTCAGCAAGAGTTCCTTGCGGTGTTAATTCAACGGCTAATTCGCCACTCATCATTTGTCGTTCAAACTCAGCATTTTCACCGACATATGACGCCACTATTTTGCTAATTTGACGATCGGCAAGTAACACCCCTAAACCAAAATCATCAACACCACAATTATTTGAAACCACCGTAAGATCTTTAGTGCCTTTACGCTTAATTTCATTGATTAAGTTTTCAGGAATGCCGCATAAACCGAAGCCGCCAGCAATGACTGTCATTCCGTTTTCTAAGCCTGCCATCGCTTCTTGATAGTTAGCGACAACTTTATTAAAACCTGCCATTTTTTTGTTCCTATATTTGATAAATTAAATAGCTTAATGCTTTCAAAAGCGATTTAATGGAATTATTTCACTGTCCAACCGCCATCAAGCACAAGGGCTTGGCCGGTCATATTTCTTGCTTCTTTACTCGCCAAAAAACACACCGTGGCACAGATTTCGTCAATATCGATAAACGACTTTTTCGGCATAGGCTCTAGCATTATTTTATTGATGACGTCTTCTTCGCTAATGCCATGTTGTTGCGCTTGGTCTTTGATCTGTTTTTCAACTAATGGCGTTTTAACGTAGGCAGGACAAATTGTATTGATGGTAATGTCAGTATCAGATGTTTCTAAAGCGATCACTTTCGAAAAACCAATTAAGCCATGTTTAGCTGCCACATATGCAGACTTATAAGGCGAAGCAACTAAGCCATGTATTGAGCCAATATTGATAATTCTGCCAAAGCCGTTTTCCCGCATTTTGGGCATAAAAGCTTTACAGGTTCGCGCCGGCCCTGTCAGTAATACATCAACAATTTTTTGCCAAACATTCATGGGAAAATCTTCTAAACGTGAAACATGCTGTATACCGGCATTGTTGACTAAAATGTCCACGGTTGTATCAGCTAATGCTGCGAGTAAATTTTCGATATCTTGTTCATTGGTAACGTCTAGTTTAATGCCTCTTGCAGTTAAGCCTTTTTCAGCCAATTTTTGCTGGGCAGATAAAACCGCTTCATCATTCATATCAGTGATAATGATATTCGCACCTTTTTCAGCCAACGACTGAGCAACACCGAAACCAATACCACTACCTGCTCCGGTTATTAAGGCGGTCATGTTTTTCATTATTTACTCTCCAAAAATGTTGTAATGGTTTTTGCTTTACTGCTGATTGAAAAGAGACCATCTAAATGCCCCCACATGCCTTGAATTTCTTCATACTGACTATTTTCACCAATAAGTTCATGCGCTTTTTTAGCCATAGAAGGAAATAACACTAAATCATTGGCAGCTGGCAAAAATAAGGTTATAGCGGTAATTTTTTTCAAACTTCCGGCAAGGTCATTATTATGACCGGCAATAAACAATTGATTGGCTCTGACAAGATATAAAACATGATTGGCATCAATAATATCGAGCTTTGCCCCCGCGGCGCCATAAAGCCAATCAACCACCGGAAAATTAGCGTTAATATCATTTAATGCCGCTTGATTAATGGCTTGATGTGTAGGGTTTGAAGCATTGAAAATAGCTGGGTGCATTGCATCTTGGGTGATACTTGCTAAAGATAATTGCAATCCTCTTTTTGGTGCTTCACTTTGATAGTAATCACCACCATTCCAGTTAGGATCGGCTTTTATCGGTGCAGCCCAAGACTCTAACCCCGCGACTAACCACGCATCCATTTCTGCCGCGCCAATAACAGAAATCATTCGTTCAACCATGTCTGGATAGGCAACAGACCATTCAATAGCTTGCAACGAGCCCATAGAGGCACCCACAACGGCGTGTAATTTTTTAATACCTAAGCTATCGATGAGCGCTTTTTGTACATTGACAAAATCGCGAATAGTGACCACAGGAAAGGTTAATCCGTAAGGTTTTCCTGTTTTAGGATCAATCGTTGCAGGCCCTGTTGTTATAACGTTTTTATCGAACGCACTGGCATTCACCAAAGTGTCAGAACTAATGACATAATATTTATCGGTATCAATGGCTTTACCTGGGCCAATAATGCTATCCCAATAGCCTGGCAAGGCATCACTTTCATTGTATTTACCAGCAGCATGTGAATTTCCTGAAAAGAAATGAGTAATCAAAATAGCATTACTTTTATCTTGGTTTAACGTGCCATAGGCTTCCCACCCTACGTTTACTTGCGCAATATTTTTACCACCAAAGGTTTGAAAATTATCCAGTGTAAATTTTTGCTTAGTAACCAATAATGGTTTACTAGCTTCGTCTGCAAAGCAAAATCCTGATAACAGCAAAGTCGCAGCTAAAAGAAGAAGTCTTATATTCATAGTATTTCCTATCAAAAACTAAATAAAAATAAACAAGCCAATGGCAAGTATTAAGCCTAACAATGGAACTGCGCCGGTCATGGCAAACATAGACCAATACGCGCTGGCATGGGTTTCCTTACAAATAGCACGAATGGTAGTAACAACATAACCATTATGTGGCAAGGTATCTAAAGCGCCAGAACTTATGGCAACTACCCGATGTAACTCTTCAGGATTCACCCCTTGATCAATATAATGAGGTGCAAGTAATGGTAAGGCAATCACTTGGCCTCCTGAGGCCGAACCTGTTAACCCTGCTATAACACTTACGGCAACAGCGGCACCGATTAATTCATTGCCAGGCATTTGCGTCATAATGTTTACTGCCACTTGAAATGCTTCTGTTGATTTTGCTACAGCGCCAAAACCAACGACGGCAGCGGTATTACCAATAGCAATCAATGCCCCGTTTGTACCTTCAGAAATAGCATTATTTAGATTGTGAAAATATTTGTTATTGATCAACCAAATACTGATCACTCCACCGGCTAATGCAACAATCAAAGCATTATGGCCAAAATAACTGTGTAGGCTAAATGATAATATTAAGACCACCAACAACGGGATAACACCAGTAATGGGGTGAGGGTAATCTCGTTGAGGAATTTCTGGATCATCTTCACGGTGTTCAAAAACTTCCCCGTTGGCTATCGCTTTGGAAATCAGTTTTTTTAACCACCAATAACCAAATAGCGCCATAAATATTGCGACCACTAAACTCACTTCCCAGCCAGCATAAGGCGTAGTGCCTAGATATTTTATCGGGATCCAGTTTTGAATTTCTGGCGAACCGGCAGAAGTCATCGTGAACGTGACCGAGCCAAAAGCTAACGTGGCGGGAATGAAACGGCGCGGTAAATTAGCATCTTTAAATAAACTTAGTGCCATTGGGTAAACCGAAAATGCAACAACAAATAAGTTTACGCCACCGTAAGTTAAAATGGCACACGCGGCGACAACCGCAAAAACCGCTTTTTTCATGCCGAGTTTATCAACAATATAGCGAGCAACACTGTCTGCAGCACCGGTATCTTCCATAAATTTACCGAATAAAGAACCCAGTAAAAACATAAAAAACCACGCGGCAATAAAACTTGTAAAGCCAGACATATAAGTGCTAACAAAATAAGTATCGCCAGTAAGTAACGCCATATTATTGCTAAGGGCTACTAGTAACGCACATAAAGGAGCGCTAATGAATAAATTCATGCCCCTCATCGTGAGAACCACTAATAAAATGAGTCCTCCGACTAAGCCAAACATACTTAACATAAGTAATTCCTGAGTATTGTTTTAATTAAATCAATTTGACTGAAGAGATCTCTCACTAACAAAACTCATGAGTAATATAAGATGATAGCTTATGGAAAATAATCACCTTAAATGCTCAATTTCATTGTGCTTTACAGGGTGATAAAAAGGTATAGTACTTAAGTACCACATACAGATGGATGTGCTTAAGCTAGATTAACTAATGACTGAAAAACAATCACTGCAATAAATAAAACTATAAAGAAAGAATATCCATCGGGGAGAAACATGAATACATCAATGTTTACATCAAAAACGGCTCAAAGTAAGTCGTCTCAAAACACTTTTAGCAAATCGCTGTGTGCAATAGCTATTAGTTCAACACTTATGAGTTCTGCAGTTTATGCGGCAGAAGAATCTCAAGAAAAGAAAGTGGCTGGTTTAGAAATAATCGAAGTAACCGCCCGTAAAACGACTGAAAACTTACAAGAAACACCGGTTGCTATGACATCAGTTGGCGCAGCCGAGTTAGCTGAAAATGGTATTTCTGTGATGACAGAAGTACAACGTTTTTCGCCAAACACCACACTGCAAACCAGCCGTGGTACTAACTCGACACTAACAGCCTTTATACGTGGTGTTGGTCAACAAGATCCACTTTGGGGTTATGAACCTGGTGTTGGTATTTATGTTGATGACGTCTACTTAGCTAGACCACAAGGTGCGGTATTAGATCTTTTAGATATTGAACGTATCGAAGTATTACGTGGTCCACAAGGAACTTTATACGGTAAAAACACGATTGGTGGTGCGGTTAAGTATGTCACTAAAGAAATGTCTGGTGATGCTGAATTTGACATTCAAGGGACACTTGGCAGCTATAATCAAAAAGATTTAAAAATGACTGGGCAAATGCCTTTAGTTGAAAATACCCTTTACTTAGGTTTTGGTTATGCGAATTTAAATCGAGATGGGTTTGGCGAGTTTTTAATTTCTGATTTACCGAATCAAGATAAAGAAAACTACAACAAGGACTTAACAGCTGCACGTTTAACCTTAGAATATCATGCTACTGATGATATATTTATGCGCTTAGCATGGGATAAAACCCAAGACGACTCAAACGCTAAGGGCGGTTACCGTTTATTACCAAGCTTATTAACCAATGCTCCTGTGCCTAATAATGTTTTTGATTCTTATACCAGTATGCCAACTGAAAATAGTGTTGAATTATCTGGATTAAGTTTTATGGTCAATTGGCAAGCGTCTGACAATTTAGCCTTGAAATATGTCGCGACTTCTCGTGACGGGTATTCAGATACCAACATTGATTTTGACAATACCCCGTTAGATATTTTTGACGTACCAGCTTTCTATGATGATGAAAATAACAGCCATGAATTACAAGCATCGTACAATGGTGAAGGATATAGCATTGTTGGTGGCTTATATTTATATGATGGTGAATCTTGTGGCCATTTCGATGCCATTTTAGGTTTCTTAGGTCGCGCAGCTTATGGCGCTTCATTAGGTGCCACAGGTTTAACGCGTGAAGTAACGGGTTGTAACAACAGTGAGAGTAGCGCGATATACCTACAAAGTAGTATCGATTTATCAGAAAAGCTTTCATTAACATTGGGTGCACGATATACCAAAGAAGATAAAGAAGCTTACGTAAACAACGGTATCGCTTTTTCAAACGTTTACCCAAGTTCTGGTTGGATTGACGGCTACACCAGAGACCCGAGTATCACTTTCCCACAAGTACTAGGTGAAGATACCAATGGCGATGGCACATTAGATGCGCCTAAAAAAGCAGATTGGTCTCAGTTTTCACCGCGTGTAGGTCTTGAATATCAAATGGATAAAGACACCATGATATTTGCCAGTTATTCACAAGGCTTTAAATCAGGTACATTTAACCCACGTGCAACGTTAAACGAAATGGCAGCAAATCCAGAAATTGTTGATACTATCGAATTTGGTATCAAGAAAGATTGGAACGATGAGTTACGTACCAACGTGACATTATTCTCTATTGACCACAAAGATCGTCAATATATTACCATCACACCTGATGCCAATGATCTAACGGTATTGAATCAAAACTTAGGTAACATCAAAGGTTCGACTGGTGACGGGGTTGAAGCTGAAGTTACTTGGGCTGCAACCGATGATTTAAGAATCGACTTTTCTTTCGGTTATATTGATTCAGAAATAGAAGATGATCCTACGGTAGCCGTGCCATTAGTTGGCATATCTAACACACCTAAGTACACAATGAACCTTGCAGCAAATTATACCTTAGATACTGACATAGGTTATTTTGTCTTTAGTGGCGGATATTACTACCGTGACGAATATCTTTTATTTGAAGATAGCGACATGTTAACCCAAGACGGCTATGGCAATGTAAATGCAAGCATAACTTGGGAAAGTACCGAAGGTAATTGGTACGGTGGTTTACATGGTAAAAACTTAACCGATGAAGAAGTGATGGTTGGTGGTTATAACTTTGCCGTAGACAATGGTGATGGTACTTATGGTGCTGGTTTAGGTGGTGATACGACCTTAATTGGTTACTTTGCCGACCCACGTACTATTCACTTAACTCTAGGGTATAGATTCTAAAATCGCCTATATAGGGGGCGTTATACTAGCGCCCCTCTATTCTTTCGTGTTTAAATAAATGTATTAAGGTCAAACATGAGTATAGAATTTGTGAAATTAGCCATTGCAGATGACCACCCATTATTTCGTGCAGCACTGACTCAAGCGGCAAAAAAATCATTACCTTTCAGTGAAATTATTGAAGCAGAATCTTTCAACAGTATTATTGATGTGATCCAAGAAAATCCAGATATAGAATTAATTTTTCTTGATTTAAATATGCCTGGCAATGATGGTTTTACCGGCTTAGCGACTATCCGAAACGCTTATCCAGATATACAAGTTGTCATGGTATCGGCGACAGAAGAAGCCAATATTATTAATCGTGCCATTGATTTAGGGGCAAGTGGTTATATACCAAAATCAGCTTCCCTCGATGAAATTTCTGACGCGATAGATTTTGTCTTAGATGGTGAAACTTGGTTACCGCCTGGGATTAATTTGTCAACCGAGGCACCTTCCGAAGAAAAAGAAATTGCCGAGAAACTCAGTAAATTAACCCCAGCTCAATATCGAGTTTTGCAAATGATTGCCGATGGTTTATTGAATAAACAAATTGCTTATGAAATGAATATACAAGAGCCGACCGTTAAAAATCATGTTTCAGCCATTCTGCAAAAATTTGAAGTTAATAACCGTACTCAAGCAAGCACTCTCTTCCAAAAACTTAAACAAACATCACTTCAACCATCAAACTTAAACTAAAACTAAAATTAAAACTAAAAAGTGTAGAGCAATTTCTTAATTAAAATATATAGTTAGATACATGTTCGTTATGTATGGATACTTACTTGCGCTAATATGAAATATTTATTGTTAATGTTGTCATTACTTTATTGCACTTTTCTCAATGCTGAAGAAAAGACCTTAGTGACCATTTATACCTACCATGTCAAACCACCTTTAGTGATAGATCCCGAAAAAAAGAAGGTTTATATTACGACTTTACCCAATGCTTAAATGCTTACAGTGCTAAATACCATTTTGAAATGGTCTCTGTCCCCCGCAAACGCATCGAACGGATGATAGCTAACGAGACACTAAATGGCATATTATTGGGAGTAAACCCTGTATGGTTTTCTGATAAAGATGAAAAAGAGTACCTGTGGACACCTCGTGTTTTTACTGATCGAGATGAAATAGTCTCGCTAATTTCACAATCTATTGAATTTATCAAACCACAATCATTGAAAGGTAAAGTATTTGGGGGCGTGAGAGGATTCTATTACTTTGGCATTAATGAGCTCATAGAGGAAGAAATTATCACAAGGGTTGATACTGCTAATGAAGTCGACTTGTTCTCAATGTTATTAAATCAACGGGTTGATGCAGCAATAATAAGCCGTTCAACCTTTGATCACACCATCAAAAAAAATAACTGGCAAAATAAATTTCATTTATCGAAAAAACCCACGATATATACGATCGTAGAATTCTTATTCCGCATAAATATACTGAAATTTACCAACATATTGTGCCAATTATAGAAGATTTAGAATTCAATCAAATTTGGCAACATCACATTAAGAGCTATCAGTAGTGTGATTAAAATGAAGTTAATTCGCCACAAGTTTTTTAATTGTTCTTTTTAATGCGGCAGGCTTTACGGGTTTATGAATAAACATAAAACCATTAGCAACCACTTGTTCATGAATATCTTCAGAATGATCTGCTGAATTAACAATCACAGGAATATTCGTTTGAAGCTTGTCGTTGATAAAGACAACGGCATCAACGCCTGTTTTGCCAAAATCTAAATGGTAATCGGCAACAATGATATCAGGCTGTGCTTTCTCGCACTTCTGCAAAGCTTCCTGTTGATCTTTCGCTGTTGAAACCACACAGCCCCACTCGGTGAGGCGTTTTTGCATCGCCAGCAATACTGGCGCGTCATTATCAATCACTAAAACCCGTAAACCGACTAAATCTTTTCTCACGATAGTAGTGGTTTGTTTCGGTGCTATCGAATGACTTTTAATATTGATCACCGGTAAATATAATGAAAAATGACTGCCTTTCCCTATTTCAGAGGATAATTCGAACTCAATACCTAAAATTTTACAAATACGCGACGTGATCGCTAATCCTAGTCCCAGTCCAACTTCTTGATGATTTTTTTCTACAAGTCGTTTTTCTACTTGTTCAAAGTCGTTAAATATCCTTACCTTATCTTTTTCTGCAATGCCAATACCTGTGTCTGAAATAGTGAGTTTAAGTGAACCTTTAATCTCTTTTATCGATAAAGTAATTTTACCGTTATCGGTATACCTTACGGCATTAGACAATAAGTTTTGTAAGACTCTACGAAGCAAAGTTTTATCTGAACGCGTGCCGACAGCACATAACTTTTCTTCAAATATTAATCCTTTGTTCTCAGCTATAAGCTTAAATTCATCACAAATAGGGCGAATAAATTCGTCGAAATGAAAATCTTCAACAACCGGCTGAGTGGCACCGGCATCTAATTTAGTTAACTCTAAAATCGAACTTAATAATTGTTCAGCATTACTTAACGAATTATGAATATTTTGACTGAGTTCACGTAGCTCTTTTTTGTCGATGTGATCAGCTAAAGTACTATCTTCGGTTTTCTCTGCCAGAATAGACGAAAATAAACTTGCCGCATTAAACGGTTGCAACAAGTCATGACTTAGCGCCGCAAAATATTTAGTTTTATTAATATTTGCCTGCTCAGCGTCTAGCTTTGCTTCTTGTAAATGTTGATTAGCTTGTTGTAAATCTAAGGTACGTTTTTCAACGCGTGACTCGAGATGGGCATTAATTTCTTCCAGTGCCTTTTGCGTTTTCACAAATTCAGTAATATCAGCGTAGGTAGTGACAAATCCCCCTCCGGGTAATGGATTACCAGACATTTCATAGACCTTGCCATTTTTTTGCACTCGTTGAAACCGGTATGATTTGCCTTCTTCTAAGTAAGCAATACGCTTAGCAATTTCAAGCTCACCGTACAAATTAGGAAAATAGCCACGTTTAGCATTAAATTTCAGTACTTCTTCGACTGGTCGACCGACAAAGATTTCCGCTTCAGGGTAATCAAACATTTCAATATATCGCCGATTCCAAGCAACGACTTTCAAGTCTTTATCCACCACAGAAATACCTTGTTCTACATTTTGAATTGTGGCTTGCAATAATGATCGATTAAATCGTAAAAGCTCGCTGGCCTCATCGACAATATCAACGACATCATTTAATAACGCATGGCGTCGTCGTTTCGCTGAATCTAATAGTAATTTAGCGGATGCCCCACCAATAACACCGGCTAGTTCTTGCTCTACCGCTAACTCAAAAGTCACAGGAGCAATATGTTCCCAATTCATGCTATTTGATTGAAAATATTTTGCTAACAACTTATCGGCGAATCGTTGTCCAAAAAAGCGCACCACTAAATTGTATAAATCACGCACGGTCAATGGCGAAGTTCTTTGCTGATTATTTTTTTGTTGATTATCAGAATCAATAAAATGAATAGCCTGCATTTGCTCATTGATATCAGGAGCACTCACTAATGAATAATAAACAAAAACCGCCAAACTTGATGCTAAACTCACCACAACACCATGAGAAATAAAGTCGAGCTCTAAGCCAAACATCATCGTGGGTCTTAACCAAGTAATACCTAAAAAGCCTTGCTCGATTAAACCGTCAATGTTGATAAAAGTTTTATTTAATGAAGGTAATAATAAGGTATATGCCCATAATGACGTACCAACAACAATACTCCGGTAGGCTGCTTTCATATTGGCTTTGCGCCATACTAATCCCAATAATAATGCCGGAGAAAATTGTGCAACCAAAGACATTGCCATTAAACCTGTCACGGCTAATAATTGCGTGTTCGACGTTACTCGATAATAGGCATATGCCGCCAGTAATATCACCACAATAGTAATGCGGCGTATAATTAATAGCTTATTAGGACTTAATCGCTCTTGTTGATGTAAGCCACTTTCATTGGCTAATAATTTTGGCGTTATTAAATCATTTGACACCATTATGCTCAGTACAATCGTTGCCACAATCACCATACTTGTGGCGGCAGAAAATCCGCCGAGATAAGAAACAATGGTCATAAAATCATTTTCTACCAACATAGGCAGCTGCAACATAAAACTGTCTGAACCAACCGTTGAACCATCAAATAATATTAATCCGGCATAGGCAATGGGTAATGCAAAAATGTTTAAGGCAATCATATACAAAGGGAATAGCCAACGAGCAGTATTAAGCTCTTTTTCATTGTCTTGCTCGATAAAGGCCATATGAAATTGTCGAGGCAGACAGAACATCATTAAAATGCCTAAGATGGTTTGAGTGATATAAACATAACTCGGCGGTGAACTTATTCTTTGTACTGCTTGATTATTAGCCGCTTGAGTAAATAAATCATTCATCCCATCAAACATCACATAACAAACAAAAAAGCCAATCGCTAAAAAAGTAAAAAGCTTAATGATCGATTCAAAGGCAATCGCCAACAATAAGCCGGGATTATGCTCAGAAGGGCGAATTCGTCGGGTACCAAATAAAATCGCAAACACCGCTAATGTCACCGTAAACAGTAACGTCACATCAATATTATCTAGTGCGGGTGAGTTTAGTGTTACAACATTAAAACTATTGGTTATCGCTCGAAGTTGTAGTGCAATATAGGGAATAATGGCAAAAAAAGCCGTGATGGTAATGAGACCGGCTAAGCTTGAAGATTTTCCGTAGCGTGAAGAGATAAAGTCAGCCAATGAGGTCAGCGATTGCTCCCGACAAATTCGTGCAACTTTTAGCACTAATGGCCACGCTAAAATGAACACGATAATGGCGCCAGTGTAGGTAGGTGTTAGCCACCAACCTGTTTTAGCGGTTTGTCCTGTCACACCATAAAATGCCCAAGAAGTACAATAAACACCTAAACCTAAACTATAAACTACGGGCTTAGCTTTCGACGATATAGTGTATTTATCGCCGAGATAAGCAATCGCAAAAAGCAGAATTAAGTAGAAAAATGTCAGTAAGACTAATATTGAAATTGGCAGCATATCAGCGAATTATTTTTATTATTTAACGACTATCATAAGTGATTCATAAATTATTGCGAATAGTTCGAAAGTAACAGATGCTTGATCACTTAACAGGTACCGTTATTCTTTAATAAAACCTAAACGTTTTAGATGTTTATCGTAAACCTGTTGGTATTCACCACTGGCTTTAAATTTAACTAAAGCTTGATCAAATTCATCACAATGCTGTTGTTGATTAAATCCCATTGAACTAACCACAGGCGGAAAGATAGGATGGATCTGATAATCGGCGGCATCATTAGTACCATGAGTCCAATGTTTTAAACTATGTAGAAATATATACTTATCGCCAATACTCACATCGACAAGATCATTGGCAAGTAATTTTGCTTGATCCATCGGATTCGAAACTTCTTTATAAAATGAAGCCTGTGAAATTGCCTTGTTATAAGCCACACCTAATAGCTTTGTCGCTCCTTGATATGACACCACAGAATATTTTGATAGGACTGAAATATCCTCTATTTGATATGCATTCACTTTTTTACTAATCGCAACATCTGAAAAGCCAAACAGTGGCTGGGTAATGCAACCGGTAATATATTGATTTGATACGATATTAGCCGCACCGTCTAATGCGTTGATATTTAACCCCATTTCTAAACGTGCATTAGAAAGCATATATTGGTAGGTTATTGTTTTGTTTGGAATATATCGATAAACACCATCGATTAAATCTTTAAATAAAGCAGGAGAACCAGGCGTTGAAAATAATGGAGGAAAATTGCCTAGGCCAATCACTAACTCTTCCCCATGAGAGATTGACGACTTAAATATGATGAAAATAATCGCAAAGCAATTCAAATAATAAGCAATTAGCTTTGTTATTCTTGTCTTCAAAATGATTATCCCTAGTCAATCACGCCTTTCTTATCATGCCTGATTCTTATAGATTTGTGTATTAAAAAGACAATGATTTACTGAAGCAAATCATTATTAATAGGGAAAAAGTCTGTCGCGACATTGATAAGTGAATTAGCCGTTAACGCCGTGACCCCATAAACTTGCGTGGTCACTTGATAGTTTTCAGCTACTTTTTTTAACAACAAATCAAAATCGCCATCGCCTGATAATAACACGACAGTATCAACTTCAGGGGCCAATTCCATAACATCAATTGTGATCCCTACATCCCAATCACCTTTGGCAGAGCCGTCAGCACGTTGAATAAAGGGTTTGAGTTTTACATGAAAACCAATATGTTTTAATGCTTTTTGAAATTTATGCTGAGCATCATCACTCCGTTGGATCGCATAGGCGTTAGCATGAACAATCTTACCTTGCTCACTTAATTGTTGCCAAAACTTACGATAATTAAACTGACGCCCAAAAGTATCTCGCGTGGTGTAGTAGATATTTTGTACGTCAACAAAAACGGCAATTTTATTCACTTGGATCCTTTAAAGGCCTAACCTTGTTAATCAATGACACTCGCTTTATTAGGCTAAATTGAAAAAGTAAAACACTTGGTGCAATCCTAGTTCGAAATAAGACAAGTCTTTTGATTAATGCTACACTATTTATTCTGATAAGTCTGAGAAAAACAAGATGTTAGCACTACGTTCATTTTTTTATATGCTATTAAAATTTCCCGTTCAATTATGGGTAAAATGTCGGATAGTTGCCGATAAAGTCCTTGAAACTCAACAAGGTAATCGCAATAAACCCATTTTTTATATTGTAAGACATCAATCGGCGAGCGATTTATTAACGCTACAAAAAGCCTGTAAAAAATTAAATTTTCCTGATCCTTTAGAGACCATCACCATTGATGGTAAAACTTTCCAGCGCACGCTTTGCTTAGAAAAACCAAGCCAAGTACTCTTTTCAAAAGGCGCCATTAAAGGAAAAGCGAAAGAGCAAGGCCTAGCACTATTAGCATTACATAAAAACAACCCACAGCTTGACGTACAACTGATCCCCGCTAATTTAGTGTGGGGCAGAAAACCTACCATTGAAAAAAATAACGCCAATGTAGGTACCATACTCGCCGACCAAGAATCGCCAAGCTGGTTACGTAAATTTTTTATTGTGTTATTTCTAGGCAGAAATACCCTAGTACGTTTTAGCCAGTCATTGTCATTGCGCTATATGGCAGATAAACATGGAACTGACGATGCAATCGCACGAAAATTATTACGGGTTGCTCGCTTTCATTTTCATCGTCAAAAAATTGCGGCAACAGGACCAAGATTAATGCACCGACAACAAATGTTTAAAGCATTAATGAAAAATCCTTCGATTAAAAAATTAATACAAGACGAAGTGGAAAGCAAAGGACAAAGCGAAGCCGTTGCCAAAAAACACGCCTTAAAAATCATGGATGAAATAGCCGGTGATTATCGCGAATCCATGGTTCGAGTAGGTGAACGCGTGTTGCACTGGCTATGGAATCGTCTTTATCAAGGTATTGAGGTCAACAATGCGAATACCTTACGAGAACTTGCCGATGATGGTCATGAAATCATTTATGTACCTTGTCATCGCAGCCATATGGATTATTTATTACTCACTTATATTATTTATCAACAAGGCCTAGTCACACCAAGGATTGCCGCCGGTATCAATTTAAACTTTTGGCCTGCTGGCCCTATTTTCAGAAAAGCTGGTGCTTTTTTTATTCGTCGTAGTTTTCGCGGTAACCGCATGTATTCCACAATTTTTCGTGAATATTTAGGCTTATTATTTGAACGTGGATATTCAGTGAAATACTATTCAGAAGGTGGCAGAAGTCGGACGGGCAGGTTATTAGATCCTAAAACGGGTATGTTAGCAATGACCATTCAGAGCCTTTTACGAGGAATTAATCGCCCACTCACCTTAGTGCCTGTCTATTTAGGCTATGAACATGTCATGGAAGTGGGTACTTACCATAAAGAATTAAGCGGTAGTAAAAAGAAAAATGAATCAGTATTTGGCGTGTTTAAAGCCATAAAAAACCTGCGCAATTATGGTAAAGGATTCGTCAACTTTGGCACCCCAATTAACATCAATCAGTTTTTGACCGAGCAAGTGCCAAACTGGAAAGATGATATAGATGCCATCGATCCACAAAAACCAAGCTGGTTAACCCCTAGCGTTAACGTGTTAGCTGATCAAGTGATGGTTGCCATCAACAAGTGTGCGGCGTTAAATGGCGTATCACTAATTGCCTTAATTTTACTGGCAACTAAAAACAAAGCTTTGTCTCGTCAAGAGCTTATTATTCAATTGGATTTCTTTTTAGCGATTCAAAAACAAGCCCCCTATAGTGATGAACTAACTTTACCAGAGCAAAATGGTGAACAACTACTCAATGATGCAATTACCTTAAATAAAGTCACGGTCGATCAAGATAGTTTTGGCGACATTATTTCACTGAGCGAGTCGGCAGCATTGGAAATGCGCTATTACCGCAATAATATTTTGCACGCTTTTATGCTGCCAGCTTTAGTTTGTCGAATTTTAGAAAAAAATGCCAAAATAGCGCAACAAGAATTAGAAAAACAGGTACAGCATATTCTGGTGTTGCTTAAACGAGATTTATTTTTATGGCAAAGTTGTGATGAAATATCTCGACAAGTTTCTCAAGTGCTTGCAACACTCGCTTCGCTTAACACGGCAAAACAAAGTAAAGCAGGCTTTTGGTCATTGATTAATGAGAATAAGACTCTCAGTAGTATTAATTTACTCGGTGAGTGCGCTGACGAAACATTACAAAGACTTACGATCATTTCAATCCTCATCAATCGTTTATCGCCCATCAATAAAAACGATTTTGTCGAAAAAGTGGTCGCTATTGCCAAACGTTTAACGGTGTTAAATAGTATCAATGCCGCAGAATTTATTGATAAGAAAACACAAATGACGTTAATTGATGCAATGCGTGATGAAGGGCTTATACAGACGGATGAAGATGGTTTGTTAATGGCCAACAGTACCTTAGATATTACCCGCTCATATGTGACTAATTTAGTGGATATTTCCGTGTTACAAAGTATTTTACGGTAACGAGGCAACGACGCTTTTTAATCACGTTAGTGCTTTTAGCATAACAGCATTAATCAGCGTCACTTTTATATAAATCATGGCTAAGCTTGTCGATTGGTTGCTTCGTTATAAGTATTCAATGTAAACACCGACAAATATAATCAACCCAACCCAGTGGTTATTTAAAAACGCTTTAAAGCAATTGTCTCTATCCCGATTTACAATCAGCATTTGTTGATAACAAAATAACCCTGCACTTAAAACTAACGTTAATTGAAAAGGCCAACCAAACGCTAAAATATCACCGACGGTAAATAACAGCGCTAAGGTCATTAATTGCAAAAAGCCAACAATGCGTTTGTCATGTTTGCCAAACAAAATAGCCGTGGATTTCACCCCTATTTTCAAGTCATCGTCACGATCAACCATGGCATACATAGTATCGTAGGCGACTGTCCATAATACATTGGCAAAAAATAATAACCAAGCCACAACAGGGATCTCGCCTTGCAGTTCGGCAAATGCCATGATCATTCCCCAACTAAAAGCAGCCCCTAAAACCACTTGGGGTAATTGGGTATAACGTTTCATAAAGGGATAACTTGCCGCTAACAACAGCGCAATCATCGATAAATAAATAGTATAAAGGGAGAGTGTTAACACTAGCGCAATCGCGCCACCAATGAGAAAAGCAAATAAGCTTAATGCTTGTTCACTGGTCATAGCTCCTGAAACTAAAGGTCTGTGGGCTGTTCTTTTTACCTTGCCATCCACTTTTCTATCGGCAAAGTCATTGATTACACAGCCTGCACTTCGCATAATAAAAACGCCGAGTGAAAAAACCAAAATAAGATGCAAATTAGGAAAGCCATCTGCGGCAATCCACAATGCCCAAAAGGTTGGCCACAATAATAAATAAGTGCCGATAGGCTTATCCATACGGGTAATTTGTTTAATTGCCAGCCACTTATTTGACCAAGCTTGTTTTTGATTGATACTCATTGGTTAACTTTATCTTGATAGGCAAAAGAGTTAGGTAAAAAGACTTCCGCCACCATTAATGGTTTGTCATTGACCACAAAGACAGAACGTCTACCCCATAAAGGATCAACGACACTTAGTTGATAATAACTCGCTAGTTCAGCTACCCTAGATTGCTGATCAAAACTTGCCACTTCTATACCTTTACGTTTGAGTTCTGGGTGATTAAATATTACTTGCCCTAACGATTGCTCACCTAATTTAGCTAAATGCGCTTCCTTGCCTGTTAATGATCGTAAAGGTAATAAACTTCGGGCAAAAACTTGTGGCTTATTATCACAAAAAAGCAGTACTTCTCGCACCAACACTTCTTCACCAGCGAGGATATCTTCGTTACTCTCATCTACAGAACAAGTTTCAATACATTGCCCTAACACTTGCACTCGAAAATCTTGACAGTGTTGCTTTAATCTTGCCGTTAACGAACTCGGATCTAATAACCAGTCTTGAAGATAAAGATTTAATTGGGAGGTTTTTTCTCGACACCATTTTGTATGCAACTGCACAGGAAATAAATGATGAGGTTGAGTTTGTTGTACCATGAAATATTTAAACCATTTACGACGAAAGCGCGCGTATGATATCAGGTTTTTATTTCTAGCCAAACCACTGACGGTATGCGACTTTCAATATAATTCTGATTATTAAAATAAATAAAATGAAAAATTTCACTAAAATCGCTACAATTAATGCCGATAACTTAGCATTACTTATCGTAACTTTTATTTTTCTAGGACGTAGTCTATATGCTTAAAAGCTTTCTTATACTTTTCATCACACTAATCACCGTTAATCAAACAAAAGCGGCCGACTATGCTTACTTTGGTTTCGAACCTGAGATTATTACCAATTATGTCGCGGTAAAAAAGAAGATGGGTTATGTCAGACTCACCGTTGAATTGATGATTGAAGATTCGTCCAATTTCGAAGCAGTAGAACACCATTCTCCGTTATTACGTGATGCCATTATTAATATTATTGGTCAACAACCAGAAGCAAAGATTAAATCCATTAATGGTCGCCATGAAATACAAAAGCTTTGTGAAGAGCAAGTAAAAAGCTTATTAACCAAAGAAACCGGACAACCATTAATCAAAAAATTACTGTTTACGCAATGGCTAGATAACTAAGCAATGTCAATAAAAAGTAGCTGAAAAATCGGCTACTTTTCAATATGTTTAGCTGGGTTGGCAAACCTTAACCAAGCTAAAAAACATCCTGATATTAACCCTAATAAATGCGCTGTATTGGCCATTTTCACCGGCAACACATCAACAAAGCCGAGTAACAACCAAAATAATAATAAACCAATAATGGCTTTAGATAACACTAAACCTTTTTCCGGTGCTAACCAACCAGCCCACCAAACGTAACCCACCACAGCATAAACAACACCTGACAAGCCCCCAAAATTTGGACCTGAAACTATAAATTGACCGAGGTTTGATACAATAGCCGACAACAAAAATAACTGGATCAACTCGGCTTTGCCCATCACTTTTTCGATACTGCCACCTAATTGCCACCACCACATGGTGTTAAAGGCAATATGTAATAATGAAAAATGAAAGAAAACCGGCCCGATTAAACGAAAAGGATTTTCAAAAAAATGGGCTACGCTCAGTTTATTAAAGAAATGAATTTCGTTAAATATGGTCATTTGCCAACCTAAAATACTGCCCAGATAAATCAACCAGCACAAAGCGAAAATGCTTAACGTCACAACACCAGCATGCGCTAAAAACTGCTGTTTGATGGTCGAAAAGAATGAAGGACCATTCTGCACAATATTTGTGGTTTCACTGCTTTGCCAAGCCGCTTGTTGATATTTCACATCATGAGGATTTTCAATAAATTCATTGAAAATCTCGCGCGCTTGTTCGTATCGTTCAGGTGAACATAAAATCACAAACTGCTCATCTTCAATCTGCACGGCACTTTCAATATTTTGGCTGATTAAATAGTTTGAGAATAGCAGGGCAATATTATGTTGATGAACACTAACCAGCGGTTGTAAAGAATGTGATGAACCCGTCATGAATCTGCATTACTTCCTGAAGCGACCAAATCAGGATAATGTAATTGCCAATCAACAAAGCCACCATCAAGTGAGTAAACTTCCGTAAAATCTTGACTAAGCAGGAACTGAGCGGCTTGTTGACTAGAATTACCATGATAGCAGCAAACGACCACAGGCGCGTCAATGTCTGCTTCACGAATAAAAGTTGATAAATTATCGTTCGTTAAATGAATTGAATCAGGAATATGACCAGCCTGAAATGAATTAGGATCTCGAATATCAACCACCACATGACTCTTATCATTAATCACCGCATGTAATTCGCTGATATGCATATGTTTAAAACCTGCTTCACTCACTTTTCATACTCCTATTATTCTCACTAGTACTTATGGATAAATCCCGCAATTTATTTAGTCTACGATATGACTGTAGAGGTGACTGCTTAATTAATCTTCCCAGTTAAGAATTACTTTACCTGATAAACCTGAACGCATGATATCAAAACCTTGTTGAAAATCATCGATATTAAAATGATGAGTAATGATAGGCGACAGATCTAATCCCGATTGAATTAAGCTTGCCATTTTATACCAAGTTTCAAACATTTCGCGACCATAAATACCTTTTATTGTTAATCCTTTGAAAATAACTTGGCTCCAATCGATTGCCATGTCGTTTCCTGGTATGCCTAACATGGCAATTTTGCCGCCGTTATTCATATTGGCAAGCATATCGGTAAAGGCCATAGGTACACCAGACATTTCCATACCCACATCAAACCCTTCTGTCATGCCTAGATCATTCATGACATCTTTTAAGTTTTCTTGGCTAACATTCACTGCACGAGTTGCGCCCATTTTTTTTGCTAAATCAAGACGGTATTCATTTACATCGGTGATCACAACATGCCTTGCGCCAACATGTTTCGCCACGGCTGCTGCCATAATACCGATAGGACCGGCACCAGTAATTAACACATCTTCTCCGACTAAATCAAAAGATAATGCGGTATGCACTGCATTACCGAAAGGGTCGAAAATCGCAGCTAAATCATCTGTAATTTCATCAGGAAGTTTAAAGGCGTTATAGGCGGGAATAACCAAGTATTCAGCAAAACTGCCTTCACGATCTACCCCAACCCCCACGGTATTTCGACACAAATGGGTACGACCACCTCGACAATTTCGGCAATGGCCACAGGTAATATGCCCTTCGCCAGAGACGCGATCGCCGATAGAAAATCCTTTTACTTCTTGGCCAATACCAACAACTTCACCGGCATATTCATGACCGACAACCATAGGAACAGGAATCGTTTTTTGCGCCCAATCATCCCAGTTATAAATATGAATATCGGTACCGCAGATTGCTGTTTTTTTAATTTTGATCAATAAATCGTTATGGCCTACTTGAGGTTTCTCCGATTTAGTCATCCAAATACCTTCTTTGGCATGTAACTTAGCTAATGACTTCATCCTGATCCCCTTAAATTATGCCCATTTCTTTACCAATAGTGGTAAAAGCCGCAATCGCTTTATCAAGCTGCTCTTTGCTATGTGCGGCGGAAATTTGTGTTCGAATGCGTGCTTGACCTTTGGGCACCACAGGGAATGAAAAACCAATCACGTAGATACCTTGGCTTAATAAACGGTCTGCCATATCACTGGCCACTTGCGCATCACCTAACATCACAGGAATAATAGCATGATCGGCACCGCCACAAGTAAAGCCAGCCGCTTCCATATTAGTTCTGAAATAGCTCGCGTTATCCTTTAAGGTTTTACGTAGCTCATCACCTTCTGCAAGTAAGTCAATCACTTGAATCGATGCATTAACAATCGCTGGCGCTAATGAATTAGAAAATAAATATGGGCGTGAGCGTTGACGCAACCATTCAACCACTTCTTTTTTTGCAGACGTATAACCGCCTGAAGCGCCGCCCATTGCTTTACCTAATGTACCTGTGATGATATCAACACGTCCCATGACGTCACAGTATTCATGACTACCTCGTCCTTGTTCACCGACAAAACCAACCGCATGTGAATCATCAACCATGACCATAGCGTTATATTTATCGGCTAAATCACAAACCGCTTTTAAATTTGCAATCACGCCATCCATCGAGAAAACACCATCGGTTGCAATTAACTTAAAACGTGCCCCAGCTTCATCAGCAGCAATTAATTGTTTTTCTAACTCAACCGCATCGTTATTGGCATATCGATAACGTTTTGCTTTACATAAACGCACACCATCAATAATAGAAGCATGGTTTAAGGCATCAGAAATAATCGCATCTTCAGGGCCTAATAAAGTTTCAAATAAACCGGCATTAGCGTCAAAGCACGACGAATATAAAATGGTATCTTCCATGCCTAAAAAGGCTGATAGTTTTTGTTCTAACGTTTTATGAATGTCTTGCGTACCACAGATAAAACGTACAGATGCCATACCGAAGCCATGCTCATCTAATCCTGCTTTGGCTGCAGCAATTAACGAAGGATGATTAGCTAGCCCTAAATAATTATTGGCACAAAAGTTCACAACTTCTTCACCAGTATTAACGGCAATTTTTGCTTGTTGAGCGGTCGTGATCACTCGCTCAGCTTTATATAAACCATCAGATTTTACTTGCGCGATTTCACTTGATAAATGTTGATAAAAGTCATTTTTTGCTGAAGAATTTTTCACTTTCAGTCCTTAATAATTGAGCTAACTTGTTGAAGGTCATTATCAGCCTAGTCGAGATCACAAAAAAAGTGACATAATTTATAAATTTGACAATTTTTAGTGTTAAATTGATATATTTGTCTGTCATTATGTAAATTACGAGTGACTTTATGTGCATAACAAAGATGAGGACGACTGTGTTAACGGAAAAAGATGAAGAGTTATTATCAATTTTACGCTGTAATGCTAGAGCAAGTATTTCGGATATAGCAAGAGCAACGGGAGTTTCTCGTACCGCAATACAAAATAGATTAACTAAGTTAGAAAATAATGGAGTGATCAAAGCATACAGCGTGGTTCTCGGTCATGAATACATCAACAAGTTGATCACCGCTAATGTTTCTTTAAAAGTAAATCCAAACTTAAGACAAACGATTTGTATAGCGATGCGAAAAACCCATCAAATAAGTCACATTTATTCGATCAGTGGTGAATATGATTTACAAGTGACTATTCAAGCGCAAACCCTTGAAAAATTAAACGAAGTGCTGAATATAGTTTGTTCACTTGAAGGAGTGGAAAGAACCAATTCTTCTATAATTCTCGATACTATTTTTGAACGATAAACGATTTACTTGGCAAGTGTGTCGTTTAGCCAAAGTGCAATATCTTGAGCCAAATAACGTTTACCATTGAGTAACGAGTGACTTTGGCGAATACCTTTAAATATTTTAAAGGTTGAACGTGGATCACCATTCCATTCAAACAATTCTTTTGTGGTTTGATAGGTATTGGTGTGGTGCATTGAACCAAGAAAATAAACAGGAATATCAATTAAGTTTTTAAAATGCTCTTTTTCCATGTAATTTAAAACAGGGGTGATCATCACAAAGCTATTAATACGCATTTTTGCGGCTAAAAAAATAGCTTGTGCAGAAGAACACCCCGCAGAAACTACCGCGACATCTCGATTATTCGCTACTCTTGCTCGTAAATATTGATAAGCCGCCAAGACATCATTTGGCCAATAAGATGAAAGCCTAATAAACTCCGATTGATAAGTTAAAATATCTTTTGAATTTCGTTTGATATCCGTATGCGAAAACTTCTCAGAAACACTGCCACCATAGCCTCTTAAATCTAGAGAAAGTGCATGAATACCATAATTTGATAACTGTTTAGTAAGCTTGTCATAACTGCTACTGTCGTGATCACAATCATGAAGCAACAACACGCCTGATTTATCTGGATTACCGGCAAAGTAATGGCCCGATAGCATAAATTTATCTTCGGTAATAAATTTAACTTGATTAATGGTTTCAGGTACTTCCTTAGGAATACTTGCCGCTTCTTCTTGGGCAAACCCTTGTATACTGGCACTGCAAATCAATAAGCATGTTATTTGCCTAAACACTCTCTTCAGTTTTTTGCTCAAGTTTGCGGTCAAAGTCATTCCCTATTGATTTTATACATTGCCATATCAGAATACCGCAATTTTTAAAGCTCGGCTAGCATGGCAAAATAGTCAGTTCATTACGGTTTTATCGGCAATTCTTCTCAAAATTTTAACTTTTTTTAGCAAAAGTCTAAGCGAAAAACTTAAATAGCCATAGGTAGTATTTAGTGGTCATTGTAGAATCGAGTATACTATCGGTAATTTCATTAAAAGAATGTCTGTTGTGCGTTATTCATTATCCTTATTTATCTATCGAATTACCTTGATCTTACTATTTCCTTTAATCCTCTTGGTATTCATTATTCGTTCACATAACCATACGGCTTATCGACAACGAGTGTCTGAACGCTTAGGTTTTGTCAGTAAGCTGTTTAAACAAAATGGCGTCATTGTTCACGCCGCTAGTGTTGGTGAAGTCATCGCGATAACGCCTTTTATCAAACAGTTACTTCGCGATCACCCTAACATCCCCTTGACCATCACAACGTTTACCCCAACGGGCTCCGCACAAGTAATAAAAACATTTAATGATCAGGTACAGCACTGTTATTTACCCTTAGATATTTGGCCTTGTACTTGGTTATTTTTAAAGGCGCTAAAACCAAAAGCCTTGGTATTGATGGAAACCGAATTGTGGCCAAATTTAATCGCGCATTGCCAACAAAAACACATCAAACTCCAATTAATTAACGGCCGATTATCTGATAAATCAATGGCAAGTTATCAAAAACTTAGCTGGTTAATTAAGCCTTGTTTACAACGCTTTGATGCTATTTTGACGCAAAGTGAAGAGAATTATCAAAACTTTATCGCCTTAGGCGCTGATCCGCAAAACTGTCAGATCTCAGGGAATTTAAAGTTCGATTTACAGATCAATCCAGACGTAGCATCAAAACAACAAGTGCTTGAACAGTGTATTACCGAACAACGCCAGATATGGCTGGTCGCCAGCACCCACCCGGGGGACGAGCAACTCACCTTAGATTGTTTTACCACCTTAAGAAAAGAGCATCCAACACTGTTATTAATTTTAGTGCCAAGGCATCCGGAACGTTTCGAAAGCATTTTTCAATTATGCCAACAACATCAGTTTCACACAGTAAAACGAAGCGAACACAACTCGGTAACGATACAAGATGACATTTGGTTAATTGACACTTTAGGTGAACTGCTTCCTGCCTGTGCCTTAGCTGATATTGTTACGATGGGCGGTAGTTTTTCCACTATAGGTGGTCATAACCCATTAGAGCCAGCATTATTTAAAAAAGCCGTTATCGTTGGACACGATATGGCAAATTTCAAAGAAGTACTCAACCAACTACAACAACAACATGGCATTGTACAACTCAACACAAGGCCCTCAAATTCTGCTGATGAAATCACCTCAGCATTATCAAACAAAGTAAATCAATTATTAGTTGACCGTTCAGCGCGCAATAAACTGGGTGAAAATGCTTATAAAGTAGTAAAAGCGAATCAAGGCGCGAGTGAAAAGTCTGTTATCGCCTTAGTTCAGTTAATTGATAACCAATAACACAATGCTTGAAAATCAGATAATTATTGAGCGCTATAATAAAAATTGGCCTGATAAATTTGCTGAAGAAGAAGCTAAGCTCAGCATTGTATTAAGTCAATATATTCAAGGCTCCATAGAACATGTTGGGAGTACTGCGGTACCTGGTCTTTCTGCAAAGCCAATTATTGATATTATGGTTGGTATTCAATCACTTGAACATGCTAAACCTACGATAGAGATGCTTAAACAATATGGCTATTGTTACTATCCATATAAACCTGAGGTTATGCATTGGTTTTGCAAGCCAACTCCAGAAATAAGAACACATCATTTACATTTAATTCCTCACCTAAGTCCTTTATGGCAAGAAAGAATACGGTTTAGGGAGGCACTAAAAGCTGACTCTGAGCTTGCCAACGATTATCAAAACCTTAAATATCAGTTAGCAACACAATTTGCTAAAGATAGAGAAACGTATACGGCAAGAAAATGGCCATTCATTAAAAAAGCGATAAAAAAAAGCCTTATAAAATAAGGCTTAATAGTCAATATAAAAACTAAAAGGGAAACTATATTGTTAAAAAGGCCATTTGAAATGGCGCTAAACTCACTTGGCTTTGCTCATTAACGGTAATCTCTTCAAAGCCATGACCAGTCAATGGCTTAATGTCCGCTATTGGTGACTGATACAAGGTTTCATCGGCAGTAAAGTTTGCAATAACCATGATTTTACTTTGTTGATAACTGCGGGTAAAAACCAATCTGTCATCATTACTTTCAATAAACTCAATATCACCATACTGTAAGCAAGGCTGTGTTTTACGCCAATGTAAAAACGTTCGGTATGCCTGCAAAACAGAATCTTTTGATGCTTCTTGCACATCTACGGCATTTTCAATATGGGCTTGGCTAACCGGCAACCATGGCGAATTACTGTCTGAAAAACCTGCGTTTACTTGTTTTTCATACCAAGGCATAGGGGTACGACAACCGTCACGGCCTTTAAATGTTGGCCAAAAAGTTACGCCGTAAGGATCTTGTAAATCGTCGAAAGCAATATCGGCTTCCGTTAAACCAAGTTCTTCACCTTGATAACTACAAACACTACCTCGTAGTGAGGCAAGTAACGCATTAAACATTTTACTCTGTATAGCTGAATGCGCTTTATCGGCCCAACGACTCGCAACACGACTCACGTCATGATTACCTATCGCCCAACAAGGCCAACCATCAGTTAATTTATCTTCAAGAGCTTCTACAGTTGAGCGAATATATTGTGGATTGCCATCAGGTGTCAGCAATTCAAAGCTATACGCCATGTGCAAGCGTTTATCACCTTGTGTATATTCCGCCATGGTTTGTAAAGAATCTTCCGACGATATTTCACCTAAAGTCACCACATTAGGGTATGCATTCATTAAGGTGCGGATCTCTTCCATAAAGGCAATGTTTTCAGGTTGAGTATTATTGTAGTAATGATATTGGAACGCATAAGGGTTATCTTCACTGAACCCTCTTCCTTGACGATCTTCAACGGCTTTCGCCGGATTATCACGCAATAATTTATCATGGAAACAAAAGTTAATAGCGTCTAAACGGAAGCCATCAACACCGTGATCTAACCAAAATTTAACGTTGTCTAAGACTGCTTTTCTCACCTCTTCATTATGAAAGTTTAGATCCGGTTGCGAGGTTAAAAAGTTATGTAAATAATATTGCTGGCGACGAGGTTCCCATTGCCATGCACAGCCGCCAAAAATCGACAACCAATTGTTTGGTGGTGTGCCATCTTCATTGGCATCAGCCCAAACATACCAGTCGGCTTTATCATTGTGTTTGTCTTCACGGCTTTCAATAAACCAAGCATGTTGGTCTGAAGTATGGCTTAGTACTTGATCAATAATAACTTTAAGGTCAAGTTCTTTCGCTTTAGCCATTAATGTATCAAAGTCTTCCATGGTACCGAACATAGGATCGATTTCACGATAATCACTGATATCATAGCCAAAATCTTTCATTGGTGATTTAAAAAAAGGTGAAATCCAAATAGCATCAACCCCTAAGTTTTTTACATAAGGTAGCTTTTGTACGATACCCGCTAAATCACCGATACCATCATGGTTTGCATCCATAAAGCTTCGAGGATAAATTTGATAGATAACGGCGCCACGCCACCAAGGTTGATTTTCCATAACAGTCCACTTTACGTTTACAAAACAAAAAACAGAGTAATCACTTTACTTTGTTGTTCATTCTTCACTTCTTTTTATTGATGCCATAAGCATAAGTAGCCACTAATTATTGTGCAATAACACTGCATACGTATGCATGACTATTTAGGCTTATTTTTGTTATGCATACGTATGTAATTTTTATACATAACCAATTGATGTTTGTAGTATGAATGTCATATCTTACTTTTAACTGTTGTTGACGATTGAATTGCTATGAAAAAAACCATAAAAAATAACCTAGCTTTACCGCTGCTTAGTTTTATTATCAGTATATTCCCTTCTTACTTTGCACTTGCCTTTGCAGCAGTAATGGTTCCTGCAGAAACAGTTACCGCCCCCAAAAAAATATTGGCTAAAGACTTAGTGCATTATTCAACACGAGATATTAAAGACGATGTCTTTTATTTTGTTTTGCCTGATAGGTTCAGTAATGGCGATACCTCGAATGATGAAGGTTCAAACACTAAAGTTATTTCACAAGGTGGTTTCGACCCAAGCAATAAAATGGCTTTTCACGGGGGCGATTTACCAGGGTTAACCGCCAAACTACCTTACCTTGAAAATTTAGGCGTCACCGCTATTTGGCTAACTCCGATATTACGCAATCAAGCCGTGCAAGGAGACATCACTGGTTACCATGGTTATTGGGTTTTAGATTTTACTGAAATAGATCCTCATTTAGGCAGTAATGCTGATTTGAAATCATTTATCCGTCAAGCACACCAAAAAAATATCAAAGTGTTTTTTGATATCATCACTAACCACACCGCCGATGTAGTCAAATATAAAGAATGTCACGGTGAAGACGGCTCAGGATGGTCTGAAAGTGGCGAAGCTTGCCCGTATATTTCTTTAGCCGAAATAGCAAAAGGAAAAACTTACACCACGATCGTACCGAAAAAAAATCAACAGTTAAAAACACCCGCTTGGCTCAATGACCCTAAGCATTATCACAACCAAGGCGATTCAACTTTTCAAGGGGAAAACTCACTAAACGGTGACTTTTTTGGTTTAGATGATTTAAACACTGAATCGCCTGAAGTGGTCAATGGCATGATCGATATTTATCAAAATATTATCAGTGAATTTAAACCTGATGGGTTTCGCATAGATACGGTTAAACATGTCAACATTGAATTCTGGCAACAATTTATTCCCGCACTTGAGCAGCATGCTAAACAACAAGGTATCGCTAACTTTTTCATGTTTGGTGAAGTCTATAGCGGCGATCCGAAAGAACTCAGCAGCTTTACCACCAAAGGCAAGTTACCTTCTGTGCTCGACTTTGGTTTACAGTCTGCGCTATATCAAACTTTAATTGAACAGAAAGGTACCAATAAATTAGCTGAGCTTTTTGCCCAAGACAGCTTATATAAAAATGCCAATGAATTACTGAATTTCACGGGCAATCATGACATGGGACGCTTTGCTTATTTGCTCAATGCAAAAGAAAAGCAATTTAATGAACAAGAAACGAGCGCGCGTGTAGCACTGGCAACCGCTATCACCTTTTTTGCTCGCGGTGTTCCTGTCATCTATTATGGTGATGAACAAGGTTTTGTTGGCGATGGCGGCAATCATGATTCGCGTCAAGATATGATGCCGTCGAAAGTTGCGAGTTATAATAACGACAAGCTATTGCTTAACCATAAAACTACCGCTGACGAAAACTTTGATCAACAACACCCGCTTTATCAACTTTTTGCATCATTCGCTCAAATATTTCATCAACATCCTGCACTTAGGCATGGCCAACAACAAACCATATACTCAAGTGAACAAGCGGGAATTTTTGCTCTATCGAGAAGTCTTGCCGATCAACAATACCTTGTTGTTTTTAATACTTCAGCACATGAGAAGCCGCTGTCATTGCCTCTCCATACGAATTATCACTTGCTCCATAGTAGCCATCAAGCGCCAGCATTATTAAACAGTAAAGTCACTCATCAAGCCCTTGCTGGATTGAGCTTTGCTATTTATCAACAAAGGTAGTCTAATGTGATTGTTCGAAAGCATGCGCTTTCGACAATCCATCTCAACTAACACACAGCTCATAGCTTCAGCAAACGGTTGTTATTAACACTATCGAGGAAGAAACATTGACAATTGCGATTACTTTTCGAGCATTAACCCGCGATGATTTATCTCCCGTCAAAGCGATAATTGACGATACCGAGATGTTTCCTTCTGAAATGCTTGATGAAATGACAGCGGCATTTTTTGATGATACTAAGACAGATGATTTATGGTTTGTTGCTTGTACGAATAAAGTAGTTGGTATTGCATACTGCGCACCCGAACGAATGACAGATGGTACGTGGAATTTATTGTTGATCGCCGTTGACCCTAATTGCCAAGGTCAAGGAGCTGGAAAACAGTTTATGGCGTTTATTGAACAGCACATTAAAAATAATTCTGGGCGAATATTGCTCGTTGAAACATCCGGTTTACCTGAATACGCATTAACACGAAACTTTTATCCACAATGTGGTTATGTGCAAGTTGCTTGTATTCCGGATTTTTATCAAGCGGGTGATGATAAAATTGTTTTTCTAAAAAAGCTAACGTAGCAACTAATTTGATTAGTTAATCTACCTTAGCTTAATCATTTAATCACACCATTAAACATGACCATAAAAAGACTAAAGCCGACTTAAATACTCTTCATGGCTAGTCATTTTATTGACCGAGCGTTCAAAAATCGCTTTCAAATTATCCATTAATTCTGTAATTTGCTCCGCGGATAATGAGTCCACCAACGGATGGTGATCCTCAGGAATTAAACCTTGTCCTATCATCACTTGTTGCCAAGCAATTTCGGTAAATAATTCGTCTTGCTCTCTAAAAATTTTGCCACTTTGTTCAAAAAGAGCCATTTTTTGGCTTAAGGTTTCCGGCACATCCATACGCTGACATGCTCGCCAAAACTCGGTATCGTCACGTTGATTCTGCTTATAATGCAAAATGATAAAGTCACGCATTCGCTCAGACTCTATAATTGCTTGACGGTTATATTCTTTAACCTCTTCCTCTTTAATACCGTGATGCGGGAAAAATTTTAATAACCGTGTTGCAGCAGTTTGCACCAGATGAATATTGGTTGACTCTAACGGCTCGATAAAACCACTAGACAAGCCAATCGCGACCACGTTTTTATGCCATTGCTTTCGTCGTCTTCCCGTTCTAAACGGGATCACTCTTGGCTCGGCGAGTGGCTCACCATCAATATTCGACAATAACACTTCTTTTGCTGCTTCATCGCTCATATGTTTACTTGAATAAACAATGCCATTACCCGTGCGATGTTGTAATGGGATTCGCCATTGCCAGCCGGCGTCATGGGCAATAGAACGCGTGTAAGGAACAATTGGCGAAGTCGCTTCACAAGGGACTGCCATCGCTCGATCACAAGGTAACCAGTGTGACCAATCTTCGTATCCTGTATTTAACGTTTCTTCAATCAGTAACGCTTTTAAACCGGTACAATCAATAAATAAATCACCGTTGATTTTGTTCCCATCAGTTAAGCAAACACTTTGCACATAGCCATTTTCTTTCGCAACGTCGACATGATTAATGATGCCTTCAACACGTTTCACCCCCATGGGCTCACAAAGACTACGCAAGTATTTTGCATATAATCCTGCGTCAAAATGATAGGCATATTCAATACCTGGTAAGTTCGTCCCTTCTATTTGGTTTAATTTAGCAAATTTGTTGTGCTTAGCAGCAAGGTAATTTAATGAAAAATCACCAAATTCAGACCGATAGCCTAATTGCTGACTTTTAACCCAGAAATGATAAAAATCACAAAAAGGGAAATTCTTACCTACGCCACCAAAGGCGTGCATGTATTTATCACCTTTGTGCTTCCAATTCTCAAATTCGATCCCTAATTTTAAGGTACCTTTTGTTGCTTTTAAAAAGGCTTTTTCATCAATACCTAAAGCATTATTAAAAGGAATAATAGGGGGGATAGTAGCTTCGCCGACACCAATGGTGCCAATTTGATCGGATTCAACCAGAGTAATGTTGAGCGTTTTTCCTAAGACTTTAACCATCAGGGCTGCCGTAACCCAGCCGGCAGTACCGCCGCCGACAATAACAACATCCTGAATTTTTTTGCTATTCATTTTAGATCCCACAATAGTTCGCAACAAAAAATAAAGCCCTTGGGATATTACATCACAAGGGCTTTATCAGGGCAATTTAGATTAAAGCTTGTAGCTAAAACCTAATAAGTATGTGCTACCGTAATCTTGGTAATCACGTACTTGAAGAGCATTTTCACCCTGTAACGATGTGAATGGTTCTTCGGTTAAGTTTTGTGCTTGGAAGAAAATAGATAAACCTTTTAAGCTTCCTATTCCTGCTTCACCAAAGTCATAACCAATTTGCGCATCCCAAATAGTTTCACCTAAAATATCAACTTGGGCAGTTGAGAAACCTAAGCCATATACATCACCTTTGAAGTCGCCACGCTTACGCATACTTGCACGTGCTTGGAAACCGTCTTTTTCATAGTAGAAAGTAAGGCTTTGAATTTTGTCTGATAATCCAGGTAATTCATATTCATTGTCATTTTGGTCTTTCAGATCAGATTCAACCGCCGTATGGCTGGCAATTAAACCGAAACCGTCAAGGCTTTCATCAATCATCTTGAATGGGAATGATAATGATACTTCGTAGCCCCATAAAGAACCTTCACCACCGTTAACTTTACCATTACCCGTTGCTGTAGAATTTGAAGGTACTTGGCCAGTTGATGGATCGGCAACGCCAGTCATGTCAACTTCAAATGTACCGTCAAAAATCCACTCGCTTAATTCTTTATTGAACAGGGCAAATGAGAAGTAACCTTCATCACTGAAATAATTTTCATAAGATAAATCAAGACCAATCGCTTCTTTTGGTTCTAGTGCTGGGTTACCACCACTAACGCTCCAATGGTTACCATTTTGATCTGGTTGTTGATTGTATGATGCATTCACAGAAGCATTCATTTCATCTAAACGAGCTCGAGAAATAGTTTTCGCTGCACCAAAACGTAAGGTTTGTTGATCATCAATTCTTAATGATAAGTTCAAGCTAGGTAATACATGAGAATAGTCATGACTGATATCTGTTGGAGAAGTCACAATTAAACCATCAACGGTATTAAACGCGCTACCTTGTGAAGATTGCTTCGACTTAACATAGCGCACACCAACATTACCTGTAAGTGGTAAGTCACCCACTTCCATATCAATGTTACCTTGGATAAATGCTGACGTAACTTTTTCTTGTACTGTCCAAGATTGTGTTGAATGAGATGGGTTAGTTAAGCTTTCCGCTAATAAATCATAATAACCATCTTTAATTAAACCGTTGGTATCATAAGCAATCATATCGCCCATACCAATAAAGTCTAAATTAGCTGTGCCTTCACGGTATTGTTCTGGTACTACTAACATACCTGGGTTGCTTGGGTAATCAAACGAAGAAAGTGTCATGAAGTAACCTTCAGAGTCTTTCGTTTTTTCACGCTCACGGTATGAAGCACCAAACTCAACAGAAGCAAAAACATCATTATCTAAATCATGTGTTGCCGCTAATTTAAGTGCCGTTAATTCATCATCAATACTTGGCGCATTAATAAAACCATCTTGTAATTGGTTTTCGTATTCAGTACCTACCACGCCATGTTTAGCATTTAACGCACTACTCCAACCCCAAGATAAAGGACCACCTAATTGAATCAAGTTAAAGTCGCCATAATCTAGTTCGTGTGAGAATTGTGCGCCTGTATTACCGCCATCAAAGGTGTAACCTAAGTTATCCGCAACACCACGACCGTCACCACGACCTGTACCTGAGTAACTTTCAATTGACCAAATGTCTCGGTCAACTTGTGAATAACTTGCATCAAACTCTATCTGCCAAGTATCATTTAAGTCGTATACTGAGTTAAAACCAAATGAAGTTAATTCTGCTTTTCTTTCTTCATAATCGTTACGAACAACAACGCGTTGACCTTCAGTAATGGCACTTGTTACAAAACCACTGGCTGGATCAATTGTCGCAGTTTCACCTGAGATTGAACCTTGACCCCAAGCAAATGGTATTTCGATACCACGTAAGATTTTTTCATCTGAAAAGTCTACGTACAACGCATCAAATGTCATATGTAAATTTTCAGATGGTGCGGCTTCAACCACTAACATCATTGAATCACGGTCTAATGTAGAAGAACGAACGAATGGTTTTGCACCACCTAAGATAGAACCTTGTGAACCATCTTCGTATGTAAATTCTGGGTAACCCCATGAATTCCAACGTTTCTCTTGGTTTGGAGAGCTCATTGTTGAATAAGCAAAAGCAACACCGATAGTGTCATCTGCAAATTTATCCATATAAGAGAACGTACCACGGAAACCTGCATCATTGCCGTCAGGGTTTAACTTATCAAAACTTGTTTGTTCAAGTGAACCGTTAAATTGAATCACACGTTCATCTTGACCAAGCGGCTTAACCGTTTGCATGTCAACGATACCAGCAATACCTTCAGCTTCTAAACTCGCACTTGGCGTTTTATAAACGGTAACACCGCTCATAATTTCCGAAGGGTATAAATCAAATTCAACACCACGGTTATCACTAATTGATACTTGCTCACGACCGTTAAACGTTGTACCACTTTCGTTTTCACCAAAACCACGAATACTTACTCGACTTGCACGACCGTCTAGACGTTGTGCCGTTAGACCTGGTAAACGTGCAATTGACTCAGCAATTGATGAGTCAGGTAATTTACCAATATCTTCAGCAGAAATTGATTCAACTACTTCTGATGAAAAACGTTTAGTATTAATAGACTCGATAATACTGCCACGAAATCCTCGTACTTCTATAACTTCAACTTCAGCTTCTTTTTTATTGTCATCTGTTGCTTGATTTTCTTGTGCATAGGCAAATGATGATGAGCTCACCGCCATAAGACCTGTAGAAAGTATCGCAAGGGTTAACTTGCTTGGTTTAAAATTTAACATTGGTGCTCTCCCCTTTCATCCTTGAACTAATAATTATAATTCAGCGTTCCGTACGACTGATGCAAAAACTATTTCATGTTTATTAATTTGTACCCACCTTTTGTGTGGATAACCCTAATATAGAGAGGTAACAAGTGTAAAAACATACTTTGCATACGTATTCAAAGAAGCAAAACCAATGCATACGTATTCAATACTTAAGTGTAGGTGATAAAACTTTTATTGAGACAATTTATCTCAAGACCAGATAAATCAATAGCTCAGAATCAAACCACTATGGTTAGTATTTAATCAGTTATTTACATATTCACAAAAATTGACACATTTTGAATACGTATGCAAAAAACTGTCATGGGCTTGTTTTCATGCACTTTATGGGTCGTTAGAAGAAAAATAAACGAATAAAGCTATGGGATAAAAATGGATATACAGAGTATGTCATCGTCATTGAATACGTATGCATTTCAACCAAGAGACTATTTAAGCGAATACTTCCACGGTAAATTAATAAGAGAAAATAAAAATTAAAATGATCAGGGAATAATATGCGTAGCTTACATGTAGCACTCTTAACAACCACTTTATTATTGAGCGCTTGCGATAAACCAATCACAGAGCAGCCAACGAATTCAATCTCAAAAAATCAGTTTTCATTGGTGACGCTTAATAAGATCCAAACGGACTTTTCAGCGCATTGGTTAACACCTCACGTAATATTATTACCCAAAAGCCAGCAAAACCATCACTACAGATTAGTTAGTTTGCCGATAAGTAGCTCACAAGATAATAATCTAGATAAGCCTGTCAATGATGCGCTATTGTCTGTCGATCTTACCCAAACATCGTTACCTGAACAGTTATCAGTAAAATTTCCTCATTTAAAAGATTTTCAAGCCTTTAGTGTTAATTTACCAACTAAAGAAACAAAGTTATGGTTAAAAAAACCGTTAATGGTTGTTGAAGCAAATCAACAAAATAAAGCGATCAAAGGTGCTTATGTTCAAACGGCTAATGTTATTGATGAGCTATACACCGCCGGTGAAAATGATGCCAACGAAATTGCCGACTTGGGCGCGACAATCCTTGAAAATGCTGTGCAATTTAAATTATGGGCACCTACCGCATTATCGGTGAAAGTAAAACTATTTAACCAAGATAAGTCTCCAGCAACACCAGCGAGTGTTACCTTAAAAGAAGATACTAAAACAGGTACTTGGTACACACAAGTTGATAAGCATTTTAACGACAAATACTATCGTTATGAAGTTGAAGTTTATCACCCTGCCAGCCAAAAAACTGAATTACTTACCGTGACCGACCCTTATTCTTTGAGTCTTTCCACAAATAGTGAGTATTCACATATTATCGACCTCAACCAAAAAAACACCCTGCCTGAAGGTTGGTTTGAACAACAAGACAATCCTGTAGCAAACCCTGAAGATAATATATTTTACGAAACCCATATCCGAGATTTCAGTGCCCACGACAATTCGATTTCACAACCACTAAATCGCGGTAAATACTTAGCATTCACCGAGCCAAACAGCGATGGCATCAAACATTTAAAAGCGCTAAAAGCCGCAGGTATTAATAGTATTCATCTGTTACCTACTTTTGATATTGGTACTGTCAATGAAAATAGTAAGCAAGTAATTGATCTCACTGACCCTATCAGTAAAGCATGCCAAGCTACAAAGTCTGAATTATTGTGCGATGAAACCATTGATGCTGATATGTCTATTGGTGAATATCTAACGAAATTGCCTAAAATTGACGGTAGTCGACAAGCGGTTGTCACCGCAATTAAAGCTGTTGATAATTATAACTGGGGTTATGATCCATTTCATTACACTGTGCCTGAAGGCAGTTATGCTATAAATCCCGAAGGCAGTGCCAGAATACTAGAGTTTAGATCTATGGTTTTGCAGCTTCATAACCTCGGTTTTCGTGTCATTATGGATGTTGTTTACAACCATACTCATCAAGCCGGCTTAGAGCCAACTGCGATTTTAGACAAAATAGTGCCAAACTATTATCACCGCCTTGACCCAATCAATGGTGCAATAGCGCAATCAACTTGTTGTGATAATACCGCGACAGAACGCGCCATGATGGAAAAACTCATGATCGATTCATTAGTCGTTTGGGCAAGAGATTACAAAATTGACGGTTTCCGTTTTGACTTAATGGCACATCAACCTAAATCGGCGATGTTAAAAGCCAGAGCAGCAGTGCAAGCCATAGACCCTGATAATTATTTTTACGGGGAAGGTTGGAATTTTGGTGAAGTGGCCAACAATCAACGCTTTATTCAAGCGAGTCAACTAGAGCTTAGCGGTACAGAAATTGGCACTTTCACCGACAGACTAAGAGACGATGTTCGCGGCGGGGCATTTACAGCTCAAGGTACAGACCTTAGAAAAGATCAAGGCATTGGCAATGGTTTAGCGACCATCCCAAATGAATTAAACAGCTCGAACATCACCGAAAGCATCAATAATTACAAGATTATGGCAGATCAATTACGCATTGGTTTGGCCGGCAACTTAATCAACTATCCATTACAGACCTTCAACGGCGCAATCACCTTAGGGAAAGAGATTCGTTATGGCGATCAATCTTCAGGTTATGCCCTTGATCCGGCTGACACGATTAATTATGTCTCAAAACATGATAACCAAACCTTATGGGATAATAATCAATATCGTATTGCTTATGATGTTTCAACTCATGACAGAGTAAGAATGCAGCTGCAAAGTTTAGCATTTGCCGTATTCGCCCAAGGCATTCCTTTTATTCATATGGGCTCTGAATTACTTCGCTCGAAAGGCTTTCTACGAGATTCATATGATTATGGTGATTGGTATAATCGCGTTGATTTTAGTAAGCAATCCAACAATTATGATATTGGATTACCGCCTGCGGAAAAAGATCAAGCGAATTGGCAAATCATTACCGAAGTGTTAAAAAGAAATGAAGGGCGAGATATGGTCAGTCCTGCAGATATCGCATTTAGTTCAGACGCTTTTCTTGAATTCATTAACATTCGAATGTCTTCACCTTTATACCGATTGACGACTGCCGAAGACATTATAGAAAAAGTGCGCTTTCATAATACTGGAAAAGATCAACAAATCGGCTTAATTATTATGTCGATTAAAGGGCATCAACAAGTGCCATCACAACTGGTTATTTTTAATACTTCCGCTGAAGCGATGTCATTTACCTTGCCTGAGTTCAACAAATATCAATTACATCCAGTTCTAGCAAAAGGTGTTGATAGTCGAGTAAAACAAAGCATGAATAAGCAAGGGACGTTTACCATTCCAGCACTTACCACTAGCATTTTTACAGAATATCACCCATAACTTAACCAGCAAAAGCATGATTTACTTATGAATAAAAAGTAAATCATGCTCCAGCTTATGCCACATACGAACAGACAAATGCTCACTGTGACTTAAACGTCATATAAACTAAAGTGAGATTGACGGGACATTTTAATCTCTCAATGGCATTAAACAGTAAAAATTCACTTAAAATGAGTAAAGTCTGTGCTGAATACGTATGCAAGTAGCTGTAATTAACGGCCGCTACTTTTATGCTGTGAAACAGATAAAAACCTTAGAGAATTAAAATGAATAAAATACTGTTGATTTTAACCACCTGCTTAATGTCCCCTGTGTTATTGGCGCAGACATTAAAAGTAAGTTCACCTAACGGAAAATTAGTACTCACCGTAAATGACGATGCTATACCGAATTACCGAGTCGATTTAAACAATGAAACAGCAATAGACACGTCACGATTAGGTTTACGCTTTAAAAAAGCAGCCGAACTGGGTGATGGTTTCACTATTAAGTCTTCATCAACGGCAAGCAGTGATACTACTTGGCAACAACCTTGGGGAGAACGAAAAAATATTCGAGATAACCATAATGAACTACTCGTTACTTTTACTACGCAACGAAACAGTGCCAATACCTTTAACGTTCGCTTTAAAGTATTTAACGATGGCGTAGGTTTTCGATATGAAGTGCCTAAACAAGCAGGTTTAGCTGGTGATATTGAAATCACCAACGAAATGACAGAATTTGCCATTAAAGAAGCTGAAAAATCTACGGCATGGTGGATACCATCACGCGGTTGGAATCGTTATGAATATTTATATCAAACCACCAAGTTTACGGAAATTGATCGTGTTCATACCCCGTTTACCTTTAAATTAGATAACGGCACTCATATTAGTATTCATGAAGCAGCATTGGTTGATTACGCAGGTATGACGTTACAACAAATGCGAGGCGGAGTATTAAAAGCAGATTTAACCCCTTGGTCTGATGGTATTTTAGTGAAGAAAAAAGCAAACTTCACCACGCCTTGGCGAACCATTCAAATCAGTGAAAATGCAGTAGGATTATTAAACTCAAATCTTATCTTAAATTTAAATGAGCCAAGTAAATTAGCAGATACATCATGGATTGAACCAGGAAAATATGTCGGCATATGGTGGGGCATGCACATTGGTGAAAACACTTGGGGCAGCGGTGACAAACACGGCGCAACCACAAGTGAAACTAAACGTTACATGGATTTTGCTGCAAAATATGGCTTTGATGGTGTATTAGTTGAAGGTTGGAATATTGGTTGGGATGGTGACTGGTATAATAACGGCGATGTTTTCAACTTTTCAAAGGCTTATGATGATTTTGATATCAAATCAATCACAGAGCACGGTTTAACTAAAGGCGTTCGTTTAATTGGTCATCATGAAACTTCAGGTAATGTTACTAATTACCGTCAACAAATGGATGATGCCTTCGCTTTGTATAAAAAACACGGTGTTCGCCAAGTAAAAACAGGGTACGTCGCTGACGGTGGCAAAATTAAACGCATCGATGAGCAGGGTATTGTTCGATATGAATGGCATGACGGCCAATTTATGGTGAATGAGTATTTACATAATATTACCCTAGCAGCCAAGTATAACATCAGCATTAACACGCATGAGCCAATCAAAGATACCGGCTTACGTCGTACCTATCCAAACTGGATTTCACGTGAAGGCGCACGTGGTCAAGAATATAATGCTTGGGGATCACCGCCAAATACACCGGAACATACTACAATCCTACCTTTTACTCGCATGCTTTCAGGTCCGATGGATTTTACCCCTGGTACTTTTGATATGGGCTTTAAAGGGTTAGGAGCCGACACCGATCGACCACAAACCACGCTTGCTAAACAGCTTGCCCTGTATGTGGTCATCTATAGTCCGATTCAAATGGCGTCAGATTTACCGCGAAACTATGAAGCGAACTTACCTGCTTTTCAATTTATTCTTGACGTACCAACGGACTGGCAAGAGAGTAAAGCCATTGCCGGTGAAGTGGGCAAATATGTAGCATTTGCTCGTCAAGAACGTGATGGAAACGATTGGTTTTTAGGCGCATTAACCAACGAAGAGGCTCGCGATATTGAATTACCTTTAACCTTTTTAGATAAATCTAAACGTTATCAAGCACAAATTTATCGAGATGGTGAAAAGGCAAACTGGATCGATAATCCATACGACATGATTATTGAGCAAAAAAATGTGACCGCATCTGATACGCTAACGATTCCTTTAGCGACTAGCGGTGGCGTTGCTATCAGATTTAAAGCACTTTAATGTAAATAACTTAGTAGCGGTATTGAATTAACGAAATCGTATGCAATACCGCTTTATAGACGAAGATAGGTAGAAGGTATAATAATGACGACAACAGCCATACCAACACAACACAAACCCAAACTCAGTTTTTGGCAAATATGGAATATTAGCTTTGGCTTTTTAGGCGTACAGTTTGGTTTTGCTTTGCAAAATGCCAATGCCAGTAGGATCCTTTCAGATTTAGGTGCTGACTTACATTCCCTTTCATTATTTTGGTTAGTCGCCCCCATTATGGGGTTAATAATTCAGCCGATTGTTGGCTCAGCGTCAGACAGAACCTGGAATGGTATTGGTCGTCGTAGCCCTTATATATTAATTGGAGGCGTTGCAGCGGCTATTGGTATGTTACTAATGCCAAATTCTGCCACTATTGCCAGCTTTATCACTCCGTTATTTTTTGGTGCAATGATGTTAGCGGTGATGGATGCTTCTTTTAATGTAGCATTCCAACCATTTCGTGCTTTGGTATCAGACATGGTTCCAGATGAACAACGCACGCTCGGGTATTCTATTCAATCATTCTTGATTAATATTGGTGCTGTTTGTGGTTCAATTTTACCTTTCGTATTGACCAATGTTATTGGCTTAGATAATACCGCCCCAACAGGTGAAGTTGCCCCTTCGGTAATTTGGGCGTTTTACCTTGGTGCTAGTGTGATGTTTGGCTCGGTTTTATGGACAGTGATTCGAACCAAAGAGTATGCTCCAGGAGAATTCGGTTTAGCACCATTAGAAGTCGCAAAACAACAACGTTCTCTGTTGAGCAAATTAAGTGATTTTTTCGGTTTGATGAAATCGATGCCAAAAACGATGAAGCAACTTGCTATCGTACAGTTCTTTTCATGGTTTGCCTTATTTATCATGTGGGTTTATACCATGCCAGCTATCACACAGCATATCTGGGGCGTAGAAGCTAAATGGTTTAATCCTGATTATTTAGCTAGTGTTACAGAAGTGCCGGCTCATATCGCTGCCGCCAAAGGAACCGCTGGTGACTGGGTAGGTATTATTTTTGCTGCCTACTCTCTTTTTGCCGCTATCTTTTCCATCTTTTTAGCAAAAATCGCGAATAAAATTGGTCGTAAACTGACTTATTCACTCTCGTTAATTGCCGGTGGGTTAGGGTATTTAAGTATTTTCTTCTTACATGACGCTTCACTGACCACGGTTAATTTATACATCACCCAAATAGAAGTCCCACAAGGTGCCGTCTCATTATTTATTCCAATGATCGGGGTAGGCATTGCTTGGGCCGCTATATTAGCCATGCCATATGCGATTTTAGCCGGCAGCATTCCGATAAAACAAACCGGCGTTTACATGGGAATTTTCAACTTTACCATTGCCGCTCCACAAATTGTCTCAGGTGTTTTTGCAGGTTGGATCTTAACCGCACTCTTTGATAATCAAGCAATATACATATTAATGATGGCAGGTGCTTCAATGATATTAGCCGCGATAGCAGTGTATTTTGTGAAAGATGGTGTAAGTACCATAACTCCTACTTCACAAGATAATGCGGTTGTAGCTTAAACAAGCCATTGATCTTAGTTATTAAAAAAGCCCTATAACGTTTGTTATAGGGCTTTTCACATTGATTCTATACACGCTTCTAACGATACAAATACCAACCTTTAACCATTAACTACCGCAAGAGTTACGCACCATAAGTTTAGTCGGCATTAATGTTGTTGTAGGGTTTTCGCCATGGATTAAGGCGATTAAATTATCGACTAACACCTCACCCGCCAGTGTTGTATCTTGTTTTGCCGTGGTTAATGCTGGAATGGTATAACTTGCCACGGCAATATCATCAAAACCAACCACAGCAACTTGCTCTGGCACTTTAATACCATGCTCTTGCAAGGCTCGCATTGCACCAATAGCGATTAAGTCACTGGCACCAAATATGGCGTCAAATGACAAGTTTTTCTCAATTAACTGACAAGCGGCTTGATAACCAGACTCTTCAATTGAGATCGCATCGACTTGCAACTCACTTAAGACTGAAAGTTTATGATCCGTTAAGGCATTGCAATAACCATTGTAACGCTCTAAAAACTCAGGGGCATGCGTTGAGGCATCACCCAAAAAGGCAACATTTTTTCGCCCCTTTTTAATAAGGTGTTCTGTCATTTGATAGCCGCCATGCAAATTGTCACAACCAACAGAAACAATTTTTTCATCGGCAACATCAGCCCCCCATCGAACAAAATGCGTGTGTTGTTCACTTAATTTAGTCAAGGTATCTTGATAATCTACAAAGTCGCCATATCCCAGTAAAATTAAACCGTCGGCTTTTTTACTGTCTTCAAAATCCGCATGCCAATCATCACTTAGTTGTTGAAAGGACACTAACAGGTCATATCCTTTTTGTGCACAAGCGCGAGTAATACTACCTAACATAGACAAAAAGAAAGGATTGATTAATGAATCATCATTGGTTGGGTCTTCAAAAAGTAATAAGGCAATAGTATCGCTTTGTTGCGTACGAAGACTACTGGCATTTTTATCCACTTTATAATTAAGCTCATGAGCTATCGCTTGAACTTTTAAGCGGGTTTCTTCATTCACTAACGGACTATTGCGAAGTGCTCGTGAAACAGTTGATTGTGACACGCCAGCCCGAAAGGCAATATCAAATGATGTGGCTTTAGACATCAAATAAGCTCTTTAATTAATACTAAAAATATATTACCTGACAGATTAATTTAAGTACATAGTCTATTTTCAAGCCATGCATAACTAAGCTATTGTAATTCAGGGTAATGATTAGCGATTAGTTGTTTTAGCTTATCTTTCACCTGACCCACTGTAATAGCATTCATTAACCCCTGACCTTTTGCTCTTATTCCCCAAGGTAGTTGAGCTAAAGGTGTTTTGTATTGTTGTTGCACCGAACTTTGGTAACAACTTACAACATAATCTTGATATAAATAAGGACCTGTACGATGCGGATTAGAGTGTCCGTATAAACCGATAACAGGTGTCCCTACTGATACGGCCATATGTGCAGGACCAGTATCTGGCGCAATGACTAGATGAGCAAGCTTTAAAACAGCAAGCAATTGCTTAAGCGTGGTTTTACCCACTAAATTCTTTAATGAATGTTCACTTAAAGCGCAAATTTCTTCAGCTAATAATGTTTCGGCCAGCGTAGGACCGCCACAGATCACCACATCAAAACCACGCTCAATAAGATGGTCAGCAATTTTTGCATAGCCTTCACTGTGCCAATTGCGTTCTGCTTTGCTGGCAGCTGGCGAAATAACCGCAATGGGTTTAGTCGATGATATCGCTTCACTTGCCCATAGCTGATCTTCATCGGAAATGGGTATCTGCCATGAAGGCGATTGAGGTGTAACGCCTAAAGCTTGCGCGAATCCTAAAAAACCATCTAATACGTGTGGATTTTTTTGCGGCAATATCTTGTGATTAGTAAACAACCATTGCCCTTCTTTGGCCCGTACCCGATCAAAACCAATTTTTACTTTTGCCGAAATGCATAAGCTCGCGATGCTTGCTCTCAATGCCACTTGCATATGTAACAATACATCAAATTTTCGTCCTTTTAAGGTACGATATAAATCTAAATACCCTTGCAAACCCGCTCTTTTATCAAATATGACAAACTCGACACCAGGTAAATCCTTTAATAATAACGCCTCAATTTTACCGATCACCCAAGTAATTTTGCTCGCTGGGTATTGAGCTTGAATTTGTTGTACCATAGCCACGGCATGACAAACGTCACCAATGGCGGAAAGTCGCAATAAACATATTTTTTTTGGCGCTGTCATTTGACCCAGCATAAAAGAATCACCACAATAGTTGGTTGTTAAATTCACAATAATAGGCACATTATCTTGAACCCATCGGCAATTGTAAAACCCTGTCAGGAGAAAATTTTTCAACAAGGCAATAATTTTTATTGTTTTGATGAAAATTCAATCGAAAGTTTCAATGAAGAAATGCTTTCACCCGATTATTGGCAACAGCAGGGAGCAATAACCGGAACCGCACAAGGGCGAGGCACAACTTATTTTGTTAGGCATTTACACGACGAATGGGTACTACGTCATTATTATCGCGGTGGTTTAATCGGTAAATTCATTCATGACAGTTATCTCTTCACTGGCTTTAACAAAACCCGCGCAGCAATTGAATTTAACTTATTAAAAACTTTGTCATCATTAAATCTACCGGCACCTAAGCCAATCGCTTATCGGGTCAAAAAATCAGGCTTATGTTATCAAGCTGATATTTTAACCGCTCGCATTGCCAACGCCCAAGATTTAGTCGCAGCCTTATCCGTTGATAGTATAGATGCTCAAATATGGCATGACATTGGACGCTGTATAAAAGCTTTTCATCAACAGGGCATTTACCATCATGACTTGAATGCTCATAATATTTTACTCGATAAAAACAGTAAGGTTTGGTTGATTGATTTTGATCGTGGAGAACAACGACAACCAGAGAAAACATGGCAACAAGCCAATATCGATCGTCTGTTACGTTCTTTTAAAAAAGAACAAGCTAAATTAGCTGAGTTTCACTGGCAGGACAAAGATTGGCAAGTATTACTGGAAGGCTATTTATCGACATAATTAGCGGGTAAATAGCCAAAAAATATCATTCACTGTTAGCTCAAAAACAGGGGTATTTAAGCAGCTACTAACGCGTCTTTGTGACGTTGTTGGTACATAGTACGAGCTTCTAAAAAATCAGCTTTGGCTGACTCGGTAATATAAGGGCGAAGCAAAACTAATATTTTTAAAACCCCTTCTAAAAAGACTGAATCGTTAATTTCGGTATTTTCATTTTGGGTTTGATAAAAACTTAACCAAAAGGTATTGATCAAGCGTAAGATACTCACGATATCTGGAAGTTCATCATCGTTAAAATCCATCATATCTGCTTCACGTAGAGACACTAACATTTCACTTAAACGCTGACTAATAGTGTGTTGCACTTCAACATATTTGCCATGTAATAATGGATTTTTTGCCAGTAATACCGGTAAGTTAGCGTAAAAGAAACGGAATTTCATTAGGGCTTGGAAAACCGCATCCATGTACAAGATAATGGTATCGAGCGGCTTCATATCAGGTGTAACTTGAGGGAAGGTATCCAGTAGTAAGTTACGTGCATATTCTTCATAAATCGACAAAATTATGTCTTCTTTATTTCTAAAATGATAATACAAATTTCCGGGACTAATACTTAAATGGGCCGCAATATGATTGGTCGTTACGTTTCGCTCACCTTGCTCGTTAAATAACTCGATACTGGCTTGAATTATTTTATCACGGGTTTTCATGCTCATTTACTTCTGCTTAATTAGTCGATTTCCCTATCATACTATCAAAATTCCTTAGATTGAAAGCCTTTTTCGAGTAAATACTTTAACGTTTGTACTTCTATTTAGATAATATTGTACTAACTTAGTTGTCATCGACTTAACCTAGCCCTTACAATGGGGAAAATTATGCCAAGAACTTTGAATAAATCATGACAGTAAAAGCTATTTATCCCGGTACTTTCGATCCTGTAACCAATGGTCATGCCGACTTAATTGAACGCGCTAGTCGCTTATTTGACGAAGTGGTGGTGAGTGTTGCCGCCAGCCCAAGCAAACAACCACGTTTTGATTTAGCTCAACGTGTTGCTATGCTTGAAGAAGTGACCCGAGATTTAAGCAATGTTACTGTGGTTGGCTTTAGCGGTTTATTAGTAAATTTTGCAAAAACTCATCAAGCTAATGTTTTGATTCGAGGCCTAAGAGCCGTTTCTGATTTTGAATATGAATTTCAACTAGCGAACATGAATCGTCGCTTATCTCCCGATTTAGAAAGTGTGTTTTTAACACCTTCGGAAGAAAATTCATTTATTTCATCAACTTTAGTGAAAGAAGTTGCACTTCATAAAGGTGATGTGAGCCAATTTGTTCATCCCGTCGTGGAAAAAGCCTTAACAGAAAATAGTTAGGCTAAATGGCAAACAACACCGAAAGTATGAATAAAAAACAGTAATATTGCTGTTTTCACGTGAACTAAAATAGGCAAATTATGAAATTAATCACCGTTATACTTACCTCAGTGTTGTGCATGACTGCCTGTACATCGAATAATAACGCCATCCAAAAAGCCAAAAATGTCGCGTTTCATGAATATGTGATAACCCAGAAAATTGAGCCAGTAACACGGGTGTCACGCTTTAGGTTTCAAGCTTGGTCAAGTTTAACCGATGAATTTATAATTTTATCTTCTAGTCATAAACGTAAATTCTTAATTGAATTGGCCGGCTATTGTCCAGATTTGCGTTGGACCCAAGCCATTATTTTAAATCGATTAAACACGGCTACATTAAATGCTCGCTCAGATTCTATTTCGACAGTTGAAGCCCCACAAATTCAGTGTCGAATTAAAACTATTTACCCGTTAACTGTAGAGCAACTTGCCGATATTCGTGCAATTGATAATCCGAAAAAAGATCAAACGGATGAAGAAGAAAGTGTGAATACACAAGAACAAACAAGCACTGAAACTAATTCAAAATAACTAAAGCTCTACTCTTGTTGGCAGCTCGGACAAAATACTGAGCTGCGATTTGACTGGCGAATTTCCTCTAAAGTTTCCTGACAGGTAAAACATTTTTCGCCTGCACGACCATACACTTGTAATTTTTGCGCAAAATACCCCGGACGGCCATCTGCTTGCGTAAAATCTTTTAACGTTGTACCGCCTTGTTCAATAGCATCTGCCAATACTTTTTTAATGATATCCGTTAAGGTATTTAGGCGTTTTTCAGATAAATTTCCCGCTAAGGCAGTGGGTAAAATACCCGCTTTAAATAGTGCCTCGTTGGCGTAAATATTGCCAACACCGACAACAACCGGATTCGACATTAAAAAAGTTTTTATCGGCACTTTTCGATTTTTAGCCTTGTTAAACAAGTAACCATGAGTAAAGTCATCACTTAACGGTTCGGGCCCTAGTTTACTTAAAAATCCTTGTTCATCAACATGTTCCGCAAGCCATAACACCGCACCAAATCGTCGTGGGTCATTGAGTCGTAAGGCTTTTTTATTGGCAAACGCTAAATCAAAATGATCATGTTTAGCGACAGGCGTACTAGCATCGATAACACGAATAGTGCCTGACATACCTAAATGAATTAATAACGTGCCATGACTAAATTCAATCATTAAGTATTTAGAACGACGTTTAATTGCTAAGACTTTTTTACCAACTAGACTTTGCACTTCATCAGGAATTGGCCAACGTAACTGTTTATGACGCACCACAACGTCGGTCACTTGTTGATCAATAATATGGGGCGTAATGCCTAAACGACATACTTCAACTTCGGGTAATTCTGGCATTTATTTCATTCTTTTTTAGTTATAAGGCAAGGTGATTCATTCGTTTCACAAATGCTTGTGCGAAGCGAAGAGGTGATTGCTCATCCATATTGAAATATAAGGACGGTTCAATCAGTTCTGCTTCCATCAGCGCAAAGCCAGTTTGGTCACGAACAAAATCAACTCGAGCATAAAGTGGCATAGTAAATAATTGACTGATCGCTTTCAGACATTGCTCCGCATGTTCAACCAAGGCGGGTTCAGGTTCAATCGTGGTTAAACGGCCACCATGCTCTTCTTGTACACGAAAATCATCGGGTTTTGGTGTTTTTAAAATGGCATGACTATATTCACCATTAAAATAAAACAATGAATATTCTCCTTCAGCTAGGATAGCCTCCATAAAAGGTTGGATCATAAAATCACGACCACGAAAAGCACGATTAATTGCAGCAAGTGACTGTTTAGCATTGGCTTTAGTTAGCCAAAAAGTATTGTCGGCATTGGCGCTAATTCGTGGTTTCAACACAATTTGTGGTTGGCTAAAATCGGCAAAATACTGATGTAAATCGTCTTCAGTAATTTCCTCATTGGCTTGTAATGAATCTCGCCACAGCGTTGGCACTAAATTTACGCCACGTTCGGCTAGTTCTTTTAAGTAAATTTTATCAATATTCCAACGAACAATAGCTAAACTATTTTCAAGATGCGCGGTAGATTGTTCAATAGTTTCTAGTACTTGCAGAAAAGCTTCAGCATCTTCTTGATAGTCCCAAGGCGTTCGAATAATCACAGTATCATACTTATCCCAATCAACATTTTTTGCTCGCCATGAAACCACCTCAACGTGCCAACCAAGTGCAGATAAATGAGGCTCAAATAAATGATCATAAGCCTCAAAATCCTCTAATGTATCCATTGATAACACCGCGCATAATTTCATGATAAACAACCTTAATTGCCAAAAATTTGTGTAGGTAATAATTGAGCATAAATCTGTAGTGGTAAAACTGACCATAGTTGTGTTTGATGATTAAAAATCAGTAATTCATGTTCAGTTGTATGCAAGCTTAATAATAAGGCTTGCGGGTGTCCCGCCAATTCTACGCTTACAAGTAAAGCTAATTGTTCATCGATTCCGATGGGTTCATCAACGGGTGTAGCGATACTCTGTTGCCACGCCATCATCATTTGTTCAAGTGCTTGCCCAGAGATATTGTCTGGAATTGCACGCCACGTTTTTCCGATGCGTTCTATCTTGATTTGCTGATTAATCGTTAACGTTAATACCACAGCATTATCACCTAGTATGGGTGTTTCTTGCCGTACTTGTTGCTCAGTATTTTCCGCAGATGTAAAAACGTTATCATGAGTTGCGTTGATCAATAAAATAAAGCCCAATACCGCAAAAATAATAACGTTATTCCATCCGGCACGAGAAAACTTAATCATAATAAATACCTAACAAACCCTAAATTACGCAACAAATTACCAACACATGATACGAAACTAACTGACAAAACGCAGCGATTATTTTCATTAATTACCGTATAATAACCACAACAATAACAATCCCCTAAATAGGTTAATGACAATGAGCAACACCTTTAAAAGCACTTGGTATAGTGTGTTATTAGCGCTTGCAATAAGCTGTTCAGCACAAGCTGGTGATAACAATACTAGCCAACAATTTAAACAATTAATTGATGAACATTGGCAAACCGCCAATAAAGAGCAAATTTTTTTCCGTAAAGACCCTGATGCATTTCGTATGAACGGGAAATTGCCTGATATGTCAAAAGCTGGCCGTGATCGACGAGAAAAATATAATAATGAGTTATTACAACGATTAGCAAAAATAAACGTTAATGATTTATCGAGTGAAGACCAAATTACTTATCGACTATTTAAATATGAACGTCAAACTGAAGCCAATAGCTACCAACAACTTGATCACTTATACCCGCTAAACTACTACTCAGGATTTGATAGTTACTTCGCCGGTGCTCCTGCCAATATGTCATTTTTAACTAAGCAAGATTATCAAAATTACTTGATTAGTTTGGCAGACTTTCCACGTTACAACCAAGAGCATATTGATTCACTAAAAGAAGCTATTTCTGTAGGCCACGTGCATTATTGTGAAACATTCAGTAAATATCATAAAGGCATTAGTCAACACATTGTTGATGACGTGCAGCAAAGTGTTTTTTACGCACCATTTGCCAATATTCCCGCTAATTTTTCAGCTCAAGATAAACAACATTTTCGTGCCGCTGGATCGAAATTGATTAAAGAGTCGATTATTCCAGAATACAAAAAATTCTATGAATTTTTCACTCAAGAATACATGGCCAACTGTCGCAGCAAAGTAGGCATTAGCGAATTGGCTGGCGGTAAAGATTATTATAAATATTTAATCGAATTTTATACCACCACAGACATGACGGCGGATGAAATACATCAGTTAGGTTTAAATGAAGTCAAACGTATCCGCGAAGAAATGCAGACCATTATTGAGCAAGTCGGTTTTCAAGGTGACTTTAAAGCTTTCATTGAATTTTTAAGAACTGACGAACAATTTTATACGACAACCGAACGCGATTTACTCGAAAAGGCCAGCTATATTACACGTAAAATGGCGGCACAATTGCCAAAATGGTTTTCCAAATTACCTCAGCAAACTTTTGATATTAAATCAGCACCCAATGGCGGAGCTTATTACGTGGCATCTGATGGAAGTGGCACCACATCTGGCACTTACTTTCTAGATACCAAAGACTTAAAAAGCCAGCCACTATATACCTTAGAAGCATTAACATTTCATGAAGCAGAGCCTGGCCATCACTTTCAAAGTGCCATTGCGCAAGAAGTGGATATGGCAGAATTTAGAAAAACCCTATACCACGCAGCGTATGGTGAAGGCTGGGGGTTATATTCTGAAAGATTAGGTAAAGAAATTGGCTTTTATCAAGACCCTTATAGTGATTTTGGTCGTTTAACGTATGAAGCGTGGCGCGCTTGTCGCTTAGTAGTCGACACCGGTATGCATGCCAAAGGTTGGTCTCGACAACAAGCTATCGATTATTTAGCCGAAAATACCGCGTTAAGTATTGCTGATGTTATTGGCCAAATTGACCGCTACATTAGCTGGCCAGCTCAAGCGTTATCATACAAAATTGGCGAAATTAAAATCAGACAATTACGTGCTCTAGCTGAACAAGAGTTAGGTGATAAATTTAATATCCGTAAATTCCATGACCAAATGCTCAAAAATGGCAGCTTACCATTAGCCTTGTTAGAAGAGTTAACCAAAGATTGGATCGAACAACAGAAATAACCTGTCATGCCCTGCCTGATGTGGATAATAAAAGATTTATTGTCACATCAGGTATTTCACGTCATCCCGTTGTATATTATCGATTCGCCATTAGTTTTTTCGATAATATTTGTACGCTATATAATACAAAGCCCCAAGTGTGATTAATTATTATACTATTGTGAGCGACTCAAAGATAAGTTACCGTTACTTATCTATTTAAAAATCAATACAGGAAGTTACTATGAATTTTACCAAAACATTGTTGCTAACCATCATGTTTTTAGTGAGTGTAAATGCCCTTGCGCTCGATAAAAAAACCTTAGAAAAGTTTAGCCAATACGATAATAATTCTGAGTTTGTCATCATCTATGACGATGTAGAAGCGATCTTAAAAGCCTCTGTTCTATATATGGGTAATTCAACTCGACAAAAAGCGAAAAAATCTAAGGCCAGCATAGGCACCCGTTTTAGAAACAAAGTGAAAGCGTTAACCGATTTAGAAGGCAATCGTTTTCATTATGAAGCTTTTGATACCCCAGAGAAAATTCAGTTAATGACCAATGTCAGAAAAAGCTTAGAGTCGTTACCTAGCAATTCACCGTTACATTTTTTCTCTAAAGATGAACAACTTGCCTATTGGCTCAATTTATACAATGTTTCTTTGCTTGAGCAATTATTACTGATATACCCACGAAGAAATCTCGAATCACTCACTGAGAAAGGGCAATTATTTGATCAAAAAAACTTACTGGTTGACAACGAGAAGCTTAGTTTAAATGATATTAAGTCAATTGTGATTCATAATTTTGGCTATGATCCGTTATTAATATACGGCTTCCACCAAGGTTATATCGCAAGCCCAGATATCAGAAGAGAGCCCTATACCGGCAAAAGAGTATGGAAAATTTTAGAACGCAATGCGAATTTATTTATTAACTCTAATCGCGGTACTTTTAGTGATGGTTCAAAAACCTTTAGAGTGTCAAAATTGTATGAACAAAACAAAGCTTTTTTTAAAGATTTTGATGAAGACTTAAGAGACCATTTAAAGAAATATTTAAATCGTTCTTATAAAAGCAAACTTCTTGCCACCGACGAAATTAAAACGAATACCACAAACTGGAAAATTGCCGACTTATACGGCACAGAAAGAAAATATGGTGGAAGTGTTTCAACAAGCTCAGCAGCACTGATTGATGCGTTTGTCGCTAAAGGACCAGATGGCATAAAAGAAAATGTTTCTTTTACAAATAGCGGTTATATGAACAGTAATATCACAAATTTCTCGCCACTCAAAGGAAGGTTCTCTGAGGCTCAAATTCAAAAAATGAAAACCATGATGAAACTGCAAGAGATAAGAAAAGGCACAGTAACCATCACTGACGAAGAAGAGAGTGAGAGCCAAGAAAAATAACACGTCCGAATAAGTTTAGGCCATAACATTACAGCGATACCTACCCATCGTCTTTGTTATGGCCATTTTCTTAACCTACTTTATGAAAACCACAAGATTTTTATTATGTGCGGCAGATTTAATGCAACCTTTGATAGCGGCGTAAAAAAGCTTTATACCCGTTTAAATATTAATAAAGTTATCGATAAGCCAATTGATAAACGTTTCGTTAAGGCGGCAGATGTTGTTTCTATTGTCAGAAGCAGAAACGAAAGTAGAGTGGTAGAAAATGCTATTTGGTGGTTATTGCTTGAACAAAGTGATAACGGCTTTAAACCGTCGAAATATACCTCGTTTAATACCCGATATGATAAATTAAATACGCCTAGAAGTGCGGGATATCATGCTTTTCGCCATTCTCGTTGTATTTTTGCTGTCAAAGGTTTTGGTGAAACAGAGTTTAAAAATAAAAAACCGGTTCATTATTATGATATGCACGCAGAAAGCGGTGGGTTGTTACTAGGAGGCTTGTGCCGAGATTGGCTACATCCGCACACGGGTGAAGTGAAAACGTCTTGCTCCATTATTACCTTGCCTGCACATGACAAACTCAAGCACATTCACAGCAAAGCCATGCCTTTAATTCTTCCGCAAGAAGATAACCTCGTCAATGATTGGTTAAATACTGAAATTACCAATGTGGAATCATTTCATGACTTATTAATCCCTCGGATACCGCAAAATTTACTCGCTCAGCCAATCGATAAACCTTTGACTCATCTGGCGCTAGGTGAAGTTGAATTCATTGTAAAAGATGCGATTTGAGCATTGTTCAAAGTATTAATTGACGATCTCATCGGCTAAAGACGATAACATGATGGCTAAATTCGCTTTTACCGCAAAGAATGCCACCGACGAGTCTTATTCGTCTTTTGTGTGAAACTCCACCGTATGATCATCAACACCTAGCACACTAGCTTGCACAATATGCTCATCATCAGTCAAGGTGATCAATCCAATACCACTGCCGTTATAAAGTGTATTGTCGACAGCATCATTTGGTTTTCTTACCCGTATTTTCATTCGTCTGCGCTTAGTAAACCAATTAAGCGGTGAATACGGTGCATACAAATAACGATTTAATGTATCCAACCAATTCAGCAACTTAGCAGGAAATTGATTTTTAATACCGCTACAGGTAATTTGCACTATTTTTGACTTGCTGCGTTGAAAGCGATGCGTCACATCGTAAACAAAAGAGTAATGCACATCACCCGAGAGAATAATAAACTCAGGCGGTGTTTTTACATGACGAAAAATATTCAGCATGACATTAGCCGTACCGGCGTGTGCCATCCAGTTTTCGGCATCCACCATTAATGGTTGACCGAAGAAGGTGAATATTCGTTGGATCGTTTCTATCATTTTCACCCCATAAATGGGTGCAGGTGACACTAAAATAACTTTTGGTTCGTTAATCAGCTCTTGCTGTAACTCTGACAACGCTTCCCAGTCCATTAAACCAGATGGCTTAGATGAACGACTTTCTGAACGCCAACGTTGTGTTCGAGTGTCAAGCACCACCACTTTTGGTGATGTTGCTAAACTGTAGTGCCACTGTTGCCAATCAAACAGTTTTTCAATTAAATCTACGTGCTGTTGAATGCCTTCGTCGGTAAAAAAATTATCGCATTGCTCATTTAACTCAGTGAACTTCTTTGGCGCATTGCCCCAGCCTTGACACAACCAATAACTGATTAAACTATTGCCAATGATACGTTTTGAAAATGGATGTCCATATGCTGCTTCTTCCCAACCGCGAGTTAAGTTCCAGTCGTCGGTGATGTCATGATCATCAAAAATCATATAACTTGGAATATGTGCTAATGCTCGTCTTACTTTCGATAAGCCTTCCACAAAACCTTCAATAATCATTTGTTCTTGTTGATATTGCTGTTGATATTCAACCGGTATTTTCGCCAGTGAAAAATCAATCAATTGCCACAATTGAGGAGACCAAACCAACAGATACATGGCGATATTTTCAGAAAAAGTGACTAAATGATTTTTCGAGTTAACTGAAGTAAAAATAGGCTTTTTACTGGCTGCAAAAAATTTTTCATAAACCGCTTTATTGGCTTTAGTGTAGGGTAATAATTGGTCGCGTTGATAATAACAAAGTTCGCTGTTAAATAATCCTTCACTCTCATTGACAACCGCTCCTTCCCAGCTTTCGTGATACAAGCCCAGTAGCTCAATTACTTGGTGAATTGCCACTAATGTTGGGCCAGCCACATCATCCGCATAAATTTGATCACCCGACATCATTAACATGGCAGGACGTTCATCATCACCATTTAAACTGCTAGCAATGACATCATCAACTCGTTGTAAACCATCAGCACTATCAAAATGTGGTTTTCGACAAGAACCATGCAGCATAGTGTTGATATCGTGCGTAATAAAAAAGCTTGGGTACTTTTCATCTTGATATAAAAACTCAGTCAGTTGCTCACTAATCGATTGAGTCACGCCGTCATCAATAAATTCAAAGTTATAATGAAGCTTGCTTTTATAAGGAAGTGCTTGGTCAAAATCAATAGAAATTAGGTGTATAAATGCGTGCTTACCAATGGTGATCACTTGTTGCTCTTGTGGCGTTAGTGCACGGTCAAACAGTGAATCATTATCATGAAATAATTTAAAACTTAACGGAAAAGGCTTACTGGTAGCGAGCCAAAAAGTAAGTTGCTTCGCTTCAACATGCCTAACAATAGGCCCTGACAGTAATGCTGGTAAGGTAGACAAATTATTGATAATAAATTTCACTTATGATTAACACGTTGTCGCTAGTGTATATCAAGGGAATTTACATTATCAATAGGTTTTATAATTGGGAAACGTCAAGCTGTTTATGTGAAATAGGGGAGTAAAATGCTCCCCCAATCAGCTAAACATTATTGCTAAACTAATAACCAAAGCACTTGCTATAATAGTATAAATCACTTTTTGGTTATCTTGCTGCTGCTGTTGCTGCATTTGTTTTAGCAAAGCCACTTGCTCTAATTGACTTTCTTTACCATTTTTTAAATAGTCATAAACGAGATCAGGCAACTCAGGTAATTTTTCATTCCAGAAAGGGATATTTTCTCTGATTTTATTGAAAACCGCTTTCACGCCCATTTGTTCTTTGACCCAATTTTCGAGAAATGGCTTTGCGGTTTGCCATAAATCTAATTGCGGGTAAAGTTGCCGTCCAAGACCTTCGATATACAACAAGGTTTTTTGCAATAGCACTAACTGCGGCTGCACTTCCATATTAAAACGTCTTGCGGTATTGAATAAATTAACCAATACCTGACCAAATGAAATTTCAGCCAAAGGCTTATTAAAAATAGGTTCGCAAACCGTACGAATAGCAAATTCAAATTCATCGACACTTGTCCCAGCTGGCACCCAACCTGAGTCCACGTGCAATTGAGCAACCTTGCGATAATCTCGATTAAAAAAGGCGACAAAATTTTCAGCTAAATAGCGTTTATCATCACGATTTAACGTACCAACAATACCGCAATCGATGGCAATCCAAGTAGGATCGGCAGGTTTGGTAGCATCAACAAATACATTACCAGGATGCATATCTGCATGAAAAAAACTATCACGAAATACTTGGGTGAAAAACACTTCGACACCGCGCTCTGCTAATAATTTCATATCAACATTTAGCTGGTGGAGCTGTTCAATATCGGCGACACCAATACCATAGATACGTTCCATAACAAGGACATTTTTGCTACTGAACTCACTATAAATATCAGGCACATAAAGCACATGATCATTTTCTCGACCTTGACTGAAGTTACGCTTTAATTGAATGGCATTAGCGGCTTCTCGATTTAGATCGAGTTCATCTAAAATCGTCTTTTTATATTCAGCAACCACTTCTTTAGGTCGTAATCGTTTGCCGTCGGGTAACCATCTTGAAAAAATACCGGCAAACATCGCCATTACTTTAATATCAGCATGAATCACTTTGTCAATCTTAGGACGCAATACTTTAATCACGACTTTCTTTGCTTGATCAGTTTGTTTTAATGTCGCGGTATGAACTTGTGCAATGGATGCAGATGCTAAAGGGGTTAAGTCAAAGTCTTCAAAAGATTGTAAAAACTCCTCTTTTCCTATGGCATCAATAATTAATTGTTGCGCAATTTCGCCATCAAATGCTGTCACTTGATCTTGAAGTAATGCTAATTCATTTGAAAAATCGTCAGGTAATAAATCGCGTCGTGTTGATAACATTTGACCAAATTTAATAAACACTGGGCCAAGTGATTCAATTGCTAATCTAAAGCGTAGAGCTAAGGCTTTATCTTTGTGTTTATTTCTGATCCAAAAGACACTAAATCGGGCACATTTGATGTACCAAGGAATAGACTTTTTCGGTAATAATTCATCTAAACCAAAGTTTAAAAACGTTTTAACGATGCGATATAAACGAAAACTACTCACAACAATTCCTAATTAGACAATACATTAATCATTTTCCTGTTTGGAAATGCTGAATACCTTTGCAGCTAACTTTGCTAACCTTTGCTCTATATTAGCAACTTCACTAGTAATTTCATTTACTTGTTGGTTAAATGCAGTCAATTGACTTTCGGTAACAACTAAACGCTTTTCATGTACAAGCCATTCACTTGCATCAGCTTGTATTTGCTGGCTAGCAAACTTTAATTTATCCGTTAACCATAATGAAAATTGTGACAGCTTATAAGTAGGGATATCACCAATATGGTGAGCAAGTTCAGATTGCCAATCTATGGTTAAGTGTTCAAAAACACTCGCAAACTGTTGTGCTACTTTAATATCACCTAAGATATCGAGTTTACCTTGTTTAATTAATTCAGTGAGTTGCTGTTCTTTTTGTAATTCAACCAAACTTGCAATACTCGTTTTTAGCTGACAATCACTTCGCTCTGTTAACCTTGTTACTAATATCGTTTGCTGGTGAATCGAGAAACTGATCGGAAAAGCAAGTTCAGTTAATTCAAGTGTTAAGGTTTTTTGCTCTAACGGAGTTAATACTTGTAAGCCATGGATATTTAGAGACAAAGCTTTATTGAGTATTTTTTCTATTACTGAACAAAGGGCTTGTTGATGCATAATTTGGCTCATATTTTTGACTCAGTTTTATTAACTGGTAAAAGCTAAAACTTATAGCCTTTATGTAAAGCAACCACACCGTCGGTTAAATTTTTATAAGAGGTTTGCTCAAAACCTGCATCATTCATCATGCCTTTTAAGGTTTCTTGATCAGGATGCATACGAATAGACTCAGCTAAATATTGATAGCTGTCGCCATCTTTAGCGACTAAATCACCCATTTTTGGCAAAATATTAAAGGAATAAAAATCATAAATTTTATTAATAATTTCATGCTCTGGCTTAGAAAACTCTAACACAAGTAAACGACCGCCTGGCTTTAATACTCGGTACATTGAACGCAGTGCCATTTCTTTATCGGTAACATTTCGTAAACCAAAAGCAATGGTAATAATATCAAAAGTATTATCTTCAAACGGTAAATATTGTGCGTTCGCTTGTACATATTCTATATTTTGTACTAAGCCTTTATCACGCAATTTATCGCGGCCAACATTTAGCATTGAACTATTAATATCAGCTAAAATAACTTTACCTTCACGGCCAACCAATTTTGAAAATTTAGCCGTTAAATCACCCGTTCCACCGGCCAAATCTAAGACCTTATTACCAGGTCTTACGCCACTAGCGTCAATGGTAAATCGTTTCCATAAGCGGTGAATACCAAACGACATTAAATCGTTCATCACATCATATTGTTGCGCGACAGAATGAAAAACACTGGCCACTTTTGACTCTTTTTCGTTTTTCTCAACGGTTTGGTAGCCAAAATGTGTTGTGTTTTCAGAATCAATGGGATCTTGTTGGCTGACTGTGGGTTGTTCTGAAGATGACATAAGGTTTTCACTAAGCTAAAAAATTAGCAATAGTCTACCGTATTTTCCTGTAATATTTAACACTTCAGATCAAGTAAACTTGCGTGGCAAGTAAATTGGTAATGAACTTTTCAATATTGCTCACTTCTAATGTCTATCAATATCACCTTATCAGGAAATTTTATGTCCATTAAAACGCTACTTCTTGCCGCTATTGGGGGACATCTATTGAGCGGTTGTTCAGCAAAAGAATTATATAACGCTGGTAAAAAACAACAAGAAACACATTGTAATCAATATGTTGGCCATGAAAGAGCACAGTGTTTGCAAGACATTAATCATAAAAGTTATGAAGTTTATCAGCAAGAACGCCAGCAAGTCATCAAAGGTGAAGTTGACGAGCAATAAGATTGAAACTTTGTCTGGCATTCTTCACAAACAAGAAGATCTATTCACCAAAAATCTTTAATGAGTAAATAAGTCGAACACATTCCCTAAAGTACTTGTTTTCCCTCGATAAAACTCGGTATAAGTACAGTTTGCACATATTACGGCAGTGAACTTTCGATTTTGCATATCAAAAATTTTTGACCAGCCGCTGCCCGTGGTTGCAATAGTATCGGTCTCATATTCTTGGCAATCACATTTTGGGCATTTCCAACGATTAGACATAGTATCTCCTTAATAAGCGTGTACGATACTTAAGCATCGCCGTGAAATGCTTTGCTCAAATCATACTCGCGGTTAATCACTTAATTATCATACCAAATACCGTATTTATCTCCTTGACGTTTTAAAAAGTGATAAAGGTAGGCAATAAATAGCAGCATTAATCCTCCGGTAAGCGCTGCTTCATTAATTAAGCCAAGGCAGCAAAATAAGAAGCCAAAACAATGACCTATTACTTCAATTCTTTTGGCGGTCGCTCTACTTGGCCGTCTTTCTAAAAAATTAAAAATAAACCAACATTTTAATAATATAGGTAAGGTTTTCCAATTATCTGATTGTTTATTCACCGTAAATTTCTCCTGATTTAATGTCGATATATCAACATCTAAGGCAGCGGCAAGACACTTTAACGATTCTAAACTGGCATTTTTTCCACTCTCAATTCGTTGAATGGTGCGAACATTTAATCCCGACATCTGTGCTAATTGCTCTTGGGAAAGATGACGACTAATGCGTAGCTCTTTTAGAATCATAAAATTATCTCTTCGCTTAAAATGATCAAGATACGTTTTACTGTCTGTGTCTGTTACGACAGTTACCCGACACTATAGCGACATTCTAGTCACAGTGAAAAATTTTACTGATTTCATTTATGATGAAACAAAAACCCTATACGTTTTAACCGGCAATGTTATCGAAATGTCGAACTCAACTTTTCTATCTCTTGCGCTTTATCAGTGACATTTTGACCATTTTCATTCACTTGCTCGGCATTGTTGACATTTTCTTTTGAAATACTATCAATATGATGGACACTTTGATTAATTTCGTTAGCAACAGCGCTTTGTTCTTCAGAAGCAGTCGCTATTTGAGCGGTAACATCGGTAATACCGTCTAACATGGCTTTAATATTTACCATGCTTTCTTTCGATAATTTAGAATCATCAACACATTGTTCTGCATCATCACGACTTGCCAGCATAACTTGACTCCATTGCTGCAAGGTGTTTTGCAATTCAACCACAGAGCCCCTGATTTGCTCAGTTGCCGATTGCGTTCTACTCGCTAATGTTCTCACTTCATCGGCAACTACCGCAAACCCTCTTCCTTGTTCTCCAGCTCTCGCCGCCTCAATTGCCGCATTAAGGGCAAGTAAATTTGTTTGATCGGCAATCCCTTCAATCTCCGACATAATGGTTGAAATTTTATCCGCATCTTCAACTAGGCTATTTGCCGACGTTGCTGCTTTTTCGACTTCACCTGCTAAATGGATGATTTTACGTTGACTGGTTTCAATGGTTGTAATGGTTTTCGAACTTTCATCTTGAATAATAACGACTTTATCATGGGCGCCAGCAGTATTTTTACTGACTTCATCAATGGTTGTTGTCATTTCATTAATAGCAGTTGCCAATTGATTTAGCTGTGAATTCTCTTCAAATAACCCTTCTAGGGTTTTGCTTGAGGTATCTTTCAACTGTTCAGCTAAATCAAGTAAACTTTTCCCTGTGTCGTTGCCTCGACCTAAAATGGTGCGAACTTTCGCTTGCTGTAAAAGGTTGGGATAATTCAATAGACTAAAAATTCCTTTACCAGAGAAAATTAGCCGGGATGGACTATCATAGCTTGCTTTTGTCTCAGAAATTTTCGCCGGCAATAAAATGAATTCATCATTAAAAATCACGACAACTGCCAGTAAAGTCATGAATAAGATAAAGGCGGCCACCAAAGAAAAAGCATAAGCCAAATAACCACATGACATAACACAAATTAAGGTGGCTAAAGCTCTTTTAACGTTAATATTGGTTGAAAATTCAACGGTATTTTTATCTTGATTCAACGCATCGTATAATGTTTGCGCGACATCTTTATCTTTTTTACTGGGTAAAGTGCGAACCGATTGGTAACCAACAATTTTGTCATTTTCGTACAAAGGGGTTACATAAGCATCAACCCAATAATAATCACCATTTTTACAGCGGTTTTTCACCATGCCTCGCCATGAATCACCCCGTTTTAATTTCTGCCATAAATCAGCAAATGCCGCTTTAGGCATATTTGGGTGGCGAACAATATTATGATGTTGCCCGATAAGCTTTTTGCACTGTAACCTGCTACTCGACAAAAGTCCTCATTAGCATATTGTATTACCCCTTGAAGATCTGTGATGGAAACAAGCTGCTCGGTTGATGGAAACGTCACTTCATTATTAGTCATGTTCATCTTTAAGTATTAATCCTTACCAGTCTAGCTAAACTAGATTGTCCTTTTTAACAACGACAAAAATTTTTCGGTCTTTTAATATTGGATCAACTCAATAAATATAGCCAATAAAATTTGTATATATTTTTCTCTGAGATATTGATAATTAATAAGTTATCTTCTGTTTGCTATAAAAAAGGGGAAGCAAAAATGCTTCCCCAAAGTAACCTCAAGATTTAGAGGTTAACTAACGCAAGGTTGATCATGAACATTGAGTTATAAAACATATTTCACGGATAACTGTGCATAATTTGAGTCAGCTTCAAGATCCTCTGCGTCAAAGTTACCCACTTCAACCCCATAAGAAAGTTTTGGAGTGATGGCTTTAAAAACATTAACGCCCCAATGTGTACGATCTCTGTCTGACTCTTCGGTTTGTGTATTACCATAGAAGAAATTCGAACGAAGATCTTCCGTCCAAAAATGACGATAAGACACTAAAATTGATGTTGTTTCTTCAACTTCTTCACCCACTAAGTCCGTGGCAGCTGCTGCACCAACATAACGTCCAGTATTGCCACCATGAAGTTGAAAACGAAAATCATCTTTGCCAAAAGTATTTATTCTGCCCGCGATACCATAACCTAACGCTGACTCAGACTCTCCCAATGCAGTTTCAAGTTGTTTAGCAACTGCGGCTACGGAAACATTACCCCAGTCTCCTTTAAAGGTATATTTACCAATCACATCTGGCATGGAATCTTTTGAACCATATCCCCCAGAGCCCACATAGCCACCATATGATTCAGGATTTTCAATAGACACTTGGAAGCCACCATTGGTATAACGCACTAAGTCTTGGCGAATAAAAGCCGATGCCACTAATGGGCCGCCAAAATCTGCCGCTTCAGCAATGGCACTTGTATTGACAAATGTTGACCAGGTTTGACCTACCGTCCAATTTTTATACTTGATAAACGCATGTCTTAAACGAGGGTGGCGTGAGTTAGTCAGCTTTTCATTACCGCCACCACCAAATAAATCAAATTCAATAAAACCGGTAATATCTCCACTGACGTACTTAGTATTAAAGCGGGTAGAATCAGCATGAAATCGCGTGTTAGAAATTTCATCTTTAACCACATGACCGATCCAAAAGTCATCATTGGTTAATGTTGATGCGGCATTACCATCGATATAGCGAATATCCCCTTGAATATAACCGCCAAAAGTAATGGTATCTGTATCATTGACTTGAATGGAATAACCGGCATTAGCAGAACATGCTAAAAACAATAAACTAGTCGCCAATAGGCTTTTTTTTCCGTTTAACATTTCACTTTCCCCATAGTTTTTTGTCAGCCTTAGAAAGAAAACAAAACAATCCTCTGGCCATATTTATTGAGTGCTTATAATTTTTATTGTTAATACGGTAGAGAGTTAGATGAAGTTTAGGAATTAGACCTAAGTCTACATTTACGGTTATTTTAGGTAGACTTTAGTCTTATACAAATTAGCATTTCATCTTAAAATCATGGTGGACTATCGTATGATGAGCCAACAAACTCTCAGGATTATGCTAGGCTCTACCAGCCAATTTATGTGCGATTAAACTATAATAAAAAGGTTGTTTTCATGAAAAAACTACTCTCTATCACTGCCTTAACATTGTTCACTACAGGGTTAGTCCAAGCAAAACAGTTAACGAAAGAGGATTACCAGCAAGCTGAAAAACAACTTTCTGCGACCACAAAAAAATTAGTAACAGGGACGGTTGAATACCCACATTGGTCGAGTGAGAATGCGCTTTATTACCGCAGCCATACCTCTGAGGGCAATAGATTTTATCGCATTGATGCAAAGAGCAAAAAAAAATCATTCGCTTTTGACCACCAAAAATTAGCTGAAGCGCTTGCCCGTATTACAGAAAGTGACATCAATCAACATAATTTACCTTTTACTACCATTCATTCTTCTGAACAAAACGTCATAACGTTATCAATAAAAAAGCAGAGTTATCGTTGTGATATAACACAATATTTATGTCAAATAGATAAATTGGCCAAAACATCAAATGAACTGTTAGCGCCAAATGGTAAACACGCAGTTTATATTCAAGATCATAATTTATGGTTGCGCGATATAGCCACCAATAAAACAACTCAACTGACCACTGATGGCATTGAAAATTTTGGCTATTCAACAAATAACGCGGGCTGGGTAAGGCGCTCAACGCCTGTAGTGAAATGGTCTCCCGACTCTAAAAAACTTACTACCTTTAAACATGACAGTAGAAATGTCGGTGAAATGGCCATAGTATCAAGCGCAGTTGGCCATCCAAAAATAGATGTTTGGAAATACCCTTTACCTGGTGATGAGCACATTTTTAAGATTCATCGCGTGGTGATTGATGTTGAAAATGCCAAATTAACGCCGCTTGATATGGCACCTGATGATCATCGCTCTACCATTACTGATCATGTTGCTGGGCGAGACGGCAGTTTATTAGATATCGATTGGGCTGAAGACAGTAATAGTTTTGCTTTTGTTTCTTCTTCTCGTGATCATAAACAGGCGACATTACGTATCGCCAACGCGAATACAGGCAAAGTAAAAACAATCTTTACCGAAACAGAAGACAGTTTCTTTGAGTCTGGCGTACAAGGGATTAGCTGGAAATATCTCGAAAAAAGTAATGAAGTTATCTGGTTTTCACAACGCTCTGATTGGGGACATTTATATTTAATTGATCTTGAGTCAGGCAACATAAAAAAACAAATCACTCGCGGAGACTGGACGGTAATTTCTCTGTTACATGTTAACCAAGATACTGGTAAGTTAATTTTCACCGGCGCAGGTAAAGAAGGTGGCGACCCATATTTTCATTACCTTTATAGTGTAAACAAAGATGGTTCTAACTTGCAGTTATTAACGCCTAAAAAGCAACATCACAGAATTACATTAGCCGACAATGGACAATATTTTCTCGATCGTGTTTCAACGTACAACCAAGCAGAGCAGAGTTATATACGCAGCACTGAAAATGGTCAAAGTTTTGCGATTGAAACTATGGATATTGCCAAACTATTACAAACCGGCTGGCAAGCGCCCACCCCCTTTATAGTTAAAGACCGAAATGGTCTGCATGATCTACACGGTTTAATGTATAAACCATCAAACTTCGACGCAAATAAATCTTATCCTGTCGTCAATTATTTATATCCTGGGCCTCAGGTAGGCAGTATCCGCGGCCGTCATTTCAGAGAAGCGAGAGGAGACAACCAAGCCATTGCCGAATTAGGTTTTATTGTGATAGAAATTGATGCCTTAGGAACACCGGGACGATCGAAAAGTTTCCATGAATTTTATTACGGTAATATGGGCGACAGTGGCATTCCTGATCAAGTTGCCGCGATAAAACAATTAGCACAACAGTACACCTGGATAGACGATTCAAATGTCGGTATTTGGGGGCATTCTGGCGGAGGTTTTGCCTCTACCCGAGCCTTATTACTTTACCCTGATTTTTATCGTGTAGCGGTGTCACAAGCAGGTAATCACGACAATCGAAATTATGCCGATGAATGGGGTGAAAAATTTCATGGTTTAGTCACTGAAAACGAAAGGGGTGAAAGTAATTATGACAGCCAAGCGAATCAATTAATCGCGAAGAATTTGAAAGGTAAATTGCTTATTGCCCATGGCACAACCGACACCAATGTCCACCCCAATAATACTTTAGAAGTTGTCAATGCGTTAATTGAAGCAAATAAAGATTTCGACATGATTATGCTACCTAATCGCGGCCATGGTTTTGCTCGTGAACCCTTTATGATGCGTAAACGTTGGGATTATTTTGTTGAGCACTTAATGGGAGCTCAGCCACCAAAAGAATTTACTTTTGAAACCTTAAAGTAAAACCGCATATTTTATTATTAAAGGGCTACCAAGCCCTTTAATTTTCTCTTTCTCTTTCTCTTTCTCTTTCTCTTTCTCTTTCTCTTTCTCTTTCTCTTTCCACATTAGTGTATTAACCACCTTACTTGCAGTTAGGTTAATTTTATTCGTTAACAAATTTCTTAAAATTAAGCGATTTGATCTAATTGCGAATTTGGACATAAGTAAAAATATATTAACCTTTTAATACAACAACTTAAAAATAAGTGTAAAGATATGTTGCAAACCGCCCTGTTTATTTTTTGTTAAATTTTTGTTTAAAATTTGTTAAATAAATGATTTTAATTATGGTTATAAGACTCGTAATAGATGAGTACACAATAATAATTAACTAAAAATAAGAGATATTTATGAAAATTAAACACTTCAATTATCTGTTAGTTGCGATGTCGGTTTCACTTTCTCCGACAATGATGGCGGCTAATTCAGACGGTATTCAAGCAAAAACCAATAACGGACAAGCGATGTTTTCCTCAGGAAAGCTAGGGACAATTGACGCAACATTTAACATGAAAGAAATGCATAATGTCTTGTCAAATTATGCTAAAACGCCATTAGCGAGTAATAATTCATTTATTATCAAAAGAAAATGGCAAGATGAATTAGGTCAAAACCATACTCAATTAACACAAAAAATTAATGGTATTGAAGTCTTTGGTACCAATGTCACCATTCATGCTAAGTCAAATAGAATACTTAAAGGCTTACAGCAAAATACCGGTAAAAGCGAAATTTATGCAATTTCTGGCGTTATCGCGCATGCTGAACCATTAAAGACTAAAAAGAATGCTGTGCTTAGTGCGACAAGCGCCACCGAACGTGTCATTGAACTTGCTCAAGAAATGGGAGAAGTAACAACTACGCCAGTGCAAGCTTATGTATATTTACCCTTAAGCGAAGAAACCAAACTTGCTTGGCAAGTAGAAGTCACGTGGGATAATGGCGGTGAAGATTTTGGCCGTGATATTTTATATTTTGATGCAAATTCATTCACGTTATTAACACGCCATGCCCAAGTGCATTCGGCAAAAAATTGGCGCTCGTATACCTTACAAAATCAAAGTCAATCTGCTGCACCAGGTCAACTTTTATGTACCAACAACCAAAACTGTGGTGACGCGTCGGCACAACGTGCCCATGACGGTGCCTCTAAAGTGTATGATTATTATAAAAGCCGTTTCAATCGAAATGGTATCAATAACAATGACATGACTATGATTTCTAGTGTGCATTTAGGTAATAACGTTGCCAATGCTTATTGGACTGGCAGTCAAATGATGTACGGCGATGGTGATGGACAAGTACTCGATGACTTAACGTTAAGTTTCGACGTCATTGGTCATGAGTTAACGCATGGCGTAACACAATATACTGCGAATCTTATTTATAACAATGCCTCAGGCGCATTAAATGAAGCGTGGTCAGATATTTTAGGTGTGGCTGCAAAAGCATATCGTGACAACACCACACAAGCTGATTGGTTATTAGCTGAAGAAAGCTATACTCCTGGCGTCAGTGGCGATGCTATGCGTTATATGAAAAACCCTACTCAAGATAACTACTCTAAAGATTGGTGGCCAGAACGTATTCCTTATGTCAGTAATCCAAGTAACAGCAACGATCAAGGGGGGGTTCACGGTAACTCGGGAATTGCTAATTTAGCTTTCGCTTTGTTAACAGATGGCGGGCAACACCCACGTAATAAATCAAACGCAACTGTCAATGGAATTGGCTTATTAAAAGCTGAACAAATATTTTATCGCGCTTTAACCACGTATATGAATCAAAGTACTAACTTTGCGGGCGCAAGAAGTGCAACGGCGCAAGCTGCGGCTGACCTATATGGTACAGGAGAAAAAACAGCGGTCGAAACGGCTTGGTGCGCCGTCGGTGTAGGTGCATGTCCTTCAACTGGTAATACAACCGAAGTATTACAAAATGGTGTAGCAAAAACGGGGATTTCTGGTGCTGCAAAAGCTGAAATGTTTTACACCCTTGATGTACCTGCTGGCGCAACTAACTTAACATTTACCACATCAGGTGGCTCAGGAGACGCAGATCTTTATGTCAAATTTGGCAGTGCTCCTACATTGTCTTCGTCTGATTGCAGTAGTACCACAGCGACCAGTAATGAAAGTTGTAATATCTCCAATGTTCAAGCTGGTACTTATTACGTGATGGTTCAAGCATGGAATCAAATCAGTGGTGTTAGCTTAACCGGAAGTTACCAAGCGAGTACGGGTGGACTTGATCCAATTTATGAAAGCGTGAGTGGCGTGTCTGTCGGGCAATCTGCGTGGAAACGATATACATACACGTTGCCTGCGGGCTATGCAGATATGGATATTTCGATATCTGGAGGCACAGGTGATGCAGACTTATATATCAACTTTGGCTCACAGTCGACTACAAATAACTGGGATTGTCGCCCATGGAAAAACGGAAATAATGAAACTTGTTCGTTTAATAATCCATCGGCAGGCACTTGGTACATAGATATTTATGGATATAGCAGTGCTTCTGGCATCACTTTGTCGTTATCGGCAAATCCATAACACCTTCGAATAACTTCCTATGGTTCACTAGTTAACTAGTGAACCATTTTCTTGTCGTTCAGTAAAATTAAAAAATTCGATTAAACTTTGTCTTTTGGCGCCCCTTCATCACATTTTTTACACACTAATTGCTGACCTAACATGGCATTTCGGCCCTGCTCTGTAACGACCCAAGGGCGATTTATAAAAGGCGGTTGATGTCTGACATGTTGAAAGTGATCACAGGCTAATTCCGCCACCCAATCAGCTTGTTCATCTAAATGATATCCGACAATAGTTTGCTTCATAATATGCAATTACTTCATGATAATTTCAGTGACCACCTGTGTTTTCACTGAGTTAGCAATAAAGCATTGCTCATGCGATTGATGATGCATTTTGGTTAGTTGTGCTTTCGTTGGCTGTTTATCACCCGAGAATTGCACTAACGGTTTTAGCGTGACTTTGGTCATCGAAATTTTCCCTGCTGAATCTTTCTCCATCTGCCCAACAGCATTATCTAGATATGATTCGACAACAAACTTATTTTTTGCAGCGATAGATAGAAAAAAGAGCATATGGCAGCTTGATAACGAAGCAATAAAAGCTTCTTCCGGGTCAACATGTTCTGCGACCGAATAAGGTATTGGCACAATGTGGGGCGAAGAAGAAGCTTTTACCTTAGCACCGCCATCAAATGCCCATTCGTGACCTCGACTATATTGATTGTCTATATATTGTTCGTCTGGCTGCTTTGTCCACGAAATGTTGGCAAAATATTCTGACATTACTTATCCTCGTTTAATAAACACTTATTTTTTATTGCAGGAAAATGCTTGTAAGTTTTGTTACATTCCCTTTTCAATCATAGTTTTAATTGTTTTAGCTTTCACAAAATGATCTAATTGATGAGTTTGGATCCACCAAGTAGCGACTTCCATTAATAGATCCGGTCGGTCATTTTTATTGGCAAAGAAAGCATAAAATGACAACCCAACATTCGGGCCTTTTTTCGCTATTTTTTCTTCGCAAACGTCGATAATTTTAGTTCTTAGTTCATTTCTCATTTTAATTACTTTGCATTTTAGTCAATCGCTAACAATGACTTCCTTCAGGCACAATAACGGGTAAATCCATACAAGCATAATCTACCCCATTTTGACTTAACAGACAGGTTAGCTGACCACGATGATGCGTTTGATGGTTAAACAAATGCTGTACAATATCCGCAACCTTCTTGGTTAACAGAACGCCTTCGGTAGTTGTATATGAAATCACTTGTTCACACGCGTGTTCTGTCAAATTTTGACAAAAACAAATGATCAATTGATCAAGGGCTTGGCGACAAGTATTGAGCTGAGTTAATTCTTGATAATAAATATCTTGAGGAGATATGGGGACAGGAAAGCGGGTAAAATCTGCCAAGCTAAGTTGACCAATATTATGTTGCGCTAAACGTGTTAATAACACTAAATCACCAAACAGCAGATGATGCCAATAACTCATAATATTGGTAAAAAAAGAATGGCTGTCTTGTTCAAGGATCTCAACAGATAATGGCAAACAGCAATGCATTAATTGCCGATTTATTCGCTGATTATAAAGCGACATCATCTTAAAATTATTCGCTAAGCTCAAGAATTTATCTCTTTAGGCAAATGATAAAACAACGAAATTTTTCGACCATTTTCATTGAAAAAGTGCTGTTACCTTACTCTTTTGTAATCAGCCAAAGTGCGTGTAAAATCCCTGGAATATAAAAGAAAATACACAAAATAATATTGATTAATAGGTCTTTTCCAACACCGCTTTTTAAAAACACAGCCACTGGCGGTAACAATAAAGCAATAATGATATGGAGTAATTTATTCATAATGATTTCCTTAAAAGTAAGTTCATTCGTGTTATTTATTCTAACTTACAACAAATAGCCATGGATGAACAATGTAAACGTCTTCAAATTTTCAACTTTATATGCACGTAAAGTGAAGCTATCAACGGGAGCAAAGTAGTTGGTAGAAGATAATAAATAAGCTCATCTTCAGTAAAGAAATGTAAAAACCACAACAAGGTAATAATGGCTAATATCACTGACATTATCATTAAGCTGATGCCAATAATTCTACCCGCTTTTTCTGGATCTGAAATTTTATCCTCCTGCCAACCAGCAATTAAACCTCGGCGTCCCTGAAAGGCAATAAGGTATCCCAATACCAAACAAGGTAAAACAGCAGAAAATAAAACAAGTAATCCGCTCAAAGTAAATTCATCCATAAACGCTCCTAGTTAACCAAATATTAGGTTTTTTTAAAGTTGTTATCCCTTAACGTTAAGTCAATTTTTTAAGATAGCCTTTTATTAAATAACACGAAAAACAAACAGGCAAAGCAACCATGGTGAATATTTCAAAGATAACTTCAGAAAGGTTTTCATTAGGCGCCATCAAGGTCATCAATATCACACCTATAGTAAACAAGAGCGATAACACAATAGTACCGCCCCAAATGACCTTACGCATAAAAACTTGTTCTCGTTTTGCTAAACTTTTTATACCAATACCCATCATTCTTCCATATTTACTACTGCAAAATTATAAGAAATAATAACGTAAACCCCGTCAGCTTGCACAAGTATATTTAAGCCAACTTATTGTATTTTAGACCTTTACTGTGTAATTACATACTTACAATAAAAACTCCTTTAACCGTGTTTTATTTGAATAATTGCAGGTTTGTGCGAGCAATAACTCCGCAGTGGCTATCGCGTCATTTAAGGCATTATGCGCAAAATATTGTGGGAGGTGATGTCGCTTTCTTAAGGCGCCTAATCTCAGCTCAGATGGATCATAGGCAACATCTTTTTTATCTAACCTACGTTTGGCGATAGCCAAGGTATCGATGATCGGAAAAGATGGCGCCAGACCATACAATTCAAGACACGCCTGCTGAAGAAACTCGCGTTCTATTCGTGCATAGTGAACTAGCATCACTTTCCCTGCTAACGCCTTTAACAAGGCTTCCACAACCACTTCTAAAGGTTGTCCTTGTTGCTGTTGCTGATCCGTAATTTGATGGATCACAACATTATCCGCTTTGAGTTTTTGCTTAGTATTTATGATTTGATGATAACAAGTATTGAGTTTGATTTGTTGTTGCGACATATCAACAAAACCAACACTCAGTAACTTATCTTGTACAGCATCTAAGCCAGTTGTTTCAAAGTCTACTGCTAAAATATTTACCGCTTGAAAAGCACTGTTTACATCAGGAAAAGGTACCGAAAGAAAATCTTTCAACGGCCCCTCTGGAGCAAGTAAAAGGTTTCGTTTACGTTCAATTTCATAACCGATGAGCCATTTGAATAGCAAGTGATGTCTTAACATAGTAACTCTGTATTAATAAGCCGACTGACGACTGTCTTGCAAGGTTTTAATCACTTTAAAAGCGTCTTTTAAATGCTCACGTTCAAGCTTTGAAATGTGTTTTGGTACGAGATAATTGTCTGGTTGCTCATTCAGTTGCAGTTTTTTTGCTTGATGCTCCATACGTAACAAACCTAAAAATTCATAAGCATCAATTAAATTCGCTGCTGACGCTTTGGTTAACGATGGCGAACCTGCTACTTGCTTTAATCGTTCTATAGTATTGGTTGCGGAGATCCCTTCACTTAAGGCATAAATTCTGGCCAGATCCACAATAGGTGCAATCCCATTATGTTTTAAATCGAGTACGTTTTTATTTTCGCCATTGTTGATCAACACAAAATCGCGAAAAAATCCCAGAGGGGGTCGATTCATTAAAGCATTTTTAGCAAGGTGTGCTAAAAATAACGTATTTCCTTTGGTCTTCTTTAGTAAGCGTTCACGCACTTGTTCAAGCAAAGAAATTTCACCATGAACTGTGGTTAAATCAAAAAAAACACTACTGTTTAGTAAGGCTTTTGGGCTAGGAGTCTCAACCCATTGATTAAAGTATTTATGCCATTTTTTTTGCGGTTGTCGCCATTTTGGGTTTGTCGCCATAATGTCACCTGGACAATAAATAAAACCACATTGCGCGAGCCCATCACAAACAAATGTCGCTAACTTTGCAAACCATTGGTCATCTTCTGGTTTCATGTTATCAGCAATTATTAAGGCGTTATCTTGATCTGAGTGGGCAAATTGTTCTTGTCTTGCTTGTGATCCTGCTGCTAACCATGCATACGGTACGGGTGCTTGGCCAAGTTGTTGCTCAGCCAATTCAATTAACCGAATTGTAAAAGCCATGGTAATTGCACTGATACTCTTTCCAACATGATCTGCCGTAGTGCCTAATTTAGCCATACGAATTTGTAACTTTGGCAACAATAAGCTGGTTTCCACAAGTTCATCAATATTTTTAGCTTTACGAATGATATGGGTTAAATTGACCGCATTTTGACTCTCGTTATTCATTAAATCTGTGATAGTCACCATGGCATGAAGTTGATTCTTTTTCATCACAGGCAAATGATGAATGCGCTTTGCCGTCATCAACATTAAAGCGTCATAAGCACTAGCGTCATGATTTATCGTCAACATATTCTTCGTCATAATGCTACTGACCGCTTGAGTAAAATCAAGGCCTTTGGCTATACAACGTTGTCGTAAATCTTTGTCTGTGACAATACCAATAGGCTGCAGCTCTCGCTTGTCACCTTGAAGAATATCTTTGACGATAACTAGGCAAGAAAATTTACGTTCAGTCATTTTAATCGCAGCTTCTTGAATAGAACAATGTTGATCTATGGTCTCAACTGGACTGTGATAAAACTGACTTATACTCGTATTTAATAAAGACGAAGCGATAATTGCGTCTTCATTGATTTGACTCATTTTCTTATTTAATCGCTGCTCTGCACTGTGAACAAAAAAGTTAAGTACCGCTGGATAATCAGCAACTAAAAGCTCAAGCTCTTGATAATCAATACTATATAAAAGTGTGTCTTCCTCTGTATGCACTGTTATTTCTGACGAAACGGGGGGTTGGCAAAACACAGTGCATAAGTCTCCCTCACCGTATTTCCCTAATAATTCATCCAAATGATCACGATAATTTAGCGCACCTTTTCGTATGATAAACAATGGATGAACGGCACAATGCGAAGGAGGTAAAGGTTCGCCTTGATGCAAATAACAAATACTTATCGTATTGACGACTTTACTCAACAATGCGGGAGGCAGTTGTTCAAACGGAGGAATCGTTTGCACAAAAGCAGAAATTTCAGCTAACTCAGTGTCCATAATTATCTTTTCAGTCATGGCTATTCTATGTTTGTAGTGCATTTATTCGCGAAAGGCTAACTTTATTTGTGCGATCTAGACTAAAGTGTAATACCTCGGCTTGAAAAACCTTGTTAGTGTTTAAATTAGCTAAGATTCATTATGGATTTTTGCCTTTGCTACATCACTGACATGGTATGGTAAATCTGCAATCAATAATTAATTTTGCTAAATAAAATAACAGGTTAATAAGTGCGTAAAAAAATTATAAAACGCGTATTAGTGAGCTAACAAGCTCAATGCTAGGAGAATAAAATGGAAGACAAACAGTCATATTGGTCAGAGAATCTGCGCCTAATATTTATCTGTCTTGCTATCTGGTTCGTGGTTTCATTTGGTTTCGGTTTGCTGTTAGTAGAGCCATTAAATGAAATTCGATTAGGTGGGTACAAACTAGGTTTCTGGTTTGCACAACAAGGCTCTATTTACACCTTCGTTGGTTTAATTTTCTGGTACGGTAAGAAAATGAACGACTTAGATAAAAAGTATAACGTGGAGGATGCGTAATGGATGAGTTAAGACTCTATACGTGGATCGCGGTTGGCGGTACCTTCTCACTTTATTTCTTTATAGCTTGGTGGGCCCGTGCAGGTTCAACCAGTGAATTTTACGCGGCCGGTGGTGGTATTACCCCATTACAAAATGGTATGGCAATTGGTGCCGACTGGATGAGTGCCGCATCATTTATTTCAATGGCCGGTTTAATTGCTTTTTTAGGGTATGGTGGCTCAGTATTTTTAATGGGCTGGACTGGCGGCTATGTGTTACTCGCCCTATGTTTAGCGCCTTATATGCGAAAACATGGCAAGTTTACCGTCCCAGAATTTATCGGTGATCGCTTTTATTCTAAAACCGCGCGTATTGTTGCAGTGGTTTGTTTAATCATTGCTTCACTCACCTATATCATAGGTCAAATGAAAGGTGTCGGTGTCGCATTTTCACGCTTCTTAGAAGTTGAATATGACATGGGACTCTACATTGGTATGGCGGTTGTGTTTGTTTATGCAACTTTAGGTGGTATGAAAGGTATTACTTATACGCAAATTGCACAATATTGCGTGCTTATTACTGCTTATACGATACCCGCCGTATTTATCTCATTACATTTAACAGGAAACCCCATTCCACAATTAGGTTTAGGTTCAACACTTGCCGATGGAAGTGGTGTCTACTTACTGGATAAACTTGATACTGTTGTCTCTGAATTAGGCTTTAAGGAATATACAACGTCAACATTAGGGGATGTTGAAATGTTTGCTTATACCTTATCTTTAATGATCGGTACGGCCGGTTTACCTCATGTAATCATGCGATTTTTCACGGTACCTTCGGTTAAAGCCGCGCGTCAATCTGCTGGCTATGCGTTAGTTTTCATTGCTTTGCTTTATACAGTGGCTCCTGCCGTCGGTGCAATGGCTCGATTCAATTTGATGAATACCATCGAACCTGTTGCTGGCCAAAATATGGAATATGCAGAACGTCCACAATGGTTTAAAGAATGGGAAAAAACGGGTTTATTAGCCTTTGAAGATAAAAACGGTGACGGTAAAGTGCAATATAATGCTGATCCAACTACCAATGAAATGGTCAAAGTTGATCGTGACATTATGGTACTTGCAAACCCTGCTATTGCAAATTTACCAAACTGGGTGATTGCCCTAGTTGCCGCCGGTGGTTTAGCAGCCGCATTATCAACCGCAGCGGGTTTGTTATTAGCAATATCTTCGGCGATTTCACATGATTTAATGAAAGGTGTCTTAATTCCTGACATGAGTGAGAAAAATGAATTGCTCGCCAGTCGTATCGTAATGACATTATCAGTTTGTGTCGCTGGCTATCTAGGTTTAAATCCACCTGGCTTTGCCGCAGGAACGGTAGCATTAGCCTTTGGTTTAGCAGCATCTTCAATTTTCCCAGCGTTAATGATGGGGATCTTCTCTAAGAAAATGAGTAGTAAAGCCGCTATTGCTGGTATGTGTTCTGGGCTTGGGGTAACAATGTTATACGTATTCCAACATAAAGGTATAATGTTTATCCCAAGTACAGCATTTTTAGGTGATATGGAACCGAACTGGTTTATGGGTATTTCTCCAAATGCCTTTGGTTCAGTAGGCGCTTTTGTAAACTTCGCTGTTGCGTTTATCGTACTTAAGTTTACCGGCCCCGCTCCTAGCCATATACAAGACTTAGTGACTAACTTCCGTACTCCTCACGGCCAAATTGCAGCGGCCCATGATCATTAAATAAAATGCCAATGCCGTTAACTAACGAATAAATTTAGGCTCCTGTTCTTATGAATTGGAGCCTTTATTGTCAGAATAATTAAAAGATATTGTTTTGACTACTTTGTTTTTCATTGAGCAAAATAGGCAAAACAATATTACATTTATCCATAATAAGCACGATAGGGAATTACATGAATCGTCACACTAAAATCGCTATATTTGTCGCTCCAATATTAATTTTACTCGGCTATGTTTTATCTGACATGTACATGGAGCATGAAGCGAGTAAAACGAAAATTGTTGAATTAGTGCCTTTTGGGCATTGTGATGTAAAAAATCAAAAGTGCATTTTAAAATCCGGAGAATTTGAAATTAATGTGATGGACGATCAGGGGATAACTACAGTTAATTCAACGTACCCACTTGATACCGCTACCTTATTTACGGTCGATAAAAATAATCAAGCCACGCCCTACCAATTAGGTATGAAAGATAGCCCTTATTATTGGAAAAGGGAAACCCTATTAGGGACTTTGATCACAAAGAAAGGTGACAGTGCAAAACTTAGAATCATTATCGAAATTAAAGGTGGGAAATACTTCGCAGAATTTTATACGCAAACAACTAAATAACGCTGTGAGCATAAGTCGTTATTATCAGTGAATAACGACTTACACACATAACGTTAGGCTTCAGGCAAGCCTATATGCACATCGCCACCTTTGTAATCAATAGTAATTAAAAAATGTTTCAGCACATCGTAGCCAATCACGCCTTCCACTTTTCTACCTTTTATTCTCGTGCCTATTTGTTCAAATTGGCTTTCTAAGTATGAATTTGATCCTTTACCGGGAATTGTCACCGCCACATCTTCCATTTCAAAAGGGCCAAACTTTAAGCTAGGAATGGTAAAATGATCTGTGTTCACAACCTCATTAACGCCACTCGTCACACCTTCTTGTACTTGAGCTTGTTCCAACCAACCCATTTTTATCGCGACATTACGATCAACAACCATACCGCCAGTATTACCGGTATCGAGTAATAACCACAGGTGCCTGTCATTTGGAAAACCTATTTTAACAATAGGCATACCAGTGCCTTTTTGACTTTGTGCAACGATATTTTTAAATTTTTGTACATCAATAGAATCTCTGTCTATCATGCGCATTTTTTTATTCGGGTAATCAAATTGGGTGACAAATTTGCTAAAAAAACCTGCACCAAGTAATAAGCCATTACTATGGTGTCCTAAAGTTAATTCGGTAACTTTATCAAGCTCAGTTTCTAGGCCAAAATATTGAATGGGAATATTTCTGCGAGTTGGACGTTTTTCAATTCCAAAAGCCCCTTTAACGCGAATAAAACTTCCTTCATCAAACGTTAAGTCATGCTTACTAATAAACGCTTTATTTATAGCATTGAGTTGCGAACCGGTATCTAATATCGCAAAAGTGTCGATATTAGCTATTTTTATCGGAATTTTGACATGGCCGTTGTCTAAATTAAAATCAATCCATTGGGTAACACCCGCAGAACAAGTAAAAATTGGCAGCAGTAAAACGAGGGCGAATATAATTCTCATAGTTATTCCTTTAAATAGATAATCCTTTGAAATTTCAGATGAACTTTAAACTTTTTTAACTTTTTTGTCCAATATAACTGGCCCGACACCTTCTGCCGCGAGTTCATCGTCTTTATTATATAAAGGACAATGATTTAAAGATAAGCAGCCACAACCAATACAGCCACCAAGAGAGTCTCTTAAGTTCTCTAAATAGGTGATCCTAGCGGTTAAATCATCTCGCCAGCTGCTCGCCAGTTTTTCCCAATCACGTGTATCAGGGGTTCGATTATTCGGTAAAGTCGCTAATGCTTTTTTGATCTCTTGTAAACTTATTCCCATTTTTTGCGCCGCTTTGATCACCGATACACGCCTTAATACGTCAGTTTTATAGCGCCGTTGATTACCTTGATTTCGCCAACTTTTAATTAACCCTTTCTCCTCATAGAAATGCAACGCAGACACCTTTACTCCGCATCGTTTTGCTACTTTCCCTACGGTTAGTTTTGCGTCTTCTAATTTATTTTTCATCTATCAATGCCCATAAAAATTATTTTCAAAAAAAGCTTTACCTCAACTTAACTTGAGGTTTTAAAGTATCATCACTTTCTCCAAAAAAGGCAATTTAAAATGAATAAAAACAAGGTTACTACTAGCAAAAACACTACATTAAGACATTTTTTAGCGAATTCTTTGCACTATTTTAATCAAACAATGCAAAACAAATAATCCCCACAAAACGATAATAAGGAACACATATGATCTATCTAGAACATTTAAACTTAGTGGTAAAAGATATTCCTGCTGCACTCACTTTTTATCAAGCAGCTTTCCCACATTGGTTTATTCGTAGCCAAGGGCAAAGTGACTGGTATGGTAAACCTCGGGATTGGTTACATTTTGGCGATGATTATCAATATATTACTTTCAATAATAATGGCGAGAATAACAATCGCGATTTAACTGGTCATCAAGTTGGGCTTGCGCATTTTGCTTTTGTCACCAACAATATTGAGCAGGTTATTAACCGATTAGCCAAAGCTGGTTTTGCTATTCATAAACCTGGGGCTGAAGAGCCTTATCGAAAGAACGTTTATTTTGTTGATCCCGATGGTTTTGAAATCGAATTTATTCAGTATCTCAGTGATCTGCCAGCAGAGCGGAATCTTGACTAAAAAACTATGAAGTTATTGGTCGAGTTTCAAACAATATATCCTTGTTAAATAAATATATATTTACAAATATTACTGATTTTTGTTTATCTTCAAACATTTATCTATTTTATTACGCTATACTGTCAAAAGTTTTACACAAATTTTACTCGTAACTTTAGGATTTATGTTCAACAATCAAGACAATACAGTAAATGGACTTGCTACCGAGGCATTAAATACTGACTTCTATGACGTCATGTTTGGCAGTATTAATACCACAGGGACCATGAGCGCGCTCGAACAAAATACCTTAAATCGAATCGTTAATGTATTAAATAATCCACAGCAATTAAAACAGCATATTCCTGCTTTACCTGCCATGCTGATTAAATTGCTCGATGCGTTAAAAGATCCCCATGCTGATTTTGATACCTTTGTTGATATTATTGAAGTGGACCCTTCTTTTGCTGCAGAGGTTTTAAAAGTCGCAAATACTGCAAAGTATAATCGAACCGATAAAGCCATTATCTATTTAAGCAAAGCCACTTCATTATTAGGCATATCTGGCTTAATGAACATAGCCAGTACACTACTACTGGCAGAAGTTATTCCATGTAATCCCTTATATTATCAGCTTTATGGGCGGCTAATTTGGGTACATTCAGTTCAATGTGCAACCTTATGTGAAATGATAGCAAAAGCCGAAAAACATAATACGGCCGATGCATATTTTATTGGTCTTATTCATGATCTTGGGCGCATCATTATTTTCAATTGTATCTCTGAAAATATGGAAAAAACTTTTGCCTCGTTAACGCCGTGCACAAGAGAATATAAAACCTTGATGTCAGAAATGTCGATGGATATGACTTATTTTATCGCCAAACAATGGCAACTCCCTTCCATCTATATCGAAGCGCTAAAACAACAACGTGAAAACAATCGTAATGCGTTGAGCGACATTCTTTTTAAAGCTAACCGCTTAAGTGAACACTATTTATTATTTCATAAAAAAGCAGTGAAAGAAGATGGATATCAAGCGGTACAGCAAGAGCTTGGCATCAGTGATAAGATTTTTGAAGCGTTTAACGAAGTTGCGCCTACTATTTCTGAAAGTATTACCTGATCATTTTATCCCTAGTACCGACTCAACTTTTCGCATCAAGTGTTTTCATCGGCATATTTGCTTGATATCTTACAACAACAATAAATAACTCTGATAATTTCATGTTCCCTAACTGGCAACTCACCTTAATTAGTATCAGCTATATTGGTTTATTATTTCTTATTGCTCATTTAGGGGATAAATATCGCCATCGGCTCGTGAAAAAAAGCCAAAGTATTATTTATGCATTGTCGCTTGGGGTATATTGCACATCGTGGAGTTTTCTTGGCACTACCGGACAAGCTGCGAGTAATTTTCTATCTCATCTTCCAATATATTTAGGGCCGATCCTGCTTTTTATTTTCGCTTGGCCATTTATACAACGCATTATTCGAACAAGTTTAAAGTTAAATTTAACCTCAATTGCAGATTTACTTGCGGCACGCTTTGGTAAGTCACACAACTTGGCTATATTAATCACCGTAGTAGCTTTAGTTGGCACTATGCCTTATATCGCCTTGCAACTAAAAGCCATTGTCTATTCATTTCAACAACTTCAGGTCAGCAATACCGTCAGTACTTGGGGATTAGGCTTAATAGTCAGTATGATATTAGCAGGTTTTACCATCGTCTTTGGTATTAGGAATATTGATGTGACAGAACGCCACCCTGGGGTTGTATTGGCTATCGCGTTTGAAAGTTTAGTAAAACTTATCGCTTTTCTTGCTGTCGGTATCTTTGTCACGTTTTTCCTTTTTGAATCCCCCAGTGATATCTGGTACCAATCAGGTGCAAATATTCAGCTATATCAAAATTTTAACATGCCAAATTTAATGTCAATGATAGCAATGTTAGTGATTGTCATGGCAGCCTTTTTATCTTTACCACGCCAATTTCAAGTGATGGTCGTTGAATTGAAAGACGAAAAAGACACTTGGCTTAGTCGACGTGTTTTCCCGTTGTATTTATTAGTGTTTGCTTTATTTGCAGCGCCACTAGGGCTTGCTGGTCATATTGTCTTAGGCGACACAATTCCAGCAGATGCTTATGTGCTTTTTTTACCTTGGTCTCAACAACAAACTTGGTTAACGCTTATTGCCTTTTTAGGGGCGATTTCGGCGGCTAGTTCTATGGTGATCATTTCTTCAATCGCGTTAAGTACTATGCTTAGTAATGAAATTGTATTTCCACTGTTTTTTCGTTCCAACAAAACGAATCACATTGAGTACAGTAACTTCAGATATCGCTTACTTAAAATTAGAAAACTTTTAGTGCTTTTTGTTATTTTATTAGGTTATGGCGTGTTTTTAATGGCTTCGCCTGATACTTTGAGTTCGCTAGGTGAAGTTGCTTTCGGCGCATTCGCACAACTTACCCCTGCATTAATTGCAGCCTTTTATTGGCGTCGAGCGAGTTTAACTGGGGTATACGGAGGCATATTAGTTGGCTTTACCATGTGGCTAATACTGAATTTTCTGCCACAATTTGGGTTTTATCAGCAGCCTTTTGATGATGGCCTTATTCCCGCCAACAGTTTATCGAGTCTAATAAGTTTAGCCGCAAATATTTTTGTCATGTGGTCGCTTTCGCAAATAAGCCGACAAACGGTGCAAGAACGCGTTCAGGCATCATTATTTTTAGAATGGCAAGCACCAAACTTACTCAGCAGTGGCAAAAATAGGCGCATTGATGATCAAGAGTTAGAGTTATTAGTTTCTCGCTTTGTTGGTATAACCAAAGCCGCCAATAGTTTCGCGAAGTTCCAACGGAATAAAATCAAAAAAGAATTAGGCACGACGGCTTATAATCAAGCATTATTACAACATACAGAAAATACCCTAGCCAGTGTAATGGGCGCGTCTTCGGCACGATTAGTGTTATCTTCTGCCCTTGATGGCAGAGATATCGCATTAGACGATTTAGCACTGCTTGTTGAAGATGCCTCTAATCAACGCCAGCAATACAGCGAAAATCTACTACAAAGTGCAATAGAGAATGCAAGTGAAGGCATTTCCATTGTCGATAAAGATTTAAACTTGGTGGCTTGGAATAAAAAATATCTCGATATATTTCAATATCCACCGGAATATATTTATAAGGGCGCCCCAATTGAAACCTTAATTCGTTACAACGCTACACGAGGATTATGTGGTTTAGGTGATATAGAAAACCAAGTAAGTAGGCGCTTACACTATTTAAGACAAGGTAGTTCCCATAGCTCTGAACGCCAACAAGACAATGGTAAAGTGATCAGAATAGAGGGTAATCCATTACCCGATGGTGGCTTTGTCATGATGTTTTCCGACATCACCGCGTATCGTCAAGCAGAACAAGTATTGAAAGAAACGAATGTCGATTTAGAAGCTATCATACAAGAACGTACCCAAAAATTAGCACAAGCAAATGATGCCCTTGAATTAGCAAAAGAAAAAGCCGAACAAGCACATATTAAAAAGAGTTTATATTTAAAAGCTTGTAGTCATGACTTAATGCAACCATTAGAAGCCGCTCGTTTATTTACTTCAGCCTTAACCAGTCAAGATAATTTAAATGAAGTGCAAAAAAGACAGGTGAAAAATATCGACCATTCGTTAAAAGTGGCGAATGATCTGTTAGCCGACTTAGGTGAAATCGCTCGCATTGAAAGTGGTAATATTAAGCCACACTTTACTGCTTTTGCTTTAAATAATTTATTTAAAGAACTTGCAGAAGAATTTTCTGCATCGGCAATTGAGCATGACATACGGTTTCGTCTGGTAGAAACCTCGGCGTGGGTATATTCCGATCGCAACCTCTTACGCCGCATTTTACAAAACTTAATTGGGAATGCTTTTCGTTATGCAAGTCCAGGTAAAGTATTACTAGGTGCAAGGGTGATCAATCAGCAAGTAATAATACAAGTGCTCGATAATGGACCCGGTATTCCCGTTGAAAAACAGTCGTTAGTCTTTGAGCAATTTACTCAACTGGACACCCCTCAATCTCAATCTGGCAGAGGGTTAGGTTTAGGGTTAAATATCACGCAAAGTTTAACTCAACTATTAGGTCACGCTTTAGGATTAAAATCAAAAGAATCTCAAGGATGTAAGTTTACGATATCCCTTAAAAAGGTATCGCCGGTGTTACAGCCTATGATTGAAAAACCTAGCATCAAGATTGGTTTTAGTGATATTACCGTTATGTGTATTGATAATGATCCAGACGTACTTAGCGGCATGGTTGAACTCTTGTCTACATGGCAATGTAATGTCTTAGCCGCGGATTCATTTGAGCAAGCACAATCCTTGTTTGCACAACATAGTAACGATATACAAATTTTATTGGTTGACTACCAACTTGATAATGAACATAACGGCTTAAATTTAATTTCAACATTGAGAAAACAATGCTCGTATCAGATCCCGGCCATTTTAATTACCGCAACCACAGACAGCGATATTGAAGAAAAAACCAAAGCAGCCAATGTTGGTTTTATGCGTAAATTAGTAAAACCCGCTTCACTGAGAGCGATGATGAGTGCTCTACTGACGAAAAGTCTTCAGGATAAATATTCATAAAATGCCCGCCAAACCTTGGTTGACGGGCAAGTATTAAGATCGGTAATCACTTGCTCGTTGCTAATGATTATTCCGTTATGGTTGAATCGTGAATATCGAGTTGGCTGATAGCAATTACCGCTTGCGTACGATTACGAACATTAAGCTTTCTGAAAATAGCCGTTGCGTGTGCTTTGATCGTCGCTTCAGAAACATTTAAATCATAAGCAATTTGTTTATTAAGCATGCCTTGAGCAAACATCATTAATATTCGATATTGTTGCTGAGTCAAGCTGGCAACTCGCTCGGCAATCTCGGCATGCTCTTCATTACTAGCATTCATTTGAAATGATTCGGGCAACCAAATATCCCCCATCAACACTTGCACTATGGCTTGGTAAATTATCTCCACTGACGTTGACTTAGGGATAAAACCCGCTGCGCCAAACTCAATCGCTTTCGCAATTGTATCCTGATCTTCATGAGCCGAAACAATCACCACAGGTATTTGTGGAAAATGATTTCGAACATGGATTAACGTGTTAAAACCATGAGCTCCGGGGATATTTAGATCTAATAACAACAAATCACTTTCACTATTCTCTGAAAGCTGTTGTTCTAATTCAGCAATTGTTTGTGCTTCAACCCATTGTGTTTGCGTCAGTTTTGCTTTTAGCGTATTCAACAACGCTTGCCTGAATAATGGGTGATCATCAGCTATTATAATTTTTTCTGGCTGGATCATAGTAAGTTTCCTAAAACTGGGGCAATTTCAGTATACATTGATCATCAATAAAAGCTTCTACGACTAAAGTCTAATATTGCTTTTATTGATCTAATCGACATTTGCAAACCAAGCGATTATTTTGCTGGAATGTTTTTTAGTACGGCCACAAGTAACTGCCAATATTGCTCAACCGTTTTCACATTGACCTTTTCATCTGGTGAGTGAGGAAACTTAATGGTTGGCCCAAACGACACCATATCCCATGTTGGGTAAGCGGTTTTAAATAAACCACATTCTAAACCAGCATGAATCACCATAATCTCAGGCAATTTACCAAATAATGATTGGTATGTATCTCGTACTGTTTTCATGATCGCTGAACTCGTATCAGGTTTCCATCCAGGATAAGCCCCTGAAAACTGAATATGGGCGTTAGCTAAGTTGAAGATAGACTCAACCATAGTTTGCGCTTCTAAACGACCATCATCATGTAAACTACGGATCAACGTCATGGCAATAAATTTTGCCCCTTTACTTCTCATTACTCCTAAGTTTAACGACGTTTCAACAATTCCTTCAATATCATCACTCATACGTAAAACACCATTTGGGCACGCGTTTAACGCACGTAAAATTTGTTTTTGAGTGGTGTTATCCCAACATTGATCAAACGTTTCTGGCGATATCAATAACAATTCAATACTGTTTTCAACCGCTTGGAGGTTTTCTTGAATAACCGTTAAATAATCAGCTAGTTCGCTTTTTAGCGCAGCCACTTGGTGAGTAGGTATAACAAAACTCGCATCAGCTTCACGAGGAATAGCATTGCGTAAACTACCACCATTAAGTTCAGTCAGTCGAAGATCAAATTTTTCATTTGCATTCAGTAAAAAGCGTATCAATAATTTACAAGCATTGGCTCTACCCGTATGAATATCAACGCCAGAATGCCCACCTTTTAACCCTGAAATGGATAAATTAAATGATTGATAATCAGCGGGGACATCATGGTAGTCAAGATTAAATGTTGCAGTGCCATCAATGCCACCTGCACACCCCATATACACTTCACCTTCTTGCTCTGAGTCCGTGTTAATTAAAATTTCACCTTCAAGCCAACCAGCTTTTAAGCCAAAAGCGCCTGTCATACCTGCTTCTTCATCTATCGTCACTAATACTTCTAATGGCCCATGTGCAACATCATCACTGGCTAATATCGCTAAAGCTGACGCTAAACCAATCCCGTTATCAGCCCCTAATGTTGTACCATTCGCTTTAACCCAGGATTCTCCTGCATCATCAAACAAGATAGGCTCAATAGGATCGGTTAAAAAGTTATGATCTTTGTCGGCATTTTTTTGTGGCACCATATCCATATGCGCTTGTAATATCACGCCTTTTCTATCTTCCATTCCTAGTGTTGCAGGTTTTGAAATCGCTAAATTACCTACCTCATCTTCTTTGACGGTTAGACCTTGTTCTGTTGCCCATGATTGGATCCAAGCAGAGATTTTATCTTCATGTTTTGAAGGGTGAGGAATAGCGCAAATGCCAGAAAACATTTGCCAAAGTTTTTGCGGTTGAAGCTGCGATAAAGTACTCACAATTTTTCCTTGAAATTGATAGATTATATTCATTGATTTGATGGTTATATAAACGCTGAATATTCAGCGTTTATTGAGACTCTTAACCTGGAACGATTGATTAAAACGTTCAGAGAGGAGGTCGTTTTTATAACGTTATTTACTTGCCATTAAAAACTGCCATTGATCATTAAAGTTATCACTGGGTTTTTTATCAAAGCCAGAACGAACATACTGACTAATTTTGCCTTCTGCGAAAGCCACTAGAATATTTGCTAACGCCAACTCATTAATCTCAAACCCTTTGCCTTCGCGTAACTTACGTTCTCGTAAAATTTGTTTAAATTGCGATTCTAATTTTTCAAAAAATTGGTTTACCCGAGTTCTTAAACGTTCGTTTTCACCCATTAACGCATCACCCGATAAAATACGGCACATGCCAGGATTACGCTCAGCAAAAACCAATAAGACATGTAATATATGATGGCAACGTATTAGCGCCTCTTTATGATCAGATAATATTAAATTAATCCGAGAAAAGGTTGATTCTTCAATAAATTCAATCAAGCCTTCAAACATTCTCGCTTTCGACGGAAAATGACGGTACAGCGCCGCTTCTGAAACCCCCACTTCTGCAGCTAATTTAGCCGTGGTGATCCGTTGACCAGGACTAGACTGTAACATTAACGCTAAACATTCTAATATTTGCTGTTTACGGTTTGGTTTTTTATTAACCGGCATATTTCCTGTTCTCTATATTTTTTATTAAGAATAATCATGACTTAACAAGCATGAAGGACAATAAGATTGTATAGGGTTCTTTAACGCTTTTCACCCAATTGTTCTGCAATAATGTCGACTAATTGTTCCGCTACATCACTTTTACGCATGAGCGAAATATCTTGTTGAGAAGTCGCACTAAAAACCGTTAATGCATTGTTATCGCTGTTAAAGCCTTGTCCAGAAAGAGCGACATTATTCGCGGCTATTAAATCTAAGTTTTTACGTGTTAATTTATCTAATGCATATTGTTCAACATCTTGTGTTTCAGCAGCAAAGCCAACAGTAAATGGCTTCTCTGATAACGCGGCAACGTCGGCGACAATATCTGGATTTTTTACCAAATTGATTTGCATGTGATGATTATCTGCCGTTTTTTTGATTTTTTGCTCGGCAATTTCAACCACCCGATAATCGGCTACTGCTGCACAGGCAATAAAAACATCTGCACCTTTCGCTTTTAACAGTGCTTGTTGATGCATTTGCTCAGCACTCATCACGTTAATTAATTCCACTGAGCTAGGTTCAGGTATATTGACAGGACCAGAAATCAACGTAACTTTAGCGCCAGCATTGACCGCCGCCTGAGCAATGGCGTAACCCATTTTTCCCGAACTGTGATTAGATATATAACGCACGGGATCGATCGCTTCGCGAGTAGGACCGGCGGTGATCACCCAATGTTGATTCATTAAAGCCTTTTCTTGATACAACCCACAAACCAGATCTACTAACTCTGGTACATCTAGCAATCGGCCAAAGCCTATGTCGCCACAGGCTTGTTCGCCTTGCCCAGGCCCCCAAATATTGATGTGACGGTTTTTTAATTTTTGCATATTTTCTTGGGTGATTTCTGCATGCCACATTTGTTGATTCATTGCCGGTGCTACCGCAATGGTTGCATTTGTAGCTAAAACTATGGTGCCTAATAAATCATTGGCTAAACCGTGGGCAATATGTGCAATGGTATTAGCACTTGCGGGAGCAATTAATAACAAATCTGCCCACTTTGCTAATGCAATATGCCCCATTGCGCGTTCAGCTTCCGTATCTAATAAACTATCAGAAACAGGATTTCCAGAAACCGCCTGAAGAGTTAAAGGTGTAATAAATGCTTTCGCGCTTTCAGTCATCACAACACGAACGTCCGCCCCTTGCTCAATCAATCGTCGAACAAGCTCTGGCATTTTATAAGCTGCAATACCGCCGGTAATACCTAAGACAATTTTTTTACCCTGAAGAATTTGCATAACCTGCTAGTCTTAATAATCTAAATCTTTATTTTATATACGATACCATTAATCGTCATCGATGAAAATTGACATTGCAAGGATGCACTTATGTTAAAAGATTGGCCAAGTTCAGAAAAACCAAGAGAAAAATTATTAAATCAAGGCGCAACAAGTTTATCCGACGCTGAACTATTAGCTATTTTTCTGCGTACTGGTGTAAAAGGCTGCAATGTAGTTGATTTAGCAAGGCAGTTAATAGCCAGTTTTGGCAGCATAGCTGCAATCTATCAAGCGTCCGCCGAAGAATTTTGCCAAGTGCGTGGTCTAGGCAAAGCAAAATTTGTCCAATTACAAGCTTGTTTAGAAATGAGTAAACGCTTTCTTGCGGAAGAAATGCGTAACGGACAAGCGTTAACGTCTTCACAAGCAAGTAAAGACTTTTTAATCAGTCAACTTCGTAATGAAACCCATGAAATTTTTGCCGTTTTATTTCTCAACAACCAACATCAAGTGATCACCTTTAAGCGCTTATTTTATGGCACAATCAACGCTTCCGCAGTTTACCCTAGAGTTGTGGTTGAAAAAGCACTACAACATCAATCTAGTGCCGTAATTCTTGCCCATAATCATCCTTCAGGTATTGCAGAAGCCAGCTTTGCAGATAAAAATATTACGGAACAATTAACTCGAGCACTCGCTTTGATTGATATCAGAGTATTAGATCATATGATAGTAGCAGGCCACCAATGCTATTCTTTTGCTGAACATGGTTTATTATAGTCAATGAAATATTTACTTAAAAATCTTGCAAGTCGTTGAATTGACAGTTAGGTTTAAAATATCATGAGAAAGAATAAGGATTGAAATATGTCAGATGATATCCAAACGACTAACAATCAAGAGGGTGAAGAACGTCGTAAATCATTTCGATTAGACATGGAAAAAGAACTAGTAGATATTACTTGGACCAATGATTCTGGACAAGAATTAAACAAGAAAATAGTCTGTGTTGATTTTTCTAAAGGCGGTCTAAAACTCGACTGTGATCAAAGCATTGCGATCAATACTGAAGTAACTATTACGTTTAAAGCAGCAGCAGAAAATTGTCAAATTTTAAAAGGTAAAGTAATACGTTGCCTAGAACAAGATAATGGTTGGTTTGAAGTTGCATTAAAATTGAACCAATAGTGAATAAAATTCAACATTGATTTTTTAAGCTATACTAAAAGATCGGTGCATAAATGAAGCATTAAAGTTGTAGTAGAAGGAATTGGCGAAATGATGATATTAGTTGGTGGTGAAAAAGGTGGCAGTGGTAAAAGTTGCCTTGCGCAAAATTTAGCGGTTTATTTTGCACGTGATAAAAATGCCATCGTTTTAATGGTTGATTGTGATCCACAACGAACCACTTCTGATTGGATACAAGCACGCAATACCGATCCATCTTTACCCGCAATTAACTGTATCCAATTATACGGGAAAATTCGCAATGATTTATTAAGTCTAAATCAGCACTATGACTATGTAATTGTTGATTGTGGCGGTCAAGATAATTTAGCATTACGCGCTGCGATGTCGGTAGCTGAGCATGTTATCATTCCTCTTCGCCCAAAACGTCGTGATTTAAAAACAGTGCCACATATGGAAGATATGTTAAGCACCTGTAAAATGGTTAATCCTAAAATGCTAGCCTCGTTTGTTATTACCCAATGTCCAGCATTGCCAACACAAGCAAACCGTATTTTAGAAGCTAAAGATGTTTGTCGTTCATACGGCATTAATGTGTTAGACGCTGTAACCTATAACCGAAATATTTATGATGACAGTGAAGAACAAGGTTCTTCAGTGATTGAAATAGACCCTGATGGTAAAGCGGCCACTGAAATGAAAGCAATAGCCGAGGAATTACTCGCCATGAAACCGGACAACTCACATGAGTTTATCTGATCTAAAAAAATCCAAGGACGGCAAGCCGCGGAAAAAGGCATTTACCGTAGATGAGTTCATTGCTGACGCAGAGAATTATGCGAAAGGCACACCTGAACTTGTCAGTGAAGATAAAAATCAAACGGTAAATTTGCAACAAGCATTAGCAGCAGCCAAACAATTTGAAGTAAAAAAACAAGCAGAAAGACGGAAAAATAAAGCCGGTAAGCCATTTAGGCATGCAACTTTTACTTTGAGTGAAGAAGCAATCGAACAACTGCAAGAATTGGCAAAAGACAGCCAATTAGCGAAGTCGCATATCATCCGAATTCTAATAGATGAACTTTGCAATAAAGATCAACAAAAGAAACTCAATAAGCTTTTAGATTCGAATGTAAGCTAAAATTGTTTATTATCCCAACCAAAGCTTGTAGAAAACAGCGTGAAATCGCTGTTTTTTTATACCGAAAAGTGAAAATTAATCATTTAACTGATTAATTTATAAGGAATTAGCAAAGATCTTTGCTTGGATCGCGATAAAAACTAGATTTCGTTTTTCACTTTCTCTATAATATGCCACCTTTTTCAGGATCCCGGGGCGACGGTCTTGGGGAAAAATAGCTCGAGCTGAAATTAATTTTGGAGTACTCATATGTCTAAAGTTTGCCAAGTAACAGGCAAAAAGCCAATGGTTGGAAACAACCGTTCGCACGCAAGAAACGCGACTCGTCGTCGTTTTTTACCAAACCTTCAAACTCACCGTTTTTGGGTTGAAAGTGAAAATACATTCGTTAAGTTACGTTTAACTCCGAAAGGAATGCGTATTATCGATAAAAAAGGTATTGATGCAGTATTATCTGATATCCGTGCCCGTGGCGAAAAAGTTTAAGGAATCATCATGCGTGATAAAATTCGTTTAGTTTCAAGTGCTGGTACTGGTCATTTTTATACTACAGATAAAAATAAAAAGACTATGCCTGAGAAAATGGAAATCAAAAAGTTTGATCCAAAAGCTCGCAAGCACGTAATGTACAAAGAAGCGAAAATTAAGTAATTTTTGTTTTCAGAATTAAAAACCCAGCTTATTGCTGGGTTTTTTTATGGCTAAAAATAATTACGTATTCACCACATAGTGTTGTTATCCTAACAAATGACTCGTATTATTTTAACTCAACATAAGTTTTCATTAATTCATGAAAGACATTCGATGACAAAGCCTATAAATATCCGTAAAGCATTAAACTCCGATCACGACTTTATTCTTTCTTTATCGCCTGATTTAGCCAATGTCGCTAAGTTATCTTGGCATAGCGACAACACTGTGCTGCAAATGCAAGATAAATACGCACTTGAAATGCTCAACAATGCACCTGAGCCAAACATAACACTCATTGCTGAGCAGGATGGCACGCCATTAGGCTTTATTCTCGCCAGCAGCCATAAAGACGATATTTCAGAAGAAATGTGCGGCACCGTTAATTTGTTAGCGGTATCTTCAAGCGCTCAAAAAATGGGGGTTGGAAAATTATTAATAAACTCAGTAGAGCAATGGGCAAAAAATCAGAGCTATCGTTTATTACACTTAGAGGTATTCGCAAATAACAGCAATGCACAACGCTTTTACGAAAATTTAGGTTTTGAACCTGAAATGCTCAATATGATTAAACCCCTAAAATAGAAACGAATACGTTTTTATTTTCACTTTCTTTTGTCACTAAAAGCAAAAAGGCTGTTAACTTGCGTTAACAGCCTTTCTTAAATCATTTTTTGATTACGGTCTAATTGTAATATCGGGCGAGGTATTAATTTCACCTTCATCATTAATTGTCGCTGCATTTCCATCACATAATAAAATAGCTAAGCTACCTCTTGCTTGGCTATTACGGATAAAAGCAAGGTCGTAGCCAAATTGAGTTAAGCTACTAGCCGCAAATTTTTGCGCAAGCGATAGCTTGTCCCATAATGAAGAATGTTCAGGCGTATATTGCCTTCTTTCTAATAACACTTCTCTCTCTAATACAGCTTGCACGTGTCTACCTTTACAATCAACGAGGATCTTATGTTTAAAATATAATCGGACATTATCCTAGTTGGTTTTATAATTCAACAATTGCAGCGAATTAAATTGTAATTTTCCAACTGGTACAAGCAGTCTATTCCAATCACGACTATATTACTTATATAATTACAAATATGTTTATTATGAGAAATATTGATTATGAGCCAAGTTTTAAAAGATCTACTCACCCTTTTATCGTTAGAAAAAATTGAGCAAGGTTTATATCGTGGCCAAAGCCAAGATTTAGGATTTAAAGCACTTTTTGGTGGACAAGTTATGGGGCAAGCTTTATCAGCGGCTCAAGAAAGTGTTGAGGTCGACAGGCATGTCCATTCACTACATTCATACTTTTTACGCCCAGGTGACGCAGCAAAGCCGGTTATTTATGAAGTTGAAAATATTCGTGACGGACGCAGTTTTAATACCCGAAGAGTTAAAGCCATTCAAAACGGCCAAGCAATCTTTTATATGACGGCTTCTTTTCAATTAGAAGAAAAGGGCTTTGATCATCAAAATGAAATGCCGGATGTTGTAGGTCCCGATGAGTTACCTTCATTCACTGACTTTATTTTTGATAATCAGCAATATATCCCGGAAAATGTTCGTGGTAAATTTCTTTCCGAAAAACCAATCGAGTTAAAACCCGTAGAGCAATATAATTGGATAAAGCCTGAAAAATCAGAGCCTATCTGTCATATGTGGATAAAAGCGAATGGTCAATTGCCAGATGACCCACGCATACATAAATATATGCTTGCTTATACATCAGATTTTCATTTTTTACCCACCGCATTATTTAGCCATGGTGTCAGCCATTGGCAGCCTAACTTTCAAATAGCGACCATTGACCATGCAATGTGGTTTCATCGACCATTTCGCTTTGATGATTGGTTATTATATGTCATGGAAAGCCCAACAAGTGTTGGTGGTAGAGGCTTAGTTAGAGGACAAATATATAACCAAGCCGGTGATTTAGTTGCAACAACAATGCAAGAAGGCGTGATAAGACAACGTTAAGCGACTTTTTAACGGTGTCGCCAATCATCACCACTTGGGTGTTGAAAAATGCGTAAATCAAACACGGGCGCCATCGCAAAGAGGTGATCAAAAATATCCGCTTGTATTGCCTCGTAATTCACCCAATTTTGGTCATTACTGAAAAAATATAACTCTAACGGTAAGCCAGTTGCTGTCGCAGGAAGCTGTCTTACCATGCATGTCATTTGATGGTGTACTTTTTCATGCTGTTGCAAAAATTCCTCAATATAAGCGCGAAAAGTGCCGACATTCGTTAATTTGCGTTGGTTGACATAATCAGTGTCTTTTAATGCTAATTGTTTGGAGTGCTCAGAAATTTCTTGTAACTTCCTTGCTAAGTAATCCTTTAATAAATGAATTTCTTTAAGTTGTTCAATTTTCTCCGCTTGGTAAAAATGAATACTACCAATATCGATAATTATCGTACGTTTGATACGGCGTCCGCCTGATGCAAACATATCACGCCAATTTTTAAAGGAACCACTGATCAATGCATATGTTGGCACGGTCGTCACTGTTCGATCAAAATTTTGCACTTTAACGGTATTTAAACCAATTTCAAGTACATCGCCATCAGCGCCATATTGAGGAATTTCAATCCAATCACCGGGAGCTAGCATTCGGTTCGCTGATATTTGAATACTCGCGACCAGTCCTTTAATGGTATCTTGAAAAACTAACAGTAATACAGCCGTTAAAGCTCCTAAACCACTCAATAAATATATCGGTGATTTATCTAGCACAAACGAAATAGATAAAATAGTCGCCACTAAATAGACAACTAATTTTATCACCTGAATACTTGCATTTAAGGGTAAATAACGATCTTTCGCTGTTTCTTTTGAAAGACTGTTTATAACGTTGAGCAATGCTCCTATGGTACGTGCAACCTGAAAAGTTATCGCAACTTTAGCTAACACCAAGAGAAAATTCAGTATGAATGGCTCATCAATAACAAATTGTGGAATTAAAAACCAAAAAATAATGATGGGGATCAATAAAGCAATACGGGTAAATACATGATGTTCAAAAATCAAATCGTCCCAAGTGTTTCGAGAATGTGAAACGAGTTTTTGAATGGCAACTAACAACTTATGTTTTACTAAATAATAGGCAATCGCACTGATCACAAAGATGATTGCACAACCAACGAGCATTGAAGCAATAGCTAAATTTTCAGGAGCAACCCCTTGCTCCGTTAACCATGATGAAAGTAAAGCTATCATAAAATGTCCTTATTGGTTCTGTTGATGAAACTCGGCCAATTTTTTGTCTTTATCTAACCAAAGCTGGTTAACCCACTTTTGAAACTGAATTTTATGAGCACGATCATTAACATAATCACCCTTTAATGATTGATCAATATCCTTTATTCCTATATCCACGCGGATTTCTTTCACTCGGCCACAAATAAAATCGATAAAGGTTGGCGTGCCATCAGGATAGTATATGGTAATGTCTAAAACTTTGTTTAACTGATCTCCCATTGTAGACAGCACAAAGCCAATGCCACCCGCTTTGGGTTTTAATAAATATTGAAACGGTGAATTTTGCTTTTCATATTTTACTTTTGTAAAACGAGTCCCTTCAATAAAATTCATAATACTGACAGGTTTATGCCTGAACTTTTCACAAGCCTTTTGTGTCGTTTCGATATCTTTCCCTTTTAAATGAGGATTTTTTTTGACGAAACTTTGGCTATATCGTTTCATAAACGGAAAATCGAGTGCCCACCAAGCAATTCCAAGAAAAGGTACATAAATTAGTTCTTTTTTTAAAAAGAATTTCAAAAAAGGTATTTTGCCATGAAGAATGCGTTGCAAGACAACAATATCAACCCAACTTTGATGATTTGATATCACTAAATACCATTGTCTTTTTTCAAGTTGTTCTAAACCTGTTACCACTAACTGAGTGGTATTAAATAATTTTTGAATGAGGGTATTTACCGCCACCCAATTACTCGCCATATTATCCAGTAAATAGCTAAAAAACTTGCGCCATAAATTTAAAGGAATAAGCGCTTTAAGTAAGGAAAACAGTACAATCGGCAACAACCAAAAAAGAGTGTTAACGGTATAAAAAATCATTGAGATAAAACCAATGAGGTAAGCAGGTAAAAAATTTAACATCACTTAAGCCAATACAATCACGTTTATTCTTGTCCGATATAATAAATCGAATTTATCTTGCTTTCAGCTAATATTTTACCCTTTTTCCACATATCTACATATAGATGTACTAAGGATGGTTATTTTTTTACCATTATTATTTAACCTTAGAGATAATCCAGCGATATTCTTACGTTAAATATTACAAAATACCCCTTAATCAACCGTTATTGCCTAAAGCTACTAAAAAGAGCAATCTCTTCTAATAAATGACTAAAATATCATTGCATCTCACCGCGCTTTCAGGGCATGCTATAACTAATTATCATGGGGAAACGTAATGAATTTTAATCGTGCTGTCATCAAAGTGGGCAGTGCCTTAGTATCACCCGATGCAAAAGGCTGTAGTGGCATGTATTTATTAGCCATCGCTCGCTTTATCACCGAATGCCAACAAGCAGGCAAAGAAATAATTTTAGTGTCATCTGGCAGTGTTGCTGCTGGCCGACAACTTATTCAGCACGGTGCTAATGTTCCTTCAATTCCAACCAAGCAAGCCATGGCATCTGTTGGTCAAATGCAGATGATGGCAAATTGGCAGCGTTTTTTTGATCAGCCTTGTAGTCAATTATTAATCACCCATGCCGATCTAAAAAATCGTGAACGTTATATTAATATTAAAAACACCCTCCGCATTTTACTCGCCAATCATGTTATTCCCATTGTGAATGAAAACGATACGGTGGCAACAGATGAATTAAAAGTGGGTGATAATGACAATCTTGCTGCTCTTGTTGCTTTAGTGAGTGAAGCTGATTGCTTGTTTATTCTCAGTGACATTGATGGTGTTTACGATCAAGACCCACGCGATAATCCAGATGCGGTACTGATACCAGAAATTAGTGAAATCACTGATGAAATTTATGCCATGGCAGGCACCACCAATAATCCTATCGCAACGGGTGGCATGAAAACCAAAATTCAAGCGGCTGAAAAAGCAGTAGAAAACGGTATCGAAACCTACATTTTAAATGGTCGAAATAGCGAAATATTCGACGCCTTATTAAAAGGCGAAAACCCTGGCACTCGCTTTAAAGCCAATCAAACAGCAACCAAAGCACGAAAACATTGGCTCAAGCACACTTTAAAAAGTCATGGCAGTGTTAGTTTAGATAATGGCGCGGCAAATGCGGTGATCAATAAAGGTGCTTCATTACTACCTTCAGGCATTGATGAAGTCAGTGGTAATTTTGCCGCCGGTGAATCAATTAATATCATCGACAATAAAACAGCTGCAATTATTGCGAAAGGGATTAGCCAATATAGTCATAGAGATTTATTACGTATAAAGGGTTGTAAAAGCAATCAAATCACCAACATTTTAGGCTGTTGTCCAAGCAAAGTCGTGATTCATCGAGATGATATGGTGATTTTATAATTGGGTTCGCGATAGCTACTTTTTATTCAATATAATTAACATTTAACCCTTAGACTTTTACATCAAAATGGCTAAGTAAAGAGAAAATTCATGACACAATTTAATATGGCTGAAAATGCCAAACTCGTTAGAAAAGCCTCACGTATTGTAGCTCAACTAACCACATCACAAAAAAATCATTTACTGACAACAATGGCGCAAGCGATAGAAGACGCTAGTGACGTAATCATTACTGAAAATGCCAAAGATATTCAGGCCGGTAAAGACAAAGGTTTAAGTGATGCCATGCTCGACCGCTTACTTTTAACCAAACAGCGTATCGTTGATATTGCTGATGCCATTCGTGAAATTGTTACGTTAGCAGATCCTGTTGGCAATATTGCCAACTTAGCGTTGCGCCCCAATGGCATGCAAGTGGGCAAAATGCGCATACCGTTAGGCGTGATTGCGATGATTTATGAATCGCGCCCTAATGTAACGGCAGAAGCGGCAGCGCTTTGTATTAAATCAGGAAATGCTGTTATTTTACGCGGTGGATCTGAAGCTATTTATAGTAACGTTGCGCTGGCAAACTGTTTGCATCAGGTTTTAGAAAACCAAGGCATCGACAAAAATATTGTCTCGGTTATACCTGACACAAGTCGTGAAATTATTAATGAGTTATTAAAACAACGTGACAGTATTGATTTAGTGATTCCTCGCGGCGGTGAAGGATTAATTCGCTATGTCACCGAAAACAGTCAAATTCCAGTGATCCAACATTTTAAAGGCGTGTGTCATTTGTATATTGATAAATATGCCGACTTAACCAAAGCGGTTAACATTTTAGTCAATGGTAAAACACAGCGTCCAAGTGCCTGTAATTCAATAGAAACGTTATTGATTCATCAAGAAATAGTTGAAGAGTTTTTACCATTAGCAGCAAAAGCACTTGCTGATTCAGCCCAAGTAAAAATTCATGCCTGTGAAAAGAGTCTTCCATACTTTAAAGATGCCACATTAGCGACAACTGACGATTATCATGCCGAATATTTAGCGCAAGAAATAGCCGTTAAAATCGTGGACAGTTTTAACGATGGTCTTGATCACATTAATGAGTATTCTTCGGATCATACCGAAGTAATTGTTAGCCAAGATACCAGTCGCACACAGCAATTTGTTCGTGCAATTAACTCTTCTGTGGTGATGATAAATGCTTCTTCGCGCTTTTCAGATGGCGGGCAATTAGGATTAGGTTCTGAAATTGGTATTTCAACCAGTAAATTACATGCGTATGGACCAATGGGTTTATCATCTTTAACGACTGAAAAATTTGTCGTCATTGGTGATGGTCAAGTAAGGGACTAGTATTTAACGTGAACTTCATGAAAAAGCCGATTAATGAAGATCGCAAGTGTGCTTTAAAATGGGCTTTTTCTGGCGTAGTTATAGGTTTAATCGCGTTTATTTATAACTACACCATGGCGCCAATTTCGCTGCCGGGCTATGAGATATTAGCTTGGCCAGCAATGTTTGGCTTGCAGTTCTTTAGTGAAGAAACGGCTTTCTGGCCTAAACTTATCATTTTTATAACGAGTCAATATCTCGTGTATTTTTTGATGATATTTACTTTTAGAAAAATTTTAAGGCTTTATCAAAGTAAACATTGATTGCAAAAACATGGATTGTAGAAAACATGGCTTGAAATAGTGTCGATAAAAAAGAACACACCCTTAGGCATTACTAAAATGTTCTCGGCTACCTAACCAGCGATCGATCAAGGCAACCGCATTATCTGGATGTTGTTTCCATATTAGATAAGCCTGTTGCTGAATTTCTGGGATCAGGTCAGCGTCTCGCAATAAATCAGCAATTTTCAAATCAGCTAAACCTGTTTGTTTAGTACCGAGCAATTCACCAGGGCCTCTAATTTCAAGATCTTTTTGCGCAATCACAAAACCATCATTGCTTTCTCTTAACACCGCTAAACGCTTTGTTGCTGTTTTCGATAAAGGGCTTTTATACATCAATACGCAATGAGAGGCGACCGATCCTCGACCAACTCGACCACGTAATTGATGTAATTGCGCTAATCCCAATCGCTCAGGATTTTCAATGACCATTAAGCTCGAATTAGGCACATCAACGCCCACTTCAATGACAGTAGTCGCCACTAATAAATGCAACTCGCCCGCTTTAAAGGATTCCATCACCGCTTGTTTTTCTGCGCCTTTCATTCGACCGTGTACTAATCCAATTTTTAATTCAGGCAAATTGGCTTGTAAATAAACCGCGGTATCTTCTGCGGCTTGGCATTGCAACACTTCAGATTCTTCAATTAAAGTGCAAACCCAATAAGCTTGACGATTTTCATTGATACAAGATTGACGAATACGTTCGACAACATCGTCACGCCTAGAATCAGGTAACGCAACAGTAGTAATTGGTGTTCTTCCCGGCGGTAATTCATCAATAACAGAAGTATCTAAATCTGCATAAGCGGTCATCGCTAACGTGCGAGGAATAGGCGTTGCCGTCATTATTAATTGATGTGGATAATTACCTTGAAATGCGCCTTTTTCTCGTAACGATAAACGTTGATGAACACCAAATCGATGCTGCTCATCGATGATAATGAGCGCTAATTTATCAAAAATCACTTGCTCTTGAAATAAGGCATGTGTGCCAACCACCATTTGCATATTGCCATTTTCGATATGTTCCAATGCGTGATTTCGCGCTTTCGCTTTGGTTTTTCCGGCTAACCAACCAACGGTAATATTGAGCGGTTCAAACCATTTAGCAAAGCTAATCGCATGTTGTTCTGCCAAAATTTCGGTTGGTGCCATTAAGGCAACTTGAAAACCTTCGCTTATCGCTGTTATTGCCGCCAGTGCTGCAACCAATGTTTTTCCTGAACCGACATCACCTTGCACTAGACGCATCATAGGCTGATCTTTGGCTAGGTCTTGACGAATTTCTTTTACTACTCGCGCTTGGGCATTGGTAGGCGAAAAAGGTAAAGACGTTAAAAATGCTGACTCAACCTTTTCATCTACTTGTAAGCTAACCGCTTGATGAACATCACTTGATTCACGCAGTTTTAGCATACTTAGATTATGGGCAAGTAACTCTTCTTTAATTAAACGCAGTTGCGCTGGATGCTTTCCGGCTTCTAATTGTAAAACGGATGTATCGGGGGTTGGTCGATGAATAAAAGCTAAGGCTTGTGCGAGTGAATAACTTTCGTGATTAAAATTTGCAGGTAAAAGCTCTTCTACTTGTCCACGTTTAAGACGTATTAATGCTTGTTCGGTTAAATTACGTAGCGATATTTGCCTTAAGCCATCAGTGGTTGGATACACAGGCGTTAAGGTTTCTTCGACTGGCGTTAATGGTTTGTCTTGATCGAGCGGTTTATATTCAGGATGAATGATTTCAAACCCTCTGCCGCCACGTTGAATTTCGCCATAGCAGCGAATGTTTAAACCTACCGATAGATTATTTTTTTGGGCAGCGGAAAAATGAAAAAAACGTAAATTAACAGAGCCTGTGCCATCGTTGACAGTCACTACCATCATACGGCGACGGCCTTGCACAATTTGGTTTTGAGTGATTTCACCAATAATATTGGTGAATATGCCGGGTAAGCAATCTCGAATGGTTGTTACTCGAGTCCGATCTTCATAACGATTAGGCAGGTGAAATAATAAGTCTTGTAACGAGTGCAAACCTATTTTTTCGAGCTTTTCTGCCATGCTTGGGCCAACACCTTTCAGTGTTGAAATGGCAATACGCGCAAGATTTCCAATTCCTTTTTGAGTTTCTGGCACGTTCACACCTAACTGTTATTCACTATCAAGCTCTTGCCACGCATCTTGCGTCATCTGCATTTGTTGCCACCAATCATCGGAAGCAACAATTTGCCCGTCATCATCAATTTCAGGGTAAGGTAACCCTTTTCGTTTACAAGCACTGGCAAAAATAGGGTGGCCACCTTCAAATAAAAATCGTTGACGACGCTGATATGAAATACTTGCCTTGTCATACATACCAGCCGCTTTACGTTGCCGCTGAGCTTCATACAAAACAACCGAGTTGGCAACAGACACGTTTAATGATTGCACCATGCCAACCATAGGAATGATAATATCTTGATCAGCCAGTTCCAGCGCAGCAGGGGAAGCACCAAACTTTTCTTGCCCCAAAACTATTGCGGTAGGTTTGGTGTAATCTATTTCTCGAAAATCGACAGAAGTATCAGAAAGGTTCGTCACTAACACTTGCATCTTTTGACGCTTTAATTCTGCAATAGCATCTTCAGTTGACGTGTAATTATGGACATCCACCCAATTTTGACTACCGGCAGCACTGCCGCCAGACACGCGCATACGCTCATTTTTCCACACGGCATGAACATCACTGATACCAATAGCATCAGCGGTTCTCACTACCGCTGCAAGGTTATGCGTTTTATGAACGCCTTCCATACAAACGGTTAGGTCAGGTTGGCGATGATCTAACATCGCATTAATTCTTTTTAATCTTTCTGGAGTCATTACACTTCACATTTAAACATTAAGGGAATCGCTTAAAACCGAATACAAGCCCCAAAAAAGTGTTATTAACCTACGTTAGGTAATTCCATAACACCGTCAATTTCAATCGCAACATCTTTCGGCAACCTTGAAACTTGTACCGCCGCTCTTGCAGGATAAGGCTGTTGAAAGTATTGACTCATTACGTCATTCACTGTGGCAAACTGACTTAAATCCATTAAAAAGATATTCACTTTTACCATGTCATTTAATGTGCCACCAGCAGCGTCACATACCGCAGATAAGTTTTTAAACACTTGATGTGCTTGAGCAGCAAAGTCATCTGAAACCACTTCCATGGTTTCTGGCACTAATGGAATTTGACCTGAAAGATATACAGTATTGTTGACTTTAACCGCTTGGCTGTATGTGCCAATTGCGCTCGGCGCGTTCTCGGTATTAATAATCGTTTTCATAATTTTCCTAAATTCTTTTTACTTGTTACGTACAACACGTTGTACATCAACCATTACTTTGATTTTTCGAATGATATCGGCTAAGTGAACTCGGTTTCGGCAGGTAATTTCCATATCAATGACATATAAACCTGATTCTTTTTCACCCGAATTAAGGGTGTGAACATTAGAGCCACCACGTGCCACAACATTGGTTAATGCCGCTAGCGCACCTTGATGGTTGACAATTTCAACCCGCAATTTAGCAATAAAATCTCTATCGATATCGGTGTCCCATCTTACCGGGAATAATTGAGATTCCTTTGTGCCTTTAATATTTTTACAGCTTTGCTGATGCACAATTAAGCCTTTACCCGGACTTAAATAGGCAAGAATGCCATCGCCAGGAATAGGACGACAACATTTACCATAGCTAACCAACATACCTTCCGTGCCTTTAATCGGCATTTTCGCTTTGGTCGGTGAAGGCGCTATTTCACTGTCTTCGGTAAACTCATCCGTTAAACGGCGAGCAATACCAATACTTAGCGCATTCCCTAGGCCAATATTGATCAGCAATTCATCTAAATTTTTATTGTCAGTTTCCTTCACAACTTGATCAATTTTCGCTTGATCAATATCTTCAATCTCAATTTTTCCTAATGCGTGATTAAGCAATCGACGACCGAGTGCATACGATTCAGTTTGCTCTTGGGAACGTAAATAAGTACGAATTTGTAATCGAGCTTTCGCCGTTACAACAAAGTTTAACCAAGTTGCATTAGGTCTTGCTGCAGAAGAGGTGATAACCTCAATCGTTTGGCCTGAGTCTAACGGTTGACTGAGAGGATGTGGTTTACGGTCAACTTTAACGCCCACACATGAATTACCAACATCGGTATGCACCGCATAAGCGAAATCGACCGCAGTTGCTCCCATCGGCAATTCAATGATTCTGCCGTCAGGTGTAAAAACATAAATTTCTTCAGGGAATAAATCCGATTTTACATTTTCGATAAATTCAAATGAACTACCAGCACTTTGTTGTAATTCCAATAAGCTTTGCATCCAACGGCTTGCTTTCATTTGAGCCGTAGTGCCACTTTCATCACCATCTTGTTTATATAACCAATGAGCGGCAACACCTTTGTCGGCCATTTGGTCCATATCATTGGTACGAATTTGTATTTCAACAGGAATACCATGAGGCCCAATTAATGAGGTATGAAGCGATTGATAACCATTGGTTTTTGGTATGGCAATATAGTCTTTAAAACGCCCTTCAATGGGCTTAAATAAATTATGAACGGCCCCTAATGCGCGATAACAATCATCTATTTTATTATCAACCACAACTCTAAAGGCATAAATGTCCATCACTTCATTAAACATTAATTCTTTATTGAGCATTTTTCGGTAGATAGAAAAAAGGTGCTTTTCACGTCCCACCACTTTGGCACTAATACCACTTTCTTCAAGCCGAGCGGCTATTTCTTCTTGAATGTTTTGAACAATTTCTTTTCGATTACCGCGCGCTTGTTTGACTGCTGATTTTAACGCGCGAGAACGCATGGGATACAAGGCTTCAAAGCCTAAAACTTCTAACTCATTTTTAATATCATGAATACCCAAACGATTAGCGATAGGGGCATAAATATCAAGTGTTTCACGAGCGATTCGACGTCGTTTATCGGGTCTTAACGATTCAAGCGTACGCATATTATGGGTACGATCAGCAAGCTTGATCAGAATAACGCGGATATCTTGCACCATAGCAAGTACCATTTTACGGAAGTTTTCCGCCTGCATTTCTTCTTTGTTATCAAACTTTAATTTATCTAGCTTACTTACACCTTCAACAAGCTCTGCAACTGTGTGACCAAATAATTCTGCTAATTCATCTTTGGTGGTTTCAGTATCTTCAATGACATCGTGTAATAGCGCCGCCATTAACGTTTCATGGTCAAGGTGCATTTTCGCTAAATTATAAGCAACAGCAACAGGATGCGTAATATATGGCTCACCACTAGAACGCATCTGCCCTTCATGTGCATCTCGAGCGACAATATAGGCTTGCTTAAGTAGATCTATTTGTACTTTTGATAAATAGCTAGAAACGAGTTCTTTTAGTGGTTCAAAAAGGTACACACATTTTCCTGTAAGATAGCTGAGCGATGTGAAACGTATTGATATTAAGAATACGATGAATTAACAGGAATACCAAGCACCAAAGGCATCTCTGTGAAACATTATTTTTGCAATAAAAAACGCGCAATCATGAAGTCATAATTACGCGCTATTGTTCGATAAAGCTAAAGGCGAATCCGCCATTAACGTTATTGTTGTTGCTCTTGACCACCAACAATAGCCGCAACAGCTGCGAGCTCTGCAGATTCTTGTTGTACTTGCTCATGACGATCAGTTTCATTCATCACTTCAGTTGTGATTAAACCTTCTTCGATTTCACGCAAAGCAATAACAGTAGGTTTGTCATTTTCTTCTTCAACCAAAGGATCTTTTCCACCCGTAGCAATTTGACGAGCACGACGAGATGCAATTAACACCAAGTCAAAACGATTACCGATTTTATCTACGGCATCTTCAACAGTTACGCGAGCCATTTGGTCACTCCAACGTTTAAAATTTATAAAATAGTTGCGTAGTTTACTATGTGCTTAATCGTTAGCCAATAGATCTTTGAATAAAAGTTGATGATTTTCTATTTGTTGGCTACGTTTTAAGCGTTGATTGTTCACAATAGTCGTTAAATCAGCCAGCGCTTGTTCAAAATCGTCGTTAACAATGATGTAATCAAACTCTTGATAATGTGAACACTCGGCTTTAGCTTGTGCCATTCTGCTTGCGATCACTTCTTCACTGTCTTGTCCGCGAGAGCGAAGTCGTTCTTCAAGTGCTTGCCTAGAAGGTGGACTTATAAAAATAGTGGTGACATCTGGTTTTTTCATTCGCACTTGTTGAGCGCCTTGCCAATCAATATCAAGAAAAACGTCAATCCCTTTTGCTAATTGGTTATCAATGGCCACTTCAGAAGTACCATAGTAATTACCAAAAACTTCGGCATACTCATAAAAATCATGGTTGTCGATTTGTTGCTTAAATTTTTCAACACTTACAAAGTGATAATGCTGACCATCAACTTCTCCCGGCCTTGGTTGGCGCGTGGTGTGAGATACTGACACTTGCATTTCACGTGAACTTGCTTGTTTTAACAACGCAGAGATCAAGCTCGACTTTCCTGCGCCACTGGGCGCTGAAAGGATAAATAAATTACCTGAAGTAGCCACGCTACCCTCCAAATTTTGACAATATTTTCGGCACTATACCGAAAATCACGCTTTTTTCCTACGTTTAAGCGAGGCTGAATCTTTATCAAGATGCCAACTACAGCCTTAAGTATGAAAGAATTGCTGTATTTTTCGTCAACAATTCACTACAAGTAACCAAAATTAATATAGAGTAAAAACTCTTTATAATATCTTTTATATACAAAGTTTTGCTATGATAGCGCTGTCATTTTTATTTTAGTTGTATAGAAAGGGTCATACCGTGCTTAGTTTAAAAAATAATGTCTTAGTCGTTTTGGTATTTATTAGTAGTGTATTTACCACTACAGCAAAAGCAGGATTAATTGATTTAGGTGTAGATCTAAGTACCGTAGATAAATATACCTTTGCCGTTGGCGGTGCTAGCTCGAGCTTAATTTTAGGTAGCGAAGCTGAAATTTTTGGCAGTGTTGCCTCACAATATTATTTGTCGACAGCGCCCAGCGTAAAAATTCATGGCGATGCTTGTTACCAAGCAAGTGGCATGGGACCCAATACAACCGTGGATGGTTTTTCTGGCACCTGCGATGAAATCAATCAACTGGAGTCTGTCATTGCGCAAGCCAATGCTTTTGCAACCGCCTTAACAGGCGAGAGCATCAGCGATATCACTGGTACTTTTACCTTAGATGCGAGTGCTCAAAATGTTTACTCTGTTAATGAAATTCATTTAGCGACAGGGGAATTTCTCACCATCTCAGGGAATGCTGATGATCAAGTTATCATCAATGTTGCCGGTAATATTAAAGTGGGATCTTTGGCAGGTATTTTATTAACCGGCGGAATATCTAGCGCAAACGTGCTTTTTAATTTCAGCAATAATTTTGCTCAAAATGAGTTTAATTTTGGTGGCGCAAATATTAGTGGAACGTTTTTAGGCAATAACACCTCTTACATTATGGGTGATGGCGCAACGCTTGATGATGTTCGCTTTTATACCAATAAACATTTACAAGCTAATGTACAAGTGGTTCGTACTAAAGAGCCTTCAGTCGAAGTTCCAGAGCCTTCAACCATTTTAATGTTAATGGCTGGATTATTTGTGGTTTTGATGCGCTCGAATATTAAACCCAATTAATCTTGTTGAAACATCGAATATCAGCAAATAAAAAACGGATAACGATCACTCGTTATCCGTTTTGTGTCTTTATAACGACAAATAAATTACAGCACTTTAGCAATCGATTCAGCTAAATAGTCAACGTTTGAGTTAGCAATACCAGCGATACTCATACGACTAGAACCTACCATGTAAATACTGTATTCATCTTGAAGTTGTTGCACTTGCTCAGGGGTTATCCCTAAGAATGAGAACATCCCCATTTGACGAGTAATAAAACTGAAATCTCGTGTAACACCTTTTTCAATCAGTTTATCAACCAATAATTGACGATTACCATTAATGCGATCACGCATTTCTTTTAATTCTACAAACCACTGTTGGCGTAATTCATCAGAATGCAAAATGGTTTCAACTAACGCAGCACCATGCGCTGGCGGCATCGAATAAATAACACGAATAACATACAGTAAAACTGAGTTGGCCACATCAACCGCTGCCGATGATTGACCAATAATGGTGATCGCGCCAATACGCTCTCGATATAAACCAAAGTTCTTTGAACAAGAACTACACACAATCATTTCTTCAACGCTGTCGGCCATTAAACGTAAGCCGTAAGCGTCTTCGTCTAAGCCTTCGCCAAATCCTTGATAAGCCATGTCGACCACAGGTAAAAAGCCAACTGATTTCGCCACCTCAGCCACTTGTTGCCATTGTTCGTTATTTAAGTCCATACCACTGGGGTTATGACAACAAGCATGTAATAACACAGCATCGTCAGCACTTACTTCTTTAAGTGTTGCTAACATGCCATCAAAATCAAGCGTCTTATTTTCGTAATCATAATAAGGATAAGTTTTGACGGTTAAACCTGCCGCTTCAAACAAACCGGTATGGTTTGCCCAGGTTGGATTACTCACCCAAATAGTCGCGCCTGCTTTACACGATTTAATAAATTCAGCGGCAACACGTAATGCGCCAGTGCCACCTGGAGTAGAAACCGTGCGAGCGCGGTTTTCGAGTAATACTTTGTGATGACCAAAAATCAATTTGCTCATTTCATCATTAAATACAGGTGATCCGGTAGGGCCAATATACACTTTGGTATCTTCATTATCGTTACGATATTTTTCAGCTTTTTTTACACAATCTAAAATTGCGGTATGACCTGCTTCATCTTTATAAACCCCCACACCTAAATCAATTTTCTGAGGGTTAGCATCTTCACGATATTTTGCTAATAATCCTAAAATAGGATCGGCTGGCAATGCCTTTAAGCGACCAAACATGACTCCGTTTACCTTATACAATGATCGGGATTTAACAAACGTTACGCCTTCGCAATATTTGCTTTTACAAACCCCTGAGATTAAAGCGCAAGCATAGCCCTAATAGGGACAAAATTAAAGGTCATTTTAATGAAACTCTGTGGTTATCTATGATGGAAGTGTAGTGGATAGGTTACATAGTATGTACAGTTATATGGCTGTCATCCCACTAGAAGCGAAACTGCGCATTTAACATCATTTGTTGCTGAGATAAATTTGTCTTTATGCCCATTCCCGCACGATTATCAGCTTGACTATTCATCGCCGCACCTTCGATACCTAATTGCCAATTTGATGTTAATTGATAACGCCACGTTGCAGTTATCCCTTCTCCTTGGCTGGCATTGGGGTCAAGTAGCCAATCATCAACATCAGTGACCTCAAAATAATCATACCTAAGTGAGAAACGATGTTTGTCCATTTTATGACTGAGCATAATAAAGTGGCTATAGAAACGATTATCAATGCCTCGGCTCCTGCCCATTGCAGTCTTACCCGACATTAGCTGAGCGATAATTCGAGTTTGCCCGTTAAACTTATAAAGCCATGCAGCACTTGAAAAACTGGTATCCCATGCGTATTGCCCGGTACTTCGATTAACAACAGCCGGATCGCCATTGTTGTCATAATAATAAAAACGAAACTGTGATTTTTTTAAATAATCCCAGTGTATTCCAGCATAATAACCAAACCGACCATCTATCTCAGTAAATGGTAGTACTTGATTCGCTTGAAATCGTAATTGTGGTGTACTTAAAGAGGCTATCGGGGCAAATTTTATCGATTCATTAAACAGGGTTTGGCGATCGTGCATTGCCCAACCTCGCCAAGAAAGCAAAGTGCCTGCTGGATCATTGCCTTTGAAGGTTGCACCAACAAAAGTAAAACTATGCGCGCTTCTATAACTCCGCCCTGGCAGTTTAAACGTTGCTTCAAGACCAAAGGTTCTTAACTCTTCCCCTACCCAACTATTAATGGCTGAATTGGTATAGTTATAAGGCGAAATCCAACCAATGTCAGGGTTCTCTAAAGAGAGCAAAGGATAAAACCCGCCCACGCGAACATGCCACTTATATTTACTTTGGCTTAAAGGCTGATATTTAACGTAAGCTTGGCTAAAGCCGAGCGTTGACTCAGGATCTTGATAAGCATTTAGCACGCCATGAGCAGACCAAGCCGTACTCAAATCTTGTCTGAATTCGATTAATCCTTGTGATAAAACAATGCCGTCGTGTTCACTATCAAAACGATAAAGACCAACACCACCTTGCTGCCAGCTTAACTGGTTATCACCATGAATAGCGCTTGCTTGTATTAAGCCATTTACTTGGGCATGTACGGTAAAACTGCCAACAAAAATACAAATGATTAAAAAACGTAAACAATTACTCATAATCATCAAACTCATCTATTTCAATGGGAATAATAGCTTTTACTGCTTGTTTGAGCTGATAGCTAAACTGATCCGCAGAAAGCTGAATAGTCTCTTTTTCTACTTGGCTAAAGTCGGTAAAACCTTCATGCCACAAGTTCAATGTATATTCGCCATGTTCAACATTTAAAGACACTTGTCCTTGCGCATCGGTAATGGCATAAAATGGACTATCAACAACCACGATAAAACTTAACATCCAGTCATGTATATTACAGCCAAGCTCAACGACCCCTGTTTGCTCAAAAACGACTGGTGATTGAGGCTGCCCATGATAAAGCTTTAATTCAAAAGTTTTACTTTTAGAAAACGAATATACGTGATGCATAATCGAATCTGCATTTGGAAATTCAACTTTAGCGTGCTGAGGAACCACTAATATATGAGGAATGAATTGCCTTTCTTTCTGCATCATAATGAAAGGCGTTTCTATGGGTTTCACTGGTTGAATATTGTCTTTCGAAGTAAGCCAAACCACAGTGTTGGGCAAAGGTTGTTGTTTTTCATCGTAAATTGTAAAAGTCACCGCATGACTTTTTAACACAACAAAAAACATGGTAATAATGAAAGAAAATTTAATCATTTTAAACTTTTTATTTATGAATAATCATCATGATGAACCGTCATATTGGCATGTTAATAAAGCCTGCACAATAGCCTATGCCATGACTTTTTTGCACTGTGATTATTCTTAGAAATTATTAGTGATTGCGGCAATAAAGCCAATTAATCCACCAAATACTCCCCCCCACACCACTAACCAGCCCAAATGTTTACGGATCATCTCTTGGATAATTTCTTTGACTAATTGCGGCGTTAATTCATTTAATCGTTTTTCAATAATATCACTCACTTTTTCACGCATTTCCGCCATCACATTCGGCTGTTCAAGCTCTTTGCGCATGATTAAGTTAAACTCATCACTTTGAGAGATAGTGATCACACTACCTTTCATTTTTTCGATAAAAGGTTCCCGTAATGGCTGAAGCGCTTCGCTGCCACCAACCATTGCCAGCATACCGCCAAACGATGAATTTTCAATAACTTGCACTAAATCATCAAACGCGGGACTTAAGTCAACTTGTTCAATAATGGGCGCTAAATCTATACCTGCGGCATTGCCAGTGCCACCACTTTCACCTGAAAGAAAACGATCAATGTTTTCCTCAGTAAAAAACTGCTCCATCATTAAATGACGGATACCTTGTTTAAATTCTTCAAAGCGAGCGGGAATAACTCCAGAGCCATATAAAAATGGCACCTTTTCAAAAAGCATGTGAATTGCTATCCAGTTAGTGATCGCGCCTGATAATGCGAAAACACCTATGGTAAAGATCAAATGATGACTAAAGACATGCCCAACAATAATACAGGCTAAAGCAAGTAAATTAGTAACAACGCTTTTGTTCACAAAACACTCCAATTTCACACAGTTTTTATCGTAATATATTAACAATATCATGGTTTAACACCAAGAGAATCCTGTATAGTAAAATCAATAACAACAAAAAGAGTACATGGATATGATGAAAAAATTCACCGTAGTAATTATTAGCTTATTAACGGTTTTTAATGCAGTTGCCTCTGACAAGGAATGGCGTACATTAGACCCAGAAAATGCTATTTTATTAACACTTCCTCATGGCAAGGTCGTTATTGAACTAGCGCCACAGTTTTCGCCAAATCATGTAAAGCGCTTTAAAACCCTTGCGCAAAAAGGCCATTATGATGGTAATAAATTTTATCGTGTTATCGACGGTTTTGTTGCTCAAGGAGGGCCTGAAGACGGCAGTATAAAAGACAAAGCCATATCAGAGTTAAAGATAGAAGCTGATTTTTCTATCGATAAAAACTGGACATTTACTCTTGTTCAGCAAAACGATTTATTTGCCGAACAAACCGGCTTTAAAGAGGGTTTTGCGTTGGGAAAAAGTGATAAAGAAAATAAAGCATGGATGTTACATTGCCCAGGCGTAATTGCGATGGCTCGTACAAATGCTCCTAACACCGCAACGAGCCACTTTTATATCACCAATGGACAAGCACCAAGATACTTAGACCGTATAATGACCGTATTTGGTCGAGTGGTTTATGGCATGGATCATGTTCAAGCAATTACACGTACTTCGGTTATTGAAGGAGATACACCTGTCAATCCAAAAGACTTCACTCCGATGGTAAAAGTGCAATTAATGAGTGACTTACCAAAAGAGCAACAAATTCGCCTCGAAATTAAAAATACCGAACACCCAAGCTACGCGAAAAAATTATCTGATAGAAGAAAACGTGAAAGCGCGTTTTTCTATAAAAAGCCGCCACCCGTATTAGATATTTGCCAAACACCTGTTGGTGTGAGAATGATTAAATAATTATCTGAGGTTTCCGGCTTTAATCGATATTAAGCCGGAAATCTCTGAACTAGTGATGTGTTGTCTTTTCTTTTAAAGTGGCTTTACTCGCTTTTTCTCTGTCTATTTCTTGTTGAATTTTCTGAAACAACGGTGAGTTCTTTTTGTATTCATCACCTATTTTATTAAAATAATTTAGCACTTTATCGATAAATAATTGCTCATAAATCGACATTTTCCTTTCCACCATTTCTCCGTCTATATATTCAACACCATATGTTTGATTTTTTGGTTTGGTTCCATCGATAGGAATGAGTAAAAAAAACTTAGCATTAACAGAGCGACATGATTTAAATGGCTTGAAAATAAAAGAGCAAAAGACAATGTCATCTAAAATAACCGTTTCATTAAGATAGATAAGCTCGTTGACATAGTGTTCTTCTATACCCTTTAATAAAAACTCTCTCGGTAACAATTCTTGATTTGCAACGCTCTGAAAAGAAAGAAAAATAAATATAATAAATATTGTGATAGCTTTCATAAATATCCTTATCAATGAAGTAAAATTATATTGTTTTCTGTTAAAGATTATGACTCATTTCCAAAAATTAAGGGCGTTTTTGCCAAATTTTATCTGAGTCTTCAAGGTATGCAGCTAACGCTGCAGAGCCATACCAAGGGTATAATTCTGCGGCTAACAACTTAGCGTTAATCGCGGGATCTGTTTGCATTAACGCTTCAGCTTCTTCGATATTGGCAACGTCTAAAATAAAGAGGCCGCGATAAGATTTGTCGTTTTGCTCAAAAGGACCAGCAACAATCAATTTTTTCTGATCGACGAGTTTTCTAATATTTGCCAAATGTGCACGAAACAATTCGGTGATTTTATCTTGAGTTTCAGTGGTATTAGTTCCGCTTTTTAACATCACTAATACATAACTTTTCATGCCATATTCATCCCCCCCATATTTTGCCGCTAACTTCGCGTCATATTGGGGATTTTCTTGCTCTGCAAAAGCAGGAAAACAACTCGCGATAAATAACATTAACACCAGCGATTTCAATGACATAATTATTCCTTAAATGATTGATTATAAACTATTATTTATACCATATTTTTACCACATCAAAAACACGTTCACCTTCTGGAGTTTTCACAACTACTTCATCATCGACTGCTTTCCCAATTAAGGCGCGCGCCATTGGAGAATCAATACTGATTTCTCCAGTTTTAGCATTCCACTCATCCGGGCCAACAACGCGATAAGTGACTTCTTGATCATCCTCGTTTAACAAGGTAACCCAAGCGCCGAAAAAGACTTTACCTTCTTGTTTCGCATCGTAGTAAACAATGGTTAGTTCTTCGGTGCGTTTCACTAAAAAACGAACGCGGCGATCAATTTCTCTTAATCGTTTTTTGCCGTAAATATATTCAGCGTTTTCACTTCTGTCACCTTGAGCTGCTGCTTCTGAAACAGAACGAGTAATACGTGGACGCTCTTCCTTCCAAAGATATTTTAGTTCTTTGTCTAAACGGTCCCAGCCCTCACGGGTGATGTAATTGGATTTTCTCATTCAGGCATTTTAACGATAGCAGAGAAAGAAGACTATAAGAAAATAGCGACAGCGACACTTTCTTTAAATCTATAGAGTCTTTTAAA
>NZ_JAVRIF010000006.1:0-241382 GCF_031846185.1 Thalassotalea castellviae
TGCTATCAAACGTGATAACCAAACCAGTTAAAACTCGCTTCTCAGGTCTCCCTGAAGAAGTGGAGCGCATTTTAGGGATTTCTGCGCTCAGGTCAACAACTATTTTCAATTAATTTTTTGTTTGCTTGGTTTTCGTACAAACCCCGTATTAATTGATGTTTATTCATCAATTATTGATAGTTAATTAGCCAAGAGAATACAAATTCTTATATCGTACCTATTTACTTTCTAATAATTCGATTCGCGTTATTTAACGATAAAGCGTACTCTTTTATTCATGATTTAGTTAAAACGTATAGAAAGAGCTCGTTTATGAAAAATAATAACTTAAGATCTTATAAAGGAATTACACCAACTATTGGTCATAATTCTTATGTTGATGAGAGTGCCGTGTTAATTGGCGATATTGTTGTTGGCGCAGAGGTAAGTGTTTGGCCATTGGTTGCAGGAAGAGGTGATGTTAATAAAATACGTATCGGTGATAGAACCAATATACAAGACGGTACTATTTTACATGTAACTCGCAAATCTAGTCATCAACCGGATGGGTTTCCGTTAATTATTGGCGATGATGTTACTGTTGGTCATCAGTGCATGCTACATGGTTGTATATTAGGAAATAGAATTTTAGTCGGTATGGGGGCTATCATTATGGATGGTACTGTCGTTGAGGATGATGTTTTTATTGGTGCTGGAACCGTTGTTCCTCCAAATAAAGTACTACGCAGTGGTTATCTTTATGTCGGCAACCCAATGAAAGAAGCCCGATTACTTAAAGATAAAGAACTGGCATTTTTAAAACAATCTGCGGATAACTATGTTCATTTGAAAAATGAATACTTAGAAGAAGTCGAAAGTTAAGCTTTCATTTGTATATGAATCTCATCCCCCTCTGGTTCATTTTTTTCGAGCCAGAGTTCAGCTACTTCTTCTAAATCAAATTTAGTACAAGCATCTATATTATCTAAGCGTCCTAAAGAAAAAGAATGAAAATATAATGTAATACGTTGTCCTGACATGATGCCAGTAAAGCACCAAGCATTATGAGTTTTGTCAAACGTTAGGTCATCATTAAAGAGTATTGCTTGATTCATTTCGACATTTCCTCTCTCAATGAAGTTAAAACGGGTTGTGTATCCGGTTGAATATTTCGCCATATGGCGAAACTCACTGCAGCTTGACCCACTAACATGCCTAAACCATCTATTAGTTTTGCGGCATTTCGTAACTTTGCTACTTCTAAGAAAGGCGTTAATTCTATTCCGTAAGTCATGTCATAACAGGTTACATTAGATTGTATTACTTGTTCAGAGATAGGAAGTGCTTGCCCATTCAAGCCTGCCGAAGTTGCATTAATAATAACATCGAACTCATAGTTAGTTACTTTTTCGAAAGAACAACAGAAAATAGGCTTTGCGGGATATTGCTGAATAATTGCTTCGGCTTTCGAGACAGTCCGATTAGCAACAACGAGCTGTGTAGGTGATTGTTCTAATAAAGGCAGAATCACCCCTTTTGCAGCCCCACCGGCACCTAACAGTAATATTTTCTTATTCTTTAACGCTACATTATTTGCTAATAAATCATTAACCAAACCATCACCATCGGTTGTATCGCCCAAGATTTCGCCATTTATAAATGACAAGGTATTTACAGCACCAGCTAATTTTGCTCGTTCGGTTAATTTATCGCATAACGCCATCGCCTCTTCTTTAAAAGGAGAAGTAACATTCGCGCCTTTACCACCAATATTGATTAGTTGCTTTACTGCTTGAGAAAACTCACCTATCTCAACATATTCACTTTGATAATTTAAACGCTCTTGGGTTTGCTCAGCGAATTTTTGATGTATAAAGGGAGAACGAGATTGCTTAATAGGGTTTCCGAAAACGCGATATTGATCCATGACGGCTATTTAATAAAAAAGAATAATGGCAGAATATAACAATGATAAGGATAAAAACACAAAAAAGCAGGATTAACTGAATACTAAAGCCTGCTTTTTAGTTATGAGTTATAAGAATTTAACTTAAAATTTATAACCCAGCATTACTGAAAATACCATAGGGTCTACTTCTATATCCGCAGACCCTTTAATTGAATCGCCAATTTTAAAGTTAGCTTCCGTATTGATATCAATATATCGAACAGAGGCATTAACCTGCCACTTGTTGTTAAGTTGATAATCAGCACCTACTTGAGCAGAAAGACCAAAAGAGCCATCTAAGTCTAGATCATTAAAACCTAGTGACTTAGGTGTATCTTTGAATTTTTCGTCAAAAAAAATAGTGTAGTTAACACCAAGACCTATGTAAGGTTTAAAGTTTGAAGCGTTATCAAAATAATATAAAGCACTAACGGTTGGTGGTAAATGAGTCACTTCACCTAAAGTTACACCATCAACATTCGTTCCAAATATTTCTTCAGAAACCCCTTGAGGATCATAAATAGTAACATCATGGGTGAAAGGTGTTGCTGCTAATACTTCTACCGCCCAGTTGCGGTCATAAAAGTAAACGACATTTAAGCCAAGTTGCGTATTGTCATCAACAGCAATAGATAAAGGCGTATTGCCTCCTAATGCTTCAACATAAACACCCGCTTTATCACTATTTGGGTCAACCATAGTTAATCCACCACGAACAACGATATCACCTGCTTTATAATCACTTGCTAATGCTGAAAGTGAAAGAGTTGTTAATACGGCTAAAGTAATAATATTTTTTCTCATCTTAATATCCATAATAAAAGTAAGGTTTAGAATTAAGACGATTGTATAGAGTGTTTACTTTAAAAAATTTGACCTAGCGCAAACTTCGAGACTAATCTCATCTACATTCAACATATTAGCAACGCAATAGCTTAAATAAACAAAAAGCGTGTCATAATTTACAACAATGGAATGAATTTGAAAGAATTGACTAGCGTTATAGCAAAGTGAAAATTTTATAACCCCATACTAAAACAAAATATATTATCGCAACAAAAACAGCTGCAGAGCCTAAGTCTTTTGCACGACCACTTAATTCGTGATGTTCAAGACTAATTCTGTCGACTGCCGCTTCAATGCCAGAATTAAGTAATTCGGCAATCAAAATACCCAAAACTGAAGAGATCAATAAACAAAACTCGATAAAGTCATTGGCTAGATAAAAAGCGCTTGGCAATAAAATAATGAGCAAAAATACTTCTTGTCTAAAAGCTATTTCATATTGATATGCCGCTTTTAATCCCAAAAGACTGTGTTTAATCGCGGGAATAAAACGACCGAGATGCGTTTGTTGTTTAGATGACAAAATAAAACCTAACCTATTTAATAACAACTAAAAATAATGCAATCAAAATTAATTTACATCATAGCTGCTATACTAAAATTTAGATGAAATAACCAAGCAAGATAATATTAGAATGTTAGCAAGAAGTACACTACAGCAACGAATTCTTTGTGTGATGCCTTTACTTTCGGCAGCCGGAATACTGCCGTTAACGATTTATAGATTTATACAAGCAGAATGGGATATGGCACTGTTAGATTTAGCCATTTTCATCCTTATGTGTTTAATCGGTTATTTTGCTTACCATCAAAAACACGTAAGTACTCTTAAAATACTTTTTTGTCTCTTGGCGATTTTTGGTAGTTTATCCACCCTATATTTGAAAGGTGAAAGTCAGTTATTTTGGTGCTATCCAACCATCGCCTTACTTTTTTACTTCTTAACCGTACGCATAGCCGCAATCAGTAGCCTGCTAACATTAATAGGTATAGCGATACTTGCAGCGCCATTATTAACAAATTTAATGCTAGCTACATTTCTAATTACATTAATGATCACCGCCAGTTGCTCTTTAGCTTTTAGTTATGAAACCAGTAAACAAAATGAACAATTAGAAACCTTATCGAAAACCGATCCCTTAACCAAAACCCTAAATAGAAGAGCTTTTACTGAAGTCGCAGAATTGCAAATTAGTAAATATAAACGTAACCCTGTTGCTACAAGTATGATTCTTTTAGATATCGACCACTTCAAAAGTATCAATGATAAGTTTGGTCACAACCAAGGTGATGACGTGTTAATAACCGTCTGTCATTTGATACAGCAAGAGCTAAGAGTAAATGATTACCTTTTTCGTATCGGTGGTGAAGAATTTATTATCTTGCCCTATGCAATTAATCAGGAACAAGCAATTCAATTGGCAATTAAATTAAAGGAATTAATAGAAAAATATTCTTTTATTGAAAATCATCAAGTCACTATTTCATGTGGTGTCGCGGAATATACGAATAAAGAAGAAACATTAAAAGATTGGTATGCCGTTGCCGATAGCGCGTTATATCGAGCAAAATCAACGCGCAATACAGTTTGTCCGGTTAAAGGAACTTGTTATTCTGATAGCCAATCTTGTGCCACTAAATAATCGGTTAACTTCGCTTCTTCCGAACCTTGCTCGGCTTGAAAATTATATTCCCACCTTGCCAAAGGTGGCATAGACATTAATATAGACTCCGTGCGTCCGCCTGACTGCAAACCAAACAAGGTTCCTCGATCAAAAACCAAATTAAATTCAACATAACGGCCACGACGATATAACTGAAATTGACGATGTTGGTCATTATATTCAGTATCTTTTCGCTTATTAATAATCGGCACATAGGCATCAACAAAACCTTGGCCAACGGCTTTGATGTAATTTAAACAAACGTCAAAATCCCACTGATTTAAATCATCAAAGAATAAACCTCCTACACCACGTGTTTCATTACGATGCTTTAAATAAAAATATTCATCACACCATTTTTTATGCTCGGCATAAATATTTTCGCCAAAAGGTAAACATAGATTTTTCGCGGTTTGATGCCAATGTATTACATCTTCCATAAAGGGATAGAAAGGTGTTAAGTCAAAGCCACCACCAAACCACCAAACCGGATCCTCACCTTGTTTTTCGGCGATAAAAAAACGAACATTGGCATGAGAAGTAGGAATAAAGGGATTTTTTGGGTGGATCACTAATGACACACCACAGGCCCGCCAAGTTCTACCAGCAAGTTCAGGGCGATGAGCCGTTGCCGAAGGTGGGAGTTTATCACCTGATACTTCTGAAAAATTAACACCACCTTGCTCAATGACCGTGCCATTGGTTAATACTCTTGTTCTGCCACCGCCACCTTCAGCACGAGTCCAATTATCTTCGACAAATTTTCCACTGCCATCAGCAGACTCCAGCGCTTGACAAATATTGTCTTGTAATTGCTTTAAAAACTCGATGACTTGATTAAAATTCACTTGGCTCATGCGCGAAATTGCTCTCCGGTTAAAGCATCAATAATAGTTGATGGTTGGGTGTATCCTAGGGTTTGCCCTTTAATAATAAAATCTATTTTATCTATTAACTGATTTGATAATGACTGCCAAGTTCGCGCAGGTAATTCTCCTGATAAATTCGCACTCGTTGAAACAATGGGTTTATTTACCTGATTACATAAGGCGACTACATCTGGCTGGCTAGTAAGTCGTACTGCAATAGTGTCAAACTTACCGGTTAATAAAGCATGGCAATTTTTATTTTTCGGGACAACTTGCGTAATACCATCTGGCCACCTAGAAAGCACAGTAAAGCGCTTATCTTGTGGAATTTTGGCGTCATCAATATAAGGCAATAATTGAGAATAGTTTGCCGCTAATAAAATCAGTCCTTTGTCAGCAGAGCGATTTTTTAAACGCAATAGTTTTTCAATCGCGTCAATATTATCAGGATCACAACCTAGACCAAAAACGGCTTCGGTTGGGTATGCGATAATGCCACCATTTAAAAAGGTCTCTACTGCTGTTAACGTCATAATAAAAAGTTACTAAAATTAAATTAACAGGGATTATACGGAGTTTTTATCTTAGTTGCCTACTGAAAAACACGTCGTTTTGCCATTAAAACCATAGTTTTTATTCTGGTTAGCTTAATCCCCAAACAACTCTTTGACTTTCGCCCGTAAGATAAACTTTTGAATTTTGCCGGTAGACGTTTTGGGTAATTCACTGAAAACGATTGTTTTTGGCACTTTGAAGTTTGCCATATGTTCCCGACAAAAAGTGATGATCTCAGATTCTGTCACATTTTTTCCTGCTTTTACGCTAACAAAAGCACAGGGTGTTTCTCCCCACTTTTCATCTTTTTTCGCTACAACTGCAGCTTCTAAAATAGCTGAATGTTGATACAGCACACTTTCAATTTCTACGGACGAAATATTTTCACCACCTGAAATAATAATATCTTTAGAACGATCACGAATTTCAATAAATCCATCAGGGTGTTTTACCGCTAAATCACCGGAGTGAAACCAGCCCCCTTTAAATGATTCCATCGTAGTAGTGTCATTTTTTAGATAACCTTTCATGGTGGTATTACCGCGAAACATAATTTCACCAATGGTTTCGGCATCAGCTGGCACGACTTTCATTGTATCTGGGTCTAAAACATCGACATTTTCTTGAGTTGGATAACGCACACCTTGCCTTGCTTTTAATGCCGCCCGCTCATCGTCATTACGCTGATCCCACTCTGCTTTCCACTCACTTACTACGCATGGTCCATAAACTTCGGTTAAACCATAGCTTTGCGTAATATCAAAACCTCGAGATTCCATGCCTTTGATCACCGTCGCTGGTGGTGGAGCACCCGCTGTCATAATACTAATACCGCGTGGCACTTTATCTAATAATTCAGTCTCGGCATTTAAAATCATATTTAAAACAATAGGAGCCCCACAAAAATGGCTCACTTGATGATCGATTAAACTATTTACAATGGCGTTCACTTCGACCTGTCGTAAACAAACTTGTGTTCCACCCATAGCAACTATCGTCCAAGGAAAACACCAGCCATTACAATGAAACATAGGTAGTGTCCATAAATACACCGACTGATTATTGATCGGCCAAATCATATTATTGCCCACTGCATTTAAATACGCACCTCGGTGAGAATACACCACGCCTTTAGGATTGCCAGTAGTGCCTGAAGTGTAATTTAGCGCTAAACTTTGCCATTCATCGACAATAAAATTGCCTTGATAATTTTCATCTCCTTCAGCTAATAATGCTTGATATTCAATGTCACCGATACATTCAGCCTCTTCACATTCAACATCATCGTCGATATCTATCACCAGAGGTTTACGTGAACACAAGGCTAAAGCTTTTTTTACCACTGGCGCAAATGCGGTATCCGTAAGTAAAATATCGCACTCACCATGATCTAAAATAAAAGCAATCGCTAGTGCGTCTAAACGAATATTAATAGAATTAAGCACGGCTCCCGTTAATGGCACGCCGTAATGAGCATCTAAAAATGCCGGAATATTAGCGGCAATAATGCTAACAGTATCTCCCGGTTTTACTCCTCGTTGCACTAGAGCTGAAGCTAAACGACGAACATTATTTCGATATTGTCGATAGGTGATTTTTTGCTCGCCATGAATAATAGCCACTTTTTCTGGGTAGACATCAGCAGTTCGATTTAAAAAATTGATTGGAGTTAACGGCTGGCTATTTGCAGCTACCTTGTCTAGCCCTTGATTATAGATATTACTCATAACTCAACCTCACTATTTTGGCGTTATGGCCTTGGAAACCATAATTTAAGATATGGTTATTTTACGTACATTAAAATTTTTACCTATCCTCCTTTGGTCTAATAGTGTCGACAATTATTAAACTGCTTTTATAAATACTGCTGATAACTACATTAACTAACCAATATTGTCTACAACATAACTATTTTGCTTTTTTATATTCAAATAATCTTATTTTAGTCGTCGTTTTTATAGACAAATTGCCGCAACATATTTCCGTATTAAAGCAAACAAAGGTATAATGCGCGGCTTATTTTTGGTGATGTTTAGATCACAGCTAACGGCATTTAAACTACAAGGTGATAAATCATGAAAGTCGGTATAATTATGGGGTCAAAGTCAGATTGGCCAACAATGCAACACGCAGCAGATATGCTTGATTTATTAAAAGTTCCTTATGAAACAAAAGTTGTATCGGCACATAGAACACCTCATTTACTTGCTGAATATTCTGAAACAGCCAAAGAGCGTGGCATTTCCGTAATTATTGCTGGTGCTGGCGGCGCAGCACATTTACCAGGCATGGCAGCGGCTTTTACTCCACTCCCTGTTTTAGGCGTACCCGTACAATCAAAAGCACTAAATGGCCAAGACTCTCTACTTTCAATTGTACAAATGCCAAAAGGCATCGCAGTTGGTACTTTAGCTATTGGCACTGCTGGTGCTGCCAATGCAGGTTTATTAGCTGCTCAAATTATTGGTACGCATAAGCCAGAAATTATGGCTAATATTGAAGCGTTTAGAAAAGAACAAACAGAAACTATTTTAAATAACCCGAATCCCGCTGAATAGGTTTATTACAATGAAAAAAGTGTTGGTATTAGGTGCAGGACAATTAGCTCGTATGATGGATTTAGCGGGTGCACCGTTAGGTATGGACATTAAAGCGTTTGATGTGAGAACAAATAAGGTTGTTCATCCTGTTGATCCCGAGCACATTTATGGTGATTTACAAAGTGGTATTGCACAATGTGATGTAATTACCGCGGAATTTGAACACGTTGCTCATAACACGTTAAATGAATGTGAAAAGAGTGGAAAATTATTTCCAAGCAGTGATGCAATAAAAATTGGCGGTGATCGTCGGCTTGAAAAAGCACTTCTTGAGTCATGTAAAGTAGCAAACGCAAAACATGTAGTAATAGCCACGAAAGCTGATTTTGATCAGGCACTTAAGCAACTTGCATTACCAATAATTTTCAAAAGTGCTCTAGAAGGATACGATGGTAAAGGCCAATGGCGTTTAAAATCGCTCGAGCAAGCTGATGCTATTTGGCAAGAGATGGAAGCATTTATCGCCAACGCAACATCTTCTGTTGCCCAAGGCATTGTGGCAGAGCAAATGGTACCTTTCGATCGAGAAGTATCTTTAGTTGGTGCACGAAATACTCATGGCGAAATAGCGGTTTATCCGTTAACTGAAAACCATCATACCAATGGTATTTTGAGCGTTTCAGTAGCTGCGCCAAGCGAGGCAAGTCTTCAATCGAATGCAGCTGAAGTTTTTAAAAAAATTGCTGAACAATTAAATTATGTTGGGGTCCTTGCAATAGAGTTTTTCCAAGTAGGCGAGGAGTTATTAGTCAATGAAATTGCGCCAAGGGTGCATAATTCAGGGCATTGGACACAACAAGGTGCTGATACATGCCAATTTGAAAACCACCTTCGCGCTATTTGTGGCCTACCTTTAGGCGGCACACAATTAATTCGTCCTACCGCGATGGTCAATGTTATTGGTGAAGACGATATTTCAGATGAAATTTATTCTATACCGAGTGTTGCAATGCATTGGTATGATAAAGCAAAGCGTGATGGTCGAAAAATGGCTCATATCAACCTTTGTGGTAAAGACGAAGTTGAGTTAGCTGAGCGATTGGTTCAATTATCCTCGCTATTAAAGCAAGAATCTTTTCCTGATTTAGACAGTTTTGCCAAACGTTATCTAGCGAAAGTGTCTCAATAAGTCATCAAATCGCAACATAAAGGCAGTGATCTTATTGTCTTTATGTTTCTTGAAAATGACCACATTTTTTCTGCGCACATTGTAGTTTCTCGCCAGCAGACATATTTCTTTTCAATAACAACTCAAAACCACATTTTTGACAAGCTCCAGCCACAGGTGGATGATTAACAATAAATTTGCACTTTGGATAATTATCACAAGAATAAAATATTTTACCGTAGCGACTAGTGCGTTCAATTAATTCGCCTTTCTGACACTTAGGACAATTAACGCCAGCATCTTCATGGTGGTTTTGGTCTTCAATATGATGACACTCAGGAAAATTGCTACAACCGATAAACATGCCATATCGACCTTGTTTAACCGCAAGTTCGTGGCCACATTTAGGACACTCACTCCCTGCCAAAATTTGATCTTCAACTTTTTCATGTTCAACAATTGGGCGAGTGAAAGCGCAGGCTGGATAGGAAACACATCCCCAAAAAGCACCTGATTTACCATGTTTGATCGTTAATTCACTGCCGCACTCAGGACAAGGCTCATTCGCTTTATCAAGCGCATGTTCATGATGTGAAAACATTGAATCGTCGTTTGACATGAAATATCTATTTAAGTGGTATTGAATAAGAATGATTATCGCACAAAAAAACTATGCTGTGTAAATATAGCTGTAATACAAAAAACGCTCTCGGTAAACCAAGAGCGTTGTAGGTGCATTTTTACAAAAGACGAAATCAATTTGATCTCTATTGATTACTCATATGAGAGAACCCGTTAGTGAAGCGGTCCTTCTTGCTCATCAAAAATTAAATCTTCCATTTGTGAATAGGCAGATTCTTTACCAGGGACATTAAATAACACCATTAATACCACCCATTTTAAATCATCAATAGTGAAGTACTTGGTATCAAGCTCCATCACTCTATCGATCACCATTTCACGCGTCGTAAAGTCAAGCACATTTACTTGTTCTAGAAACATTAAAAAACCACGGCATTCTTGGTCAAGTATTTGACTTTCATCTTCGGTGTAAATACGAAATGAACGACTTGCTTCACGCGAAAAATACGGATAGCTGTCGGTGTCTTGCAAAGCGGCTAATTTCTCTAACCAAGCAAGTGCTTTATATATTTCATCTTGGTGAAAGCCGGCCCGTGTTAGTTCATCAGTGAGTATGTCGTGGTCTACCATTACCTCGGCTTCACTATGAATATAGTTTTCAAAAAGGTACATCAAGATATCAAACATATTTAGCCCCTATTAATTTTTAAGGTAGCCCCCTGGCACCGCAGACACCAGACCTCTAAGCTCAAGCATTGTTAATCGGGTTAGCACTACGTCTGTGGGTAGTTTACTCCGAGAAACCACCGTATCTACGGGAGTGATTTCATATCCCACACTAGCTAACAATGAATCGTTAAACAAGTCCTGATCACAACTTTTTTTTGACTCTTTTTCTTTCTCTTTGTTTCTACTCTGCTTTAATCTTAAGTCTAGACTATTTTTTGAATCAAAGCTTACTTCTTCCATTATATCGGCAAGTTCCTCAACTAATTTAGCCCCTTGTTTAATTAACCAATGACAGCCTTTAATTTGCGGATTATTTATATTGCCAGGTACAGCAAAAACATCTCGATTTTGTTCCAGCGCAAAACGAGCGGTAATTAACGAGCCACTTCTCATAGCGGCCTCAATAATCAATACCCCTGCTGACATACCACTGATAATACGATTTCGCTTTGGAAAGTGTCCAGATTTTGGTGGCGTATTGGGGAGAAATTCACTGACAATTGCCCCGCCATTTTCTATGATTTTTTTGACTAAACTTTTATGGCGAGCCGGATAACAAAGGTCAATACCGGTAGCAATTACCGCAATAGTTGCTGATTGGTTATCAACCGCTCCTTTATGAGCATGCGCATCAACGCCTAACGCCAAGCCACTTGTGACCACAATATCTTGCTCAGATAATTCGTGGGCAAATTGATAAGCCGTTTCTCGACCATGCACACTGACATTACGACTGCCAACAATCGCGAGTTGAGGATGGTTTAACACCTTACTATCCCCTTTGACAAACAGCACCAAAGGCGGATCATAAATTTCTTTTAATTTCTGTGGATAATCCGCATGATCGAAGGGAATTACCTTTCCGGCAAGTGACTTTACACGTTCAATTATGCTGTCTATTTTTTGCCAATCAGGTGAGATTAATGCTTGATATTGTTTCTCTGAAAGCCCGATTTTAATTTGAGGCGGTGGTTGAGTAAATAAATCAATTAATGAAAATTGTTGAACAAGCGCTAATTTTTTATGGATGGCGAGTCGAGGAATAAACTTTAAAGCCAACCAAAACCGCACATTATTTGTAAGGTTTGGTTGGCTTAATGCTTTGCTTTATGTGCAGCTTCATCCTGAGGTTGCATCTGTTTTCTCCCTAAAACAGTTCAATACTATGTATGATAAGACTTTTTATGGCGCAGTTACCCAATCTTGTAACCTTAATGGCTTTTCAGAATTTAAAATAATTGCCATACTGACTTGGTCAAACACTTTAAAAACCATCAATTTACCAATGGCTTCTTTTGGCATTTGATAATCAGATTCCGCTTCATTCGCCATTCTATTCCAACGCGATGCATCAGCAGTATAAACAGGGCCATCATTGGTTTCGACAACACCAGGGCTTAATCGTTTTACGGATAAAACATCACCTTGTTTAACGCCATGGCTATTGCCTTGGTCAATAAAAACCACTTCAAGCTTGCCAAATTCTCGCATGCCATTTGATGCTTTAATGATTTCACCTTGAACATCATTATTTGCTGCTTGCATGGTAAAAAATGAAGGTAACATTTGCCCTTCATTTACTGGTTTAACAATATCGCCAGCACGAATTTCTCTTAAAGCACCCTCAACATAAATTGTAGCCGGTGTTTTACTGGCTTTATCACCTTGGCGAATAGCTTTACCTGTGCCAACTAAACGAGCATGATAACCAATAATTTCTTCAGTAGACGGGGACAAAATAGCTTCAGATTTTTGATAAACACCATAAGACTTACCTACCGCTAAGTCGCCGTTAACATATAGCTTCACGCCATCAACACTTGATTTATATCCTTCATCACTGCCTAATATATACGGACCAGATTCAATGTCTTCTCCAGACAATACCGTGTCATATTTTACAAAAGGTGATAATACATTCAGCGAAATGGTTTCCACCGGATTTTGATCTTTAAGTGAGGTACGAACTTTAGGAGACCACTTTAATGCTGGCTTTCCTTTCACCAACATTGGTCGACCTTGTGCATCATAAACAAGATTCAGTTCTTCACCCGGATAAATTAAATGAGGATTCTCAATGTCAGGATTAATTCTCCATAATTTTGGCCATAACCAAGGTTGCTGTAAAAATTTTGCTGAAATGTCCCAAAGCGTATCGCCTTTTTTTACGACATAAGACGTTGGTGCATTTTTCGCTAATTTAAGCTCATCGGCTATAACACTCAACGGCAAAATTAAACAAAGTATCGTTAAAATTATCCTTTTTAGCATATTTATCCGCCTATTCTTCTTTCAATTAACCTAAAGTAACGTAAAGCACTAGGATTAATTATATTTAATGGCTAAAATTGAAACATAACACTCTATGCGAAATTTCGCGAATTCTTTTGAAAAATTATGGCTATATTAGACGTTTTACGATTTCCAGATGAAAGACTTCGAACTAAAGCAGCGCCAGTTGCCGAAGTAAATGAAGATATTAAAAACATTGTTGCTGACATGTTTGAAACTATGTACGCAGAAAATGGTGTTGGCTTAGCGGCAACACAGGTAAATATTCACCAACGAATTGTGGTAATTGATGTTTCCGAAGACAAAGAACAATCTTACGTATTGATTAATCCTGAAATTATCAAGAAAAATGATGAAATCATGATTAACGAGGAAGGTTGTTTGTCGGTGCCAAGCAATTATGCAAAGGTTGAGCGCCACACAGAAGTCTCGGTAAGAGCACTTGATATCAATGGCGAAGTATTTGAACTAGACGCAACGGAATTATTATCTATCTGTATTCAACATGAGTTGGATCATCTTGATGGCGTTCTCTTTGTGGATTATTTATCACCACTAAAACGTAAACGTATTCAAACCAAATTAGAAAAAGAAGCTCGTTTAGCAAAAGCTGGCGCTTAATCACTGTTATTAAGAATAGAATCTACCTATGTCACAACCTTTAAATATTATTTTTGCCGGCACCCCTGATTTTGCCGCCAAGCATTTAGCTGCACTGATCAACTCTCACCACAATGTTATTGCGGTTTATTGCCCACCGGATAAACCATCGGGTCGAGGAAAAAAGCTCACAGCCTGTGCAACTAAGCTTTTAGCGATCGAAAACAATATTCCGGTTGAGCAACCTCAACACTTTAAAGAAAGTGAAAATCAAGCAACATTGATCAATTACCAAGCTGACATCATGGTGGTTGTGGCCTATGGTTTGTTGCTACCTAAAGTCATTTTAGACGCACCACGACTTGGCTGCATTAATGTTCATGGTTCTATCTTACCGCAATGGCGCGGCGCGGCTCCTATTCAACGCGCGGTTGAAGCCGGCGATTTAGAAACGGGTGTCACCATTATGCAAATGGATGAAGGTCTTGATACAGGCGATATGATTTTAAAAGCGACGTGTGAAATTAGCCCACAAGATACCAGTGCCAGTATTTATGATAAATTGTCGGCATTAGGCCCTCAAGCATTAATCGAAACTTTACAATTAATGGCGGAAAGTAAACATCAGGCTGAACCGCAAAATAATGCGTTAGCGAGCTATGCAGCTAAACTCCATAAAGATGAGGCAGAATTAGACTGGCAATTACCGGCAAAAACCTTGCATCAAAAGCTCCGCGCCTATATTCCTTGGCCTGTCGCTCAGTTTACTTTTACCGATGACAAACAAAAACAACACCGTATTCGCACTTGGCAAGCCAGTGTTGTTGAAGGTAACTTTAGTGAAGCTGCCGGTACAATACTTCATGTTGATAAAACAGGTGTTACCATAGCGACAGGTGAGCAAGCGTTAAAATTAGAAATTTTGCAGTTACCGGGCAAAAAAGCACTTCCGTTTAGTGACCTATTAAATGGTCGCGCAGAATGGTTTCAAAAAGGTCAATCTATTAACGGTTTAGGTAAATAACACTATGGCTACAAATGTAAGAGCCCTAGCCGCTAAATGTACATATGCTGTAATTGATAAAGGCCGAAGCCTTGCTGATGAATTACCTGCACTACAAGAAAAAGTTATAGGTAAAGACAAAGGGTTATTACAAGAGCTATGTTATGGCGTGTTGCGATACTTGCCAGAGTTAGAGCATGAAGTAAGGCAACTAATACAAAAGCCATTAGTGGCGAAACAACGAGCTGTGCATTTTTTACTGTTAGTGGGTATTTATCAAATAAAATATACCCGCATTCCAGATCATGCGGCTGTCAGCGAAACTGTAGCTGCCACTAAACCGTTAAAACATCAGCATTTAAAAGCTCTAGTCAATGGCATCTTGCGAAACTTTCAGCGTAAAACAACTGACAATGATGAAAAATTGCCTGTTGCGATACAATACAATCACCCAAGCTGGTTTATTAAGAAAATACAAAATGCCTACCCAGACGATTGGCCAGCGGTTTTAAATGCCAACCAAGAAAAACCACCTATGTGGCTTAGAGTCAATCAACAGCATCATACTATTGAACAATATTTGGAATTATTAGCAAAGGCTGATATTGAAGTAGCGAGTGTTGATGAGTTTTCTGGAGCAATAAAGCTCGCACAAGCAACAGATGTTAACAATTTACCCGGGTTTGAGTTAGGTCATGTTTCTGTGCAAGATGGCGCTGCTCAACAAGCGGCGGTACTTTTAGATTGCCAACCTCATGATAACGTACTTGATTGCTGTGCAGCACCTGGTGGAAAAACCTGTCATATTTTAGAACTTCGCCCGTCGATAAATGCAATGACCGCCATTGATATTGAAGAAAAACGCTTATTACGTGTGAAAGACAATTTAGCTCGATTAAACCTATCAGCAAATGTTATTGCCGCCGATGCGTCTAAACCTGAGTTATGGTGGGACAAACAAGCATATGATCGCATACTTCTTGATGCACCTTGTTCGGGTACCGGAGTGATCAGGCGTCATCCGGATATAAAATGGTTAAGAAAATCAACCGATATTGAAGCCCTGACGATATTACAACAACAAATATTGAAAAATATATGGCCATTACTTAAACCCGGTGGTACTTTGCTTTATGTTACTTGCAGTATTTTACCTGAAGAAAACTGTGAACAAATTCAGCAGTTTATTTCAAAAAATTCTGATGCAGAGCTGATAGCAATAGACAATACTCAACAGAAAATAGGCTGGCAAATTTTACCCAATGAGCAGTCTATGGATGGTTTTTATTACGCTAAGTTAAAAAAGAAAAATAACGGATAGCATCCAATGAAAATAGTCATAATTGGCGCAGGACAAGTTGGTGGTACACTCGCTGAGAATTTAGTGGGTGAAAAGAACGACATCTCATTAATTGATACCAACGCAGAAATACTGCGAGAATTACAAGATAAAATGGATTTGCAAGTTGTTGTTGGTCAAGGCTCTCATCCCGATGTGCTAAAGCAAGCTGGTGCTGAGGATGCCGAACTTATTGTTGCCGTTACCAGTGACGATGCAACGAACATGATCGCCTGCCAAGTATGTTATTCATTGTTTAACACCGCGACTAAAATTGCCCGAATTCGTTCCGCTAAAATTTTGAAATATCAAGATGAGCTTTTCCAGCCCAACAATATTCCTGTAGATCACGTTATTGCTCCAGAAGAATTAGTGACTCGTGATATCGCCAGACTTATCGATTATCCTGGTGCATTGCAAGTATTAGAATTTGCCAAAGGTAAAGTCAGTTTAGTTGCCGTAAAAGCTTATTATGGCGGATTATTAGTTGGTCATGCCCTATCAACCCTGCGTGAACATATTCCTAATGTCGACACACGTGTTGCGGCTATTTATCGTAACGGCAAGCCTATTCGCCCACTCGGCACAACCGTGATTGAAGCAGATGATGAAGTATTTTTCATTGCGGCTACCATTCACATTCGTGCCGTGATGAACGAACTTCAAAAGCTTGAACCCGCATACAAACGCATCATGATCGCAGGCGGTGGTAATATCGGCGCAGGCTTAGCTCGTCTATTAGAAAAAAACCATCAAGTTAAACTGATTGAACACACAGCAAAACGTGCTGCTTATTTAGCTTCAGAGTTAAACGATACGTTAGTCTTTGTTGGTGATTCATCCGATCAAGAGCTATTAATGGAAGAACATGTTGATCAGTTTGATGTTTTTATTGCAGTCACAAATGATGACGAAGCCAATATTATGTCATCTTTATTGGCAAAGCGCTTAGGTGTTCGAAAAGCCATGGTATTGATACAACGCAGCGCCTACATAGATTTAGTACATGGCAGTAATATAGATATTGCGGTTTCCCCTCAACACGCGACAATTTCGGCGCTATTAACACATGTGCGAAAAGGAAGTATTAATAATGTTTATAGTTTACGAGGTGGGGCTGCAGAAGCGATTGAAATTGTAGCGAAAGGGAACGAGAACTCCTCAAAAGTTATAGGCAGAACCATTGCTTCATTAAAATTACCTCCAGGTACCACTATTGGAGCGATAGTTCGTGATGAAGAAGTGATCATTGCTCATTCGCATACTGAAATTTTAGCTGAAGATCATGTTATTTTATTTTTAGTCAATAAAAAATATATCACCGATGTTGAACGATTATTTTATGTAGACCCGTTAAAATTTTTTTAATTTTTCAAGATAATCAGAATTAAGAACGCCAAAACGCTGGTGTAAACAACACCAGCAAGGTAAAGATTTCTAACCGACCAAATAACATCGCTAAAATTAGCACCCATTTACTTGAATCACCAAGGTTAGCAAAGTTAGCAGCGACTTCTCCTAAGCCAGGTCCTAAGTTATTTAAGCAAGCAGCAACAGCGGTAAAAGCAGTTATATCATCTACGCCTGCCGCTAATAATGCCAACATACAAAGCACAAACACGGCAGCATAAGCAGAGAAAAAGCCCCAAATCGCTTCAACTACTCGATTTGGTAAGGCTTTATTACCTAATTTAATGGTAAAAATAGCTTTCGGGTGAACGAGTTTATTTAGCTCACGCAAACCTTGTAAATATAATAAAACCACGCGGACAACTTTCATACCGCCGCCTGTACTCCCTGCACAACCACCAATAAAGCTAGAAAAAATTAATAATATGGGTAATAACGTTGGCCACTCTGAAAAAGATGTGGTGGCAAAGCCTGCTGTGGTACTAATTGACACGGATTGAAACAAGGCTTGATCAAAGGCTTCAAATCCACTTTCGTAGATCCCTGCCGACATTAATACCGTAAAGCAAAGTAAAGTCAGTGCTAACTGAATATAAAGAAATGCTTTAAATTCAGGATCATAAAAATAAGCACGTAGTGATTTACTGTGTACTACCGCAAAATGCAGAGCAAAGTTAACTCCAGAGATAAGTAAGAAAAGTACACAAACGAAATTGATCAATGGGCTGTCGAAATACCCCATACTTAAATCATGTGTAGAAAACCCACCAATGGCAATTGTAGAAAAAGCATGGCAAATCGCGTCAAATAAATTCATCCCTGCTAACCAATAACTGATTGAACAAGCAACCGTTAACGATAAATATATAAACCAAAGGTGCTTCGCGGTATCGGCTATACGAGGCGTCATTTTTGAGTCTTTAACTGGACCTGGAGTTTCAGCACGATATAACTGCATGCCACCAACGCCTAGCATAGGAAGAACCGCAACCGCTAAAACAATAATCCCCATGCCACCCAACCATTGTAGTTGTTGTCGATACCACAACACTGCATGCGGAAGCCCGTCAATTTTAGTGAGTATCGTAGCCCCTGTTGTTGTTAAACCTGAAAATGACTCAAAAAAAGCATCGGCAACTGTCAAGTTAGGTTGTTCTAATAACATCAAAGGTACGGCTGAGAAACTGGCTAATACTGTCCAAAACAGAACGACAATTAAAAAGCCTTCTCTAGCCCTCAAGTCACTTTTTTCATCTCGATTGGGATACCAAGCAAATAACCCAGCGATTAAACAGAAAACAAATGACATTAAAAATGAAACACCGCCGCCATCACGATAAATTAATGAAATAAATGCAGGAGGAAGCATGGTGACACTGAGTATGGCCACTAACAGTCCTAAAATGCGGATAATATTTTTATATTGCACGACTATTATTACTTCTTATTATTCATGTGACTTTAAAATTAATTGGCCAGAAGACAACGTTTGTAATTGTTCTTTTAATAACGGTAAATTTTCTTCAGGAATAGCTAAAGTTAATGCAACATCTTCTTGAAAACATTGTTCAATAACTTCACCACCTATAGTATTAAGTAAATGTAGCACATCATTCACTTGAGTATACTGACACGCTAACGTTTTCTGTACCATAGGAATTTTAGTTTTTGTTTTTAATAACGTTAATGCTTGTCTTACACTCCCCCCATAAGCTCTTTGCAGTCCGCCAGTCCCTAATTTAATTCCACCAAAATAACGAACCACCACGGCACAAACTTCGCCGATGCCACTACCTTGCAAAACATTTAGCATAGGACGACCGGCAGTGCCTGAGGGCTCTCCATCATCTGAAAACCCATAACATTGACTATTTTTTGGATGCGAACTGACAAACGCATAACAGTGATGTCGTGCTTGAGGATGTAATTCAATGATTTTTTTTAAGAACGTTTTAGCGGCTTCATTAGAAGCGCAAGGTGATAGATAACAAATAAATCGACTTTTATTGATAATTGTTTCATCTATCACTTCACTTGCTGCTATTTGATAAGTTTGTGACACGTTTAACTTTTACTATGTTTAGTCTAATTCTAAATCACGGGTCATATTTTCATTATGTGATTGATGAACAATAATATTATCTTCAATTCGAATCCCGCCAAATCGGCGCATTTCATCGACATTCTCCCATTGAATCATATCGCCATTTTTTGACTGTTTTAGATCTGATAGTAATGAATCGATAAAATATAAACCTGGCTCAATAGTAAAAACCTGCTCACTTTCTATGACTCTTGAAGTTCTTAAAAACGGATGGTTGTCTGGAGTATTTACATGCGTTCCACGTTCATCTGCCATAAAACCGCCGACATCATGAGTTTGAAGACCTAAATGATGACCAAGACCATGCGGGAAAAATGTACTCACCACACCAGCTTCAGCAGCAGTTGCAGCATCGACAGTTAAAAAGTCGAACTCATGTAAAACATTCGCAATGTCGCGATAAGTATTAATATGGAGATCCACATAACTTTTCCCTGGTTGAAGTCCATCAACTGCCTTCAACATTAATTGATCCATGCGGGAAATTAACTCAGCAAACTTATCACGTTTATAGGAATACGTTCTGGTAATATCAGAGGCATAACCATGAAAGTTTGCGCCTGCATCTATGAGAAATGAACGATGCACTTGAGGCACACTTCTCTCTAATGCCGTGTAATGCAAAATAGCGGTATTTTCATTTAGTGCGACTATACTTCCGTAGGGTGTTTCACTTTCGGTCTGTTGACTCGCTTTTAAATAAGCTTGCTGAATATCATATTCAGAGGCACCATCAAAAAATGCAGCTTTTGCCGCTTTATGAGCTTTCACCGCAATGCTATTGGAAAGTCGCATACATTCTTGCTCATATGATGTTTTATATGCGCGATGAAAGTGTAAATAATTCAATAATGTATCTGGATTAATACTGTCAAACCCTAACGCTTGAGCTACTTCAACGTGTGCCCCTATATAAGCGTAGCCTTTTTTATCGTAAGGCAGAAGCTGATCAACGGCAGAGGCCTTACTCAACACTTTTATGTCAAAAAACTCATTCCAATAGTTATTGGATAATTCAATCACTTTATGCCAAAAATCAGTCGGCTGATAATAAATAAGCGTCGGTTTGTCTTCACCATTGATGATTAACCAAGAGTTAGGCACATTGACCAAAGGAAGCCAATGTTTAAAATGCGGGTTAACTTTAAAGGGATAACTTAAATCATCCAAGAATACTTTAAGCTCTTGCCCAGAATGAATGACTATACCCTGCAAATTATCTCGTTTAAGCGCGTTTTTGGCTCTGATTTGTAGTTCAGCTACATGTGCTGGATATAAGGTCGAAAGTTTACTCATTCTCATGTGATCACCCTGATGAAAAATTTTAGCCATCATACCATAGCGTATTGTGCAGTTCAGCACTTGCGACTTTACATATCTATGATTGCTTTGATTTTAAAGTGATTATCGCAAGATCAATATTATGATGACTACAACACCTTATCTGAAAAAGCATTATGTAGTCATTATAACTGGGTAATATTTAGGCTATGCAACTGATCAAACAGCGAACTTTGCTCACCCACTTTATGTTGATAAATTTCTTGATAAGCCAGTACGCTTTTCACATATTCACGTGTTTCCCGAAATGGGATCGTTTCAATCCAAATATCAGCAGGTAATTCGTTTGCAGATTTTAACCACTTTTTCACGCGATAAGGTCCAGCATTATAGGCCGCAGTAGCTAGCACTTGATTTCCTTTATGCCTATCTAATAAATCTTTTAAATATTTAGTGCCTAAATTAATATTATTTTTACTATCAAGCAGGTATTTAGTCGATACCTTTTTCCGTCTTGTTAAATGTTTTGCGGTATCCGGCATTAACTGCATTAAGCCTCTCGCTCCGACAGATGAGTTTGCATCCGACATAAAGGAGCTTTCCCGACGAGTAATAGCAAAAGCCCATGCAGGGTTAATGGCATACTTACTCGCATGTTGCTTAATTTCATCGTTGAATGCTAATGGAAATCGTAAATCTACATCATCTAAATATCCCACTTGAGATAAAGCAAAAATAGCACGATCATACCAACCTATTTCATTCGCTAATTTAGCGGCTACTAACTTTTGTCGTTCTGTTAATTGTCTTAGCCAATAGTTCCATTCTAATCTTGCGTGGTAATAACGACCTAAATGAAAAAATTCAAAGGCTCGCTTGCCCGCCGCATTTTTAAAAAGCTCTATTTTTTCTTGTTCAGATATTTGTAAGGGCTTATTTTGTAAATTAACGGGTTTATCGCTATAGGTTGCTGCTAAAAATCCATAATAATGACGAGTATCTGCCAACTCCTCCATTAATTGTTTACCTAATACTTGTTCATTGGTGGCTAATAAACTGCGTGCATACCAATATTTCCATTGTTGTTTTTGTTGATAAGCATCTGGTAATGACAGTAATTCTGTTTTAATGGTTGGCCAATTTTGCTTTCTCAAAACGTCAGCTATTTTCCATTGAACGATATTGTCGGTTAAATTGTTATCATCGACTTGCTTTAACCATTCATTGGCCGATGGATGGTTTTTACTGGCTAAAGCTAATGAAAATTTTAAGGCAATTTTTTGCTGCTGTTCTTCTGTAAAAGCAAAGTTAGTTTTTGCTTGTTGATAAGATTTCAGCGCCCTATTTTGATCACGCCAAATTAATCTTTTAATACCATACGTATAAATGGTAGTTTCTTTGTCATTTTTATTTGGAAAGCGTGATAATTTCGTTATATAGGCAGGATCTCTACGTACTTTATGCCAAAGCTTCCCTAAATACTGCTCATTTTCAGGAAGCAGCCCTGTTAAATAAGGTATTAAAGTATGCTTACCACCATCAGCTGCTAGACCTAATCGCTGCCATACATGCTCTGGCGTTCGCAACCCTGCTTTTTGCCAACGTTCAAATAATGGATCACATGACTTAGGTTGAGACTTACCTACCACCCATAATTTCGCTATTTTAGGTAAAACGTTGCTTTCTGCTACACCTTTATTAAGTTGATACTGATAATAATGACAAGTGAGGTTAACGTCGTACGTTGGCTGAAAAAACTCGATAAACAGCGCCTGACGGTTTCTTTTAATTAAATAGTTCAACCATTTTTTGCGTAATGGCCAATCAAGCGGAGAACCTTGATATTTATCTAAAAAACTGGCTATTTCTTTCGCTGATGAAAGACGCATGCGGTGTATCAAGCGCTTCTGATCTAAATAAGGCTGCAATGGATAATAATTTAACTGTTGATAGAGTTCTTGATACGTTGATGAATTCGACTTCCACAGTTGTTTCTCTGCATTTTCAAAAGTCTTCCTCAATAGGTATCCTTCTGAGGCATTTGACGTAAATACAATACTGAAAAATAAGGCAAAAACTAGGAGAAACGTGCGCATAAAAAAACCTACTCTGTATATCTCTCTTTAGGTTATTCACCCTATGACAACAAAGCAAGTATATTTACCAAAAAACCATTTTCCCTATTTGGTAGTTATCAGGATTTACTGTTAATATAAAAAAAAATATCAGAATTATCCCTATGAATAAATTAACAATTATCTTTATAGTTTTCGTATTATTGCCTTTTTCCATTCTTGCTCAAGATAAACATAAAGTCGGTGCCGGCGTTAACTACCATCTCGATCAAGAAAACGGCCCTGGGTATCATATTTTTTATCAATGGCAATTTGGCGAATCGTTTGAATTTGAAACGCGATATTTTGATAATAATGACATTATGTTAGAGAACAATGACACCAATATCTTTGCCAATTACAGCCAATTTTCACTTGGTGCCAACTTTATTAAACGCTACAACAGTGATTTATCCATAAAAGCTGGAACGGGTTTAGGGTTTGTTATCAACAGCTCGAATGAAGCGGTTATCGAAAAACAAATGTCACCTTATATTATGTTAGCTGCCACCTATCAATTAACTAAAAACTTAGCCTTAGAATTTGGCCAGTTCTCTCACTTTAATAGTGAAATAATCGATACTAACCATAGTTTGTTTTTATCTCTTAGTTATCAATTTGGTCAAAAATACAGTAATTATTCGCCTGAAGTACGCACTGCAAGTCCGGCTGTTAGAACAACAACAACAACAGAAACGCCAAATCAAGTTAGACCAAGCGTCCCTGCAGCTGTGGTTGAAAAAACACCGCAAATGAAAAGACAAGCGATAAAATCGAATGTTAACAAACCTCAGTGGTATGTGCAGTTTGGTGCGTTTAGCAATATCAGTAATGCTCAACAATCTTTAACACAATTACAGCAGTTATACCCAAATATTCATTTTCAATTAGTGAATGCCAATCATTATTTTCGTATCATCAGTCATGCTTTCGAGACTAAACAACGCGCCGATGATTTTATTAGTATGTTGAAGACAGATCATAATTTAAGTGGCTATATCACTCAATTATCGCTTGCTAACAATTAATTGGGTCAGTTGTAATGAATGAAATTTTTGCAACAGCAGATCACCAGTTAGATGCCATTGGCTTAAGATGCCCTGAACCCGTTATGATGGTTAGATTAAATATACGTAAAATTAACAGTGGCGAAACTTTATTAGTGTTAGCAGATGATCCGTCTACAGCTCGAGATATACCTAGCTTTTGTCGGTTTATGGAACATCAACTCATCGCGCAACAATGTGATAGCATTCCTTTTCAATACTTAATTAAAAAGTCTTAATACTTTTTACACAATTATATTTACCTAATAAAAAAAGGTAGCACGCTATAAAACTAGCTTGCTACCTTTTCTTTAAAGTCGGTTGTTTAACGTGAATTAACTTTGTAGTAATGAAATATCTGCAATCGCTAAAAAGCTATTTCTTATCTCATTCAGTAAAGTTAAGCGGTTAATTTTCACTTGTTCATCATCTGCCATAACCATGACACTATCAAAAAACGTATCTATCGGTTGTTTAATTTGAGATAACTCAGATAAAACCGCTTTATAATCTTTTGCCGCTTGTAATGGTTTCACTTTTTCGCTGATGGCAGTGAACGTTTTAGCTAAATCAGTTTCTGCCTGTTCAGCTGCTAAAGCTGGTTTAAATTCTGTAAATAATTCACCGCTAAATTTAGCAAGTATATTACCAACACGCTTATTTGCTGCCGCTAAAGTTTCAGCCTCTGACATCGACTTAAAGTGATTGACAGCAGAAATACGTTTGTCAAAATCTAAAGGTGCTGTTGGAGCATTTGCTAACACCGCTTGAATCACATCAACTGAAATATTTTGTTCTTGATAATGTGCTCTAAAGCGACCTAATACAAAATCGATAACATCTTGTTGAGTATTTTCATTAGCTAATTTGTCACCGTATAAGGCAATACTTTCAGCAACTAATGTTTCAATATCTAAATCTAATTGTTTTTCAATGATGATACGAATTAAACCAATGGCGGCTCTTCTGAGTGCAAAAGGGTCTTTATCCCCTTTTGGTGGCTGATTAATACCAAAAATACCCACTAGCGTATCGATTTTATCTGCTATCGCGACAGAGCAGCCAATGTTCCCTTCCGGTAAGCTATCACCAGCATATCTCGGACGATATTGATCTTCCAAGGCTTGGGCCACCGCTTGCTCTTCGCCATCATGAATAGCATAGTATTTACCCATAGTACCTTGTACTTGAGGGAATTCTAAAACCATATCACTCATTAAATCTGTTTTACTTAACAATCCTGCTCGATAAGCTAACTCAGCATTTTCATCGACCTGTTTCGCGATATATTGACTTAATTGAGCAATCCGCTCTGATTTAGCTTTTAACGTGCCTAATTGTTTTTGAAACAAAACTGACTCTAAACTAGCTAATCTAGATTCAAGCGATTGTTTTTTATCTGTTTTGAAGAAAAATTCGGCATCGGCAAGTCGAGGGCGTATTACTTTTTCATTTCCAAAGATAACTTTTTCTGGGGCTTTACTTTCTATATTTGCGACAAAAATAAACTTATTAATTAACTTGCCTTGTTTATCATTCACCGGAAAATATTTTTGATGGTCTTTCATCGAATAAATCAAAGGTTCAGCCGGAACTTGTAAAAACTCTTCATCAAAAGTACCGACTAAAGTCACTGGCCACTCAACTAAGGCAGTTACTTCATCCAATAAATCTTGATCAATCAACGCATCTACCGCTAACGTTTGCTCAGTTTGTTTAATTTGCTCAATGATAAGTTGCTGTCTTTCTTGATAATCAGCGATAACAAATGCTTTTTTCAAAACAGCTTCATAATCATCGGCATGCGTCAAAGTCACCATACCTTCATGATGAAAACGATGACCTTGTAATAAATTATTTGATGATACACCTAAAGTTTCACCATTGATCACTTTATCACCGTACATCATTGTTAAGGTATGTACTGGTCTGATAAATTGAATACGTTCGCTACCCCAACGCATCGGTTTTGGTATAGGTAATTTATTTAACGCATTACTCACCATTTCTGGAATAAGCATATCTAGCGTTTGACCGGTTTGAACAGCTTTATGTAATAACCATTCACCTTTATCGGTTTTTAACCGTTGTGCTTGTTCAATGGTAATGCCATTTGAACGTGCCCAGCCTAAAGCAGCTTTGCTTGGCTCACCTTTTTCATCAAACGCTACATTAATCGCAGGACCACGTTTCTCAATCTCTTTATCTTGTTGCTTATCCACTAAACCAGTTATCTTGACAGCAAGACGTCTCGGTGACGCAAACCAGCTAGCGTCTTCATACGCTAAGTCAGCCGATTGTACCTGTGATGTAATTTGTTCAAAAAATATTGTCGCTAAGTTTTTGAGCGATTTAGGTGGTAACTCTTCCGTACCTATTTCTATTAATAATGTATCTTTCATAATCCTATTATCCTCGCTCATCTGACTTTTTACACATTGGAAAGCCTAGTTCTTCACGAGTTGCATAATATGCTTCTGCACATGCTTTCGATAAAGCACGTACTCTTAAAATATAACGTTGGCGTTCTGTTACTGAAATAGCATGTCTTGCATCTAGTAAATTAAATGCATGAGATGCCTTCATCACTTGCTCATAAGCGGGTAATGCCAAACCTGCTTCAATCAATTTTTGGCTGTCTTTTTCACACTGGTCAAATTGTGTAAACAATGCATCTACATCTGCATGTTCAAAATTATAGGCAGATTGCTCTACTTCATTTTGATGAAATACATCACCATAAAGTACTTTACCCATTGGTCCATCTGTCCAAACTAAATCATAGATGCTATCCACGTTTTGAATGTACATTGCTAAACGTTCTAACCCATAGGTAATTTCGCCAGTAACAGGAGTACACTCTAATCCACCAACTTGTTGGAAATAAGTAAATTGCGTGATTTCCATGCCATTCAACCAAATCTCCCAACCTAAACCCCACGCACCCAATGTTGGTGATTCCCAGTTATCTTCAACAAAACGAATATCATGAACTAATGGATCAATACCTAATTCTTTTAACGAATTTAAATACAGTTCTTGAATATTTTTGGGTGACGGCTTTAACATTACTTGAAATTGATAATAATGTTGCAGACGATTTGGGTTTTCACCATATCGGCCATCTGTAGGACGACGACATGGTTGAACATAAGCACTACTAATTGGTTCAGGTCCTACAGCACGTAAAAACGTCATAGGATGAAACGTACCAGCACCTACTTCTAAATCTAATGGTTGAACAATGACACAACCTTGACGTGACCAATAATCTTGCAATTGCAAAATTAAACCTTGGAATGTTTTACTATTAAACGTGCTCATGATTTTCCGATTTTTTACTGGTTAAAAATTTTCTTGCGCTAGTATACCGTTTGTCTGATTAATCGCCTAGGTACCTAAGCAATTTTCTCGAGTTATTACTCAATTTAGGCACCAAACTTTTTGATGTCCGTTCATAGTGTTAGCGCATTTTTCTATATCACTCTAATTTTATAGCTTTTGTTATCCTAATTTAGATAGTTTATAAGCCATTTGATACTTACTTTACCAAAAAGAAAAAGAGCCAACACGGCTCTTTTTTAATTTAACTGACTGATATATATACTATATATCTAAATTCGCCACTTTCAAGGCGTTATCTTCAATAAAGTTTCTACGTGGCTCTACATGATCACCCATCAAGGTATTAAATAATTGATCAGCCGCGATAGCATCTTCAATAGTCACTTGTAGCATTCTACGTGTTTCAGGATCCATGGTAGTTTCCCAAAGTTGATCTGGGTTCATTTCACCCAATCCTTTATAACGTTGAATATATTGTCCACGTTTTGACTCAGCCATCAACCAATCTAATGCTTCTTCAAAGGTCGTCGCATAGTTAACTTTTTCACCACGTTTAACATAGCCACCTTCTTCAATTAATCCGTTAATTGCTGAATTCAAGGCGATAATTGAACCAAATTCTTTTGAATCAATAAATTCAAAACTACAATTATATTCTGTATCAATTCCGTGTTTACGAACAATAAAGCTCGGGTAATAGACGTTGCGTTCACTATCTTGTTTCACTATCACAGAATAAAGTGAACCATTACCGTCTTGGTTATCTAACTGAGCAAGTAAGTTTGCTGTCCATGCTTCTACCTTAGCTTTATCAGCAAAATCTTCTACATTGATCGTTGAGCTGTATATCATTTTTTCTAAGATATCAGCGGGTATCTGTCTAGATAATCTTTTGATTGTTGCCGTTACATCTCTAAATTGATTTACCAATTTTTCTAATGCAGCTCCAGCAATTGGTGGAGCAGATTCGTTGACATGAATGGCCGCATTATCTAACGCTAATGTTGTTAAATATTCTGTTAAACCATCATCATCTTTTATATAGCGTTCTTGCTTACCTTTTTTCACTTTATAAAGTGGTGGTTGCGCAATATAAATATAACCCCTTTCCATTATCTCAGGCATTTGACGATAGAAAAATGTTAATAACAAAGTACGAATGTGAGATCCATCGACATCAGCATCGGTCATGATAATGATACTATGATAACGTAATTTATCCGGATCATATTCATCTCGACCAATACCACAGCCAAGCGCTGTGATTAACGTTCCTACCTCTTGTGAAGATATCATTTTATCAAAGCGTGCTTTTTCTACGTTTAATATTTTACCTTTCAACGGTAAGATGGCTTGGTTTTTACGATTTCGTCCCTGCTTAGCTGAGCCGCCAGCAGAGTCCCCTTCCACAATATAGAGTTCAGATAATGCAGGATCTTTTTCCTGACAATCTGCAAGTTTTCCAGGTAAACCTGCAATATCTAATGCCCCTTTTCTTCGGGTCATTTCACGTGCTTTACGTGCTGCTTCACGAGCTCTTGCTGCATCAACTATTTTCATAATAATTGTACGAGCAACGGCTGGTTTTTCTAATAAGTACTCACCTAATTTTTCACCCATTGCTTGCTCAACGGCAGTCTTAACTTCAGAAGAAACTAATTTATCTTTGGTTTGCGAAGAAAATTTCGGGTCTGGAACTTTCACTGAAATAACAGCTGTTAAGCCTTCACGGGCATCATCACCTGACGCGCTTGTTTCTGTACTACCGCCTTTCTTGGTTTTATTTAAACCTTCTTTAACCATGTAGCTATTTAACGTTCTCGTTAATGCTGTACGGAAACCACTTAAATGGGTTCCGCCATCTTTTTGTGGAATATTGTTTGTAAAACAATGAATACTTTCTTGGAAGCCGTCATTCCATTGCATAGCAACTTCAACAATAATTCCATCTTCACGTTCTAAATCAAAGTAAAAGATTTCTTCATTCACTGCTGTTTTATTGGTATTAAGGTAATCAACAAACGCTTGAATACCACCATCAAAATGGAAGTGGTCTTCTTTACCTTCTTCTCTTTCATCAATTAACCGAATTGAAATACCAGAGTTTAGAAATGATAATTCACGAATTCTTTTTACTAATAAGTCGTAATGAAAAAGTGTATCAGAGAAAGTTTCAGCACTTGGCCAAAATCTTACTTCTGTACCTGTACGTTCACTCTCACCAATAACGGCCAATGGTGCTTCAGGTTCACCTGCTTGATAAATTTGCTCATAGAGTTTCCCGCCTCTTCTTATATTAAGTTTTAACTTACTACTTAAAGCGTTTACAACGGAAATACCAACACCATGAAGACCACCTGATACTTTATAGCCAGAATCTTCACCACCAAATTTACCACCAGCATGTAATACTGTCATGATAACTTCTGCAGCAGAAACCCCTTCTTCTGGATGCATATCGGTGGGAATTCCACGTCCATCATCTTTTACAGATACAGAACCATCTAAGTGGATAGTCACAATAATATCACTACAATGACCTGCTAACGCTTCATCTATAGAGTTATCCAACACCTCAAAAACCATATGATGTAAACCAGTGCCATCATCCGTGTCACCAATATACATACCAGGTCTTTTTCGAACTGCATCAAGTCCTTTTAAAACTTTAATACTATCCGAGCCATATTCATTTTCTATTGTCATAGCGTTTAGCCTACTCAATCATTGCTTTAATTTGTCCATGTTCCACGTGAAACATGTTGTAATTATTATCGTCTGGAATTAAAGGTTCCAGTGCGACCCTATCAATTGCCGATATTATCGTTTGACAATTTAGTTGCTGATAAGCTAAAAACATAGCTTTTCGTGAACTATGATCTAGTTCAGCACCTATATCATCTATCAGTAAAATTGGCTTTATTCGTTTAACTTGTTCAATCAATTTAGATTGTGCGAAAGTTAACGCGAGCAAAAACAACTTTTGTTGTCCTCTTGATAAACGATGTTCGATTGAAGCATTATCAATTAAAAACCGTATATCAAATTTCTGTGCACCATATAAAGAAAAACCCTTTTCTAATTCTTTATATTTGTTTTCTTGTAATATGTCAGATAATTCTTTTTTATTATTCCAACCTTGTAAATATTGAATTGAAATATCTTTCCCATAACTGGGTAACATAATTTTCAACCAATAATGTAATTCTTGCTTTAAACTTTCTATGTAGCCTTTTCTTAATGAAGCGATATTTTCAGATAGCCGGCAAAATTCATCTGTCCAGTAATCCAATTGTTCCAATCCTAGCTTTGTTCTCAAACAAGCATTTCTTTGTTTATAGACTCTTTGAAACAATTTCCATTCAGATGAAAAAGAATGTTCCACGTGAAACAATCCTAAATCTACAAATTTTCTTCTTTCTTTTGGACCACCAAAAAACAATTTAAAACTTTCAGGCGTTACAATTTGAACTGCTATATTCTTCGCTAAATCAGAAAGTTTAGAAGATGCTAAACCGTTAATCTTGATTTTGCTTTCGCCAAGTTTATTTCTTTGTATACCCAATTGAGTATTTTCATTTGATTTAACACTGATAATAAAATCATCAAAACCAATTTGAATTAAACTATCAACTTTACTTGTTCTAAATGATTTACCGTGACCTAAATAAAATAAAGATTCTAATAAGCTACTTTTACCACTACCGTTATCACCAACTAAAAAATTTAAATCTGAATGTAGCGCTAATTTATTGGAAGCTAAATTTCTGAAATTTATAGTGTGTAATTCTTTTACAGACATTTACAAACGCATTGGCATTACAACGTAAATTGCTTCACCGGAGTTTTCACCTTCAATAACGACACTACTGTTTGCATCAGCTAGAGTAAATTTAACAACAGGATCTTTAATGGCATTTAAAACATCAAGCACATAGTTTACGTTAAAACCAATTTCAACTTCATCATAAGGAAACTCTATTTCTATGACTTCTTCCGCTTGTTCTTGTTCAGGGTTGTTCGCGGTAATTTTTAACTCTGAATTAGCAAAGTTAAGTCTAACCCCTTTAAACTTTTCGTTAGATAAAATAGACGCTCTTGATAAAACTTGCTTAAGCTGGTCTTTATCCGTGTTTAAAATTTTATCACCGTTTCTTGGTAAAACTCGACGATAATCAGGAAAACGACCATCGACTAGTTTACTGGTAAACGAGAACTCATTATCAATAATTCGAATATGGTTAGAACCTAAAAATACTTGAACGTCTTCTTCGACAGGATCAAGTAAGCGAATAATTTCTAAAATACCTTTACGGGGAACAATCACTTGCCGATTTGGCAATTCAAGTGATTCGTTAGCTAGCTTACAAATAGCTAATCGGTGACCATCTGTTGCGACAGAACGTATTTCAGTACCTTCTGTTTCAATAGACATACCATTTAAATAGTATCTAACATCTTGATTAGCCATTGAAAAATGTGTGCTTTCAATAAGACGTAATAACTCTGATTTACACAGTTTAAATTCCACGTCACCTTTCCATTGTTCAATATTAGGAAAGTCAGTCGCCGGTAGCGTAGATAAGGAATATTTACTTCTGCCTGAAGAAATCGTCACTGTATCGTTATCAGATTCAAAATTAATTAAAGAACCTTCAGGTAAGCTTTTACAAATATCGAGTAATTTTCTCGCAGGAATTGTTAATTTACCATCTTCACCTTGGTTTTCAACAACTGCGTAAGAGACCATTTCAAGCTCTAAATCAGTGGCCGTTAAAGTAAGTGACTGCTCACTTACATCAAGCAAAATATTACCCAAAATAGGTAATGTGCTTTTCCTTTCTACTGCTCCAGAAACGAGTAATAAAGGCTTTAATAATAATTCTCTGTTTAATGAAAACTTCATTGGTTACCTACTGTTCTTAACCTTATTATTAGGATGAAAGAGTTCTAGTCAAGTTAGAATAATCTTCTTTAATGTCGTGGGATTCTTCACGTAAATCCTTTACCTTCCGGCAAGCATGCAACACAGTTGTATGATCTTTTCCGCCAAATGCATCACCTATTTCAGGTAAGCTATGGTTTGTTAATTCTTTAGATAATGCCATTGCAATTTGTCTAGGTCTAGCAACAGATCTATTTCTTCTTTTTGAAAGTAAATCAGCCACTTTGATCTTGTAATACTCAGCAACAGTTTTCTGTATGTTATCGATAGTAACTAACTTATCCTGTAAGGCAAGTAAATCTCTTAACGCTTCTTTAACAAAATCAATATTAATTGCTCTACCAGTGAAATTTGCATTAGCAATAACACGATTAAGAGCACCTTCTAATTCTCTCACATTTGAACGTAATCGTTTAGCAATAAAAAAAGCAACTTCATCAGCCAAATTAATATGACTTTCTTGGGCTTTGCGTTTTAGTATTGCAACACGGGTTTCAAGCTCAGGTGGTTCAATCGCTATCGTCAGGCCCCAACCAAAACGAGATTTAAGTCTATCTTCAACATCAACTTCTTTAGGGTAACGATCACTGGTGAGAATGATTTGTTGATTACCCTCAAGCAAAGCGTTAAAGGTATGAAAAAACTCTTCTTGAGTACGGTCTTTTCCGGCAAAAAACTGAATATCATCGATTAATAGCGCATCAACACTGCGATAGTATTGTTTAAACTTTTCCATGGCATTATTTTGTAGCGCTCTTACCATATCTTGAACAAATCGTTCTGAATGCATATAAGCAATTTTGGCATTAGGCTTATTGAGCAAAATACCATTACCAACCGCATGTAATAAATGGGTTTTACCTAATCCTGTTCCGCCGTAAATAAATAAAGGATTATAAGCAGAGCCAGGGTTATCGGCTACTTGAGACGCAGCAGCTCTGGCTAACTGATTAGATTTACCTTCAACGAAATTATCAAAAGTATAATTAACTCTGACGTTGGTTTTTTTGGGGATATTAGGCTCAGGATCTATATTTTGTTGTGGCCTACTCTCTCTCATAGAAGGAGCAAAGTGACTCTCGTTGTTAACTGGAGCAGGTGCTACTTTTGGTATGCTTCCCACGTCAAAACGTAATAAAGGTGGATTGCCATTTTCTTCAAATGAAACTAATTCAGTGATGCGTGCAACATATTTATCACGCACCCAATCAAGTACAAACCGATTAGGTGCATATAAGGTCATAATATTATCATCGATCACGCATTGAAGTGGTCGGATCCACATACTAAATTGTTGAGCAGGAAGTTCTTCTTGCAAAATAGAAAGGCAACGTTGCCACAAAGAGTGATCCAAGAAAAGCTCCTAGCTGATTTAATGCCAACAATTTACGAAAAAGGTAGGCTTTAATAATGTTATTTTTATTTGATAAGGCATTATCTCTTTAGTTATCCACAACTTCAACAGGTGTCTGAAAAATAAATGACACCTCAGGAGAAACAAACGCTTAACACTTTGATTAAAAACACAATATTTAACTTATAATTTATTAACACTAAAATATAATAGATAGAATAAATTACTATTTAGAACCATAAAAAGGACAAATAATCAACAACATGATCTAATTTTGTTATCAAACTGTGGATAGTAATGTGATCACACAAAGATCAATAAAGGATCTTTTGTTATTATATTGATATTAGCCGTTGACAATTATTCCTATAATGTATAGAATTCTGCCTCTTTTTTAGACCCAGTGTGCTCAAAACGGCGGTTATGCCAGGGCAACAACAACCGACGGATAGCGTAATGAAAAGAACATTTCAACCTAGCGTATTAAAACGTAAGCGTAATCACGGATTCCGTGCTCGCATGGCAACTAAAAACGGCCGTGCTGTAATTGCACGTCGTCGTGCTAAAGGCCGTGCAAGTCTTAGCGCTTAAACTTTTTGTTGAATCATCAATAGAAAGCAGGTAACCCAAATGGTTACTTACGAATTTAATCGGGAGTCACGTTTGTTGACTCCCGGTCAATTCCAAACAGTATTTACAAAACCTCTACGTTTTGGCTCTAATCATATTACTGTTCTCATAACACCCAACCCAGAAAAAACTAATCGCTTAGGTTTAGCTATTGCTAAAAAACGCGTTAAATTAGCGGTTCAACGCAATAGAATTAAACGTCAAATACGAGAAAGTTTTCGACTTAATCAACACAACTTACCTGGTGTAGATATGGTAGTAATGGTTAAATCGGGTACTGACAAGTTAGATAACCAAGAAATTAGACGACAATTAGAAAAAATATGGCGAAAAATAATTCAACGCCACAATTAATAGCAATATCACTCGTAAAAGCCTACCAACGTTGGCTTAGCCCACTGCTTGGCAACAATTGTCGATTCACTCCAACTTGTTCTTTTTATGCCATTGAAGCAATAAATCGCTTTGGTGTGATAAAAGGTAGTTGGTTAGCAGGCAAACGTATACTAAAATGCCATCCATTAAATGCGGGTGGAGAAGATCCCGTACCACCACTAAAAAAAGAGAAATAACATATTATGGAATCTCAACGCAGTTTTCTGTTCATTGCGCTTATGGTAGTAACTTTTTTACTCTACCAACAATGGCAGCTTGATCATGCCCCTGTGCAACAACCGGTAGCGACTAATCAAGTAGATTCGTCGGTTCCAAATACATCTTCAAATGATGAATTTGTTCCAGCATCAAGCACAGCAACCACCCCTGTTGTTAAACCAACAACCTCAAGCGCCGCTTTGGTAGAAGTCACAACTGACGTATTAAAAATTAAAATTAATACTCAAGGTGGTGATATAGTTGAAGCAACCTTACTCGATTATGAAACAGAGCAAGGCAGTGGTGTTCCCTTTACCATGTTACAAAATGGTACCTTTAAATATATCGCACAAAGTGGGTTAACGGGTGCTCAAGGCATAGATAGAGTGGTAAAAGGTCGTCCAATTTATCAAGTTGAGTCAAAGCACTATCAATTAACAGGTGAAGAGCCTCTCGTCATTGATTTAAGCTATGTTGCAAACAATGGCTTATCTGTTATCAAGCGTTTTACCTTTGAAAAATCAAATTATAAAGTTAACGTAGATTATATAATTGATAATAATTCTGACGCAGCTGCAAGTATTGAATTATATGCACAGTTAAAACAATCTTCATTAGTTGATACATCAAGTGCCTTAATACCCACTTATCGTGGCGCAGCATACTCAACAAAAGAAGAACGTTATGAAAAATATGATTTTGAAGATATTGCTGATGCAAACTTAAACGTTACCACCCAAGGTGGTTGGGTTGCTATGTTACAGCATTATTTTGTTTCATCGTGGATCCCGAATCAAACAGAAGCCAATTTGTTGTATACCAGTTTCACAAGTAATCAAGATGCTGTGATAGGTTTTAAATCACCTGCTTTAATTATTGAGCCAAAACAACAAGCTACTGCTTCGGCAAGCTTTTATGTAGGTCCAAAAGATCAAGATGCGCTAGAAAAAATCGCTGATGGATTAGACTTAACTGTCGATTTCGGTTTCTTATTTATGATCAGTTCACCGTTGCACTGGTTATTACTTCAAATACAAGCACTAGTAGTAAACTGGGGCGTGGCAATTATCATTATTACCATTATTGTGAAAGGTGTGATGTACCCGCTAACGAAAGCGCAATATACCTCAATGGCAAAAATGCGTGAACTAGCACCGAAAATGGCGCAACTAAAAGAACGATTTGGTGATGATCGCCAAAAAATGTCTCAAGCTACCATGGAAATGTATCGAAAGGAAAAGGTCAATCCAGCTGGAGGTTGTTTACCTCTGCTAATTCAAATGCCTATTTTCTTAGCCTTATATTGGGTATTTTTAGAAAGTGTTGAATTACGCCATGCAACTTTTGGCTTATGGCTACAAGATTTATCGTCAAAAGACCCTTACTACATTTTGCCGGTATTGATGGGGGTAAGTATGTTCATTATGCAGAAAATGCAACCAATGACCGTACAAGACCCTATGCAGCAAAAAATAATGCAGTACATGCCTGTTATGTTTACTATCTTTTTCTTCTGGTTCCCATCAGGCTTAGTATTATATTGGTTAGTCAGTAATGTTATTTCTATCATTCAAATGAAAATTATATTTGCGGGCATAGAAAAAAAGAAAGCGAGCTAACGAAGTAAATTGCACCAATCGAAAAAGCGACTTATTAGTCGCTTTTTTATTGACTAAAAATGACGAAATTCCAAGATATCCAATCATTAAGTAACCGTTTATAATAAACTTAATTTAATGATGAAGACCAAAACCGAGTTAATCTGCAATGTTACAAGCCTATAAAGAAACAATCGCTGCACAAGCAACCGCGCCAGGAAGAGGCGGCGTTGGCATCATAAGAGTATCTGGTCCTGAAGTAAAAAATGTTGCCCAAGCCATTTTAGGTAAAGTACCCGAGTTAAGGAAAGCAGAATACTTACCTTTTCATGCCTTAGATAACCAAGTACTCGACCAAGGAATAGCCCTGTATTTTAAAGGGCCCAATTCATTCACTGGTGAAGATGTTTTAGAACTACAAGGTCATGGCGGCCCTGTTATTTTAGATATGTTATTAAAAGAAATTTTAACCATAGATAAAATAAGAATGGCAAAACCGGGGGAATTTAGTGAACAAGCTTTTATCAATGATAAGCTTGATTTAACCCAAGCAGAAGCCATTGCCGATTTAATTAACTCGAGTTCTGAGCAAGCTGCTCGTTGTGCCTTGCATTCTCTACAAGGTGACTTTTCTAAATTGGTTAATGAAATGGTAAATTCAACAATCCATTTAAGAATGTATGTTGAAGCTGCTATTGATTTTCCTGAAGAAGAAATTGATTTTCTTGCCGATGAAAAAATTGTCAATGATCTCAAAGCCATTATTAAACAAGTAGAAGATGTACAACAACAAGCTCAACAAGGCAGCATTATCCGTGAAGGTATGCGCGTGGTAATTGCGGGTCGGCCAAATGCAGGTAAATCAAGCTTATTAAATGCGCTTAGTGGCAGAGAAAGTGCAATTGTCACAGATATTGAAGGAACGACAAGAGATGTTCTTTCGGAGCAAATCCATATTGATGGTATGCCACTCCATATAATTGATACTGCTGGGCTACGAGACAGCGCTGATAAAGTAGAACAAATAGGTATTGAACGTGCTTGGCAAGAAATAAATCAAGCAGATCGCGTACTCTTGATGGTTGATTCCACCAAAGAAGAATATCAAAATCCGAAAGATATTTGGCCTGAATTTTTTGAAAAATTGCCAGAAAACATTGGGTTAAGTGTGATAAGAAATAAAGCAGATCTATCCGGTAAACCCACGGGGATAGAAGTTAACAATGCGTTACCAACCATAACCTTATCAGCAAAAACAGGCCAAGGTACAAAAGAGTTAAAAGAACATTTAAAAGAAATAATGGGCTATCAAGGAAATACTGAAGGTGGTTTTATGGCTCGCCGACGTCATCTTTCGGCTTTAAAAGAGGCTCATCATCATTTAGTGGTAGGATTAGAACAACTTGAAGCTTATGTCGCCGGTGAAATACTTGCTGAAGAGCTACGCTTATGTCAGGAAGCGCTCAATAAAATAACCGGTGAATTTACCAATGATGACTTATTAGGCGAAATATTCTCTTCGTTTTGTATTGGTAAGTAATGAATTTAAGTTAAATACTTCTTCAACATCACCGGCAGAATAGTCATGTCGGTGATCAATGCTACAAACATGGCAATACTGGTTAATAAACCAAACAACATACTGGGTACAAAGTTGGAAAACACCAACATACCAAAACCAATAATAATGATTAATGTTGTGTACATTAATGCATATCCAACCGATAAATTAGTTTGTTTGATTATGTTCAATTTAGTTGATGAGTCTGCACTGCCCTTTTTGCTAATATTTGAATTTTCTTCTAAATAGCGATGAACATAATGGATAGTATCATCCATTGAAATTCCCATTGCGACTGTCGCAATCGTGATTGTCATTAAGTCTAACGGAATAGCAAACCATCCCATAATCCCCATAATTATAGCGGTAGTAATGATATTAGGTATCAACGAAATAACCGCTATTTTCAATGAAGAAAAAATCACCATTAAAATAACGGTCATCGCGGCATAAACCATTAATAATGTTAGAATTTGTGAATCAACAAGCTTAGTTAAAATATGCTGATATAAAACAAATAAACCAGTAAGTTGATAATCACTTTTCGCTAAGCCTAAATTGGCTAATTCTTGATGAATATTTTTCAATAAATCAGCTCGATTCAACCCCTGATAACTGTCTTGAATTCGAGTACTAATCCGAAGTTCATTGTTGGAAGGTGAAAAATAACCACCAAATAAATCTTGTTGTATGTCTTTATCTAAGCTTTTATATAACACCGTTAGTTCATATTCAGTGAGAGGCTTGCCGTTAACCACTTGGGCAATGCGAGTAAAGTCAGCCACAGAAGTAATATTACCTATGGCCTTTTGTTGACTTAACATTGTTTGAATTGCCGTGATAGTTTGTACGGTTTCGGCGGACAAAATTAACGGTTGTTTTTGCTGCGATTTTGGAATTTTATATAACACGTCAAAAGTCGTTGACCCTCCAAACTCTTGATCGATAAATGTTAATTCACGTTTAACGTCAGTAGATGTTGAAAAGTAATTTAAAAAACTATTTTCGGCGGTTAATTTAAAACATCCTACTCCGAAAGCTAATGTAACAATGATGGTAAATAGGCTAATTTTAGTCGGTATGCGATTTACCAAAGTTGCCATGCCAGACATAAATCCTTCTATTAACGAATGTTTTGCCACGTGCTTTTGAATGGAAAAAAAACTAATTAATAACGCAGGAAAAAAAATCAAGCTCACTAACACACTTACTGACATAGCGATTACCATCATCCAACCAAAACTAATAACAGGCTGAACCGAACTAAATATTAAGGTAGCAAAACCAACAGTTGTGGTGATGCCGGCAAAAAAACAGGGTTTAAATTTAGATTTAATGGTTGCTAAGACTAAAGCTGTTTGAGTATGAAATCGTTCAGCTTCGACAAATTCTTGATATTGAATAATGATGTGAATGATCATCGCAAGCGATAAAATGATCTGCAAAGCAATAACATTGGCAGAAATCACCGTAACTTTTAGGGCAAATACCGCAAGCAAACCTAGCGTAATAATGACACTTACCGTGCAACAAAATATCGGTAAAAACACCCAACTAAATTGTCGAAACAAATAAGTCAAAATAACAATAACAGCAATTAAAATAATACTACCAAATAGCAACAAGTCACTTTCAATAATATTAATCAATTCATAGGCTAATAAATTGTTCCCCCCAAGGTAAAATTCATTTTCAGTACCATATTTTTTAATAATACTTCGAATACGGGTTATTTCTTCAATACGTGTTTTATCCAGTGATTTAGAAATAACATCTTGTTTGTTTTTTAAAGTAGCTAACTGTGCTTTTTCTGATGCCTGTAAATCACGTTCGAGTAAATGCTGCTTTATCGCAAGACTTTCTGCTTGTAAATTTACGAGTGTTTGATCTTCCTGAAAAACCACCTGTAAAGCTAAAGCGGTTTGCTGTTTATTCACTAACAACCCTTCATATAAAGGGTGATTTTTTAAGGTTTTTTGTAAAAGTTCAGCTGGATATTGTTGTGCTTGCCAGGTCAAAGAATTTACATCGCCAGAAAAATTAGTCGCATTGGCGAAAATAGGTACATTAGCTATGCTACGCACTTGTGATACGCGATCTATTGCCGAAATTTCATTACCAAGCTTGGTTAGTTTAGCTAAATTTTCGTGTGAAAATATATCACCACTTTTAGGTTTAAAAGCAATTAAAATAAACTCTTGGGCACCATAACGTTGATCACTCATTTGGCTAATAATATGGTGTCTATTATTATCGACTAAGAGAGTATCAGCCGAAGCATCTATTTCAAAATGAGTCGCTTGCCAGGCTAAAAAGCCCGTTAAAATGATAAAAAACAAACAAATAACTTTAGCAAACAAAGCAATTTTCTTATCGGGCAATGTACGGTTATTCATCTAATGTTTATCCATCTGATTATTTTTATCCTTGATAATTAACGGTTTTTCACCAAACTCTTGATCTCTTTTACTTCCTTGTATGTATAAATTTCGAATAAACTCATAACGATTATCAACTCCCTCCAGCATTTGAGGATATTTCGCTAACACAGGAATTTGACGATGCACGCCATTAATGATCAAAAGCTGTGTAGCAGCTTCATCATCATTAATATGATTGAGTGGATGAGCGTATTGATCAAAAGGCATCGCCACTAAACCGCGAACATTTGATGGCCCGATAAAAGGCAAAACTAAATAAGCCCCTCGACCCACACCATATCTTTCAATAGTTTTCGCAAAACCAGTAGTGTCTGCATTAATTTCAAACCAGTGACTTGCTGGATCAAACATACCAAACAACCCAATAGTAGAGTTGATTAATAGTCGAGATAAATTATTCGCTGAACGTTTAAATTCACCTTGAAATAAATGATTAATTGCAGAAACAGGCTCTGATAGATTATTAAAAAAATTACGAATACCTTGATCAATAGGCTCAGGCATAACCGCCTGATAACCTTTACTAAAAGGAGTTAACAGGTATTCATAAAACACGTCATTAAAGGAAAATATTGGTTCATTAATAAATCTAAGCGGATCATCTATAACCTGATAAGTCACAACAGAAGGGGCATGAGTATTTTGTTGATAAGGACCTAAATCAGTTTGCTGTTGTTGGGTAACAACTTTGGTTTCGTCTTTAATATTATCAGGAGCAGAACTACAGGCAGCTAGTAAACTAATTAACAATAAAACAGCAAAATCACGTCGACAATAAATGGATAATGAAAAAAGTTTATTCCTGAAAATGTTTATCACAATATGCTTCCTTCAACTTAATTCTAATAAATAGATCAACAGCTTCTAAGCACTATAACAAAAATTTTTATCATTCATATTGCCTTAACCTAATTAACTATTGATGTAACATAATTAAAAACCTTTTAACTATGCCAAGCTAAAAATATAATGAAAACATTAATTATAATTTCATTCAGGTGAGTAAATGGCATCAATACAAATAATCGTTGGCAGTATGTTAGGTGGAAGTGAATATGTTGCAGAAGCATGTGAAGAAGTATTAACTGCTTTAAATCATCAAACAGAAGTACATTTATCACCCGATTTTTCTCAAATACCAATCGAAAATCAAACATGGCTAATTTGTACATCTACTCATGGTGCGGGTGAATACCCAGATAATATTCAAGCCTTTGTTAATAACTTATCTGAAACAACCAATGATCTATCTAGTTTACGCTTTTTTGTTATTGGTCTAGGAGATACCAGCTACGATACCTTTTGTTATGCAGCAAAAAATATAAATAAGCTATTAAAATCAAAAGGTTCTATAGAAATCATTCCAATAAAAACATTTGATATGCTTGAAGATATAGATCCTGAAGAGGAAGCTAAACAGTGGATCATTAAAAATAACGATCATATTTAAAATAAACACAACAAAGTTATCAACAACTTCACACTAAAAAAACCATAATTGTGGATAAAAATAAAATAAGCTATGGATTAAGCGTTATTTTCCAGTTTACAAAAAATTAATTAAATCCACTTGTGGATAAATATAGCTTTTGATCATAGCTTATAAGTCGATTGATCAATGTTTGATCACAACAAAGGATCCTAAATAATCAATTGATCTTTATGAAGAAAAAGCACTTACCCACAGAAAAGCTGTTTACTAATAAGTAATAATAATAAGATCTTTAAATAGATCTTATATATTATTTAACGATCCAGTGAAGATCATTTAATGAAAATGATCGTTTCACTTAACGGTAAAAACAGTTAAAATACGTGCCCTTTTATTTTTAAATATTTTTCTAAGGTTTATTTTATGTGGTATCAAGAATCATACGATGTCATTGTTGTTGGTGGTGGACATGCAGGCACTGAAGCTGCATTAGCCTCAGCACGTATGGGCTGTAAGACTCTATTGCTTACCCATAATATCGATACTTTAGGACAAATGTCGTGTAATCCAGCTATTGGTGGAATTGGTAAAGGACATTTAGTTAAAGAAATTGATGCCTTAGGTGGATTAATGGCGACGGCGACGGATCATGCTGCGATTCAATTTAGAACGCTAAATGCGAGTAAAGGGCCAGCTGTTAGAGCAACTAGAGCCCAAGCAGATAGGGTTTTATATCGTTCATTTGTTAGAAACTTTTTAGAAAATCAACAGAATTTAACAATATTTCAACAACCTTGTGATGATCTTATTTTAGACAATGATCAAGTTGTCGGTGTTTCAACCCAAATGGGCCTAAAGTTTAAAGCTCAAACAGTTGTGTTAACCGTTGGTACTTTTCTCGCAGGTCAAATACACATAGGGATGAACAACTATCAAGGTGGTAGAGCCGGGGATCCAGCAAGTGTAAATTTGGCGAATAAATTAAAAGATTTACCTTTTAGAATTGATCGTTTAAAAACAGGTACACCACCACGCTTAGATGCTAGAACACTTGATTTTTCTCAAATGGAAGAACAACCGGGTGATGATCCAAGACCAGTATTTTCATTTTTAGGATCACGAAAAGATCATCCAGAACAAGTGTCGTGTTTTATTACACATACCAATGAAAAAACCCATGATATTATTCGCGGTGGCTTAGATAGATCTCCTATGTATACTGGTGTTATTGAAGGTATCGGCCCTCGTTATTGCCCATCAATTGAAGATAAAATTCATCGTTTTTCTGAAAAAGATTCACATCAAATTTTTGTCGAGCCAGAAGGTTTAACCACTCACGAGATTTATCCTAATGGTATTTCAACAAGCTTACCTTTTGATGTACAAATGAATTTAGTACGTTCAATCAAAGGTTTTGAGAATGCCCATATCACTCGACCAGGTTATGCGATTGAATATGACTTTTTTGATCCTCGTGATTTAAAACAAACGTTAGAAAGTAAGCTCGTGAATAACTTGTATTTTGCTGGCCAAATTAACGGAACGACTGGTTATGAAGAAGCTGGCGCGCAAGGATTAATTGCTGCTACCAATGCGGCAGCAAGAGTACAAGGTAAAGATGAGTTAGTGCTAGGTAGAGATCAGGCTTATATGGGGGTTTTGGTTGATGATTTAGCAACGTTGGGTACTAAAGAACCGTATCGTATGTTCACTTCCCGCGCAGAATATCGTTTATTATTACGTGAGGATAATGCCGATATTCGATTAACTGAAATTGGTCACAAACTTGGTTTAGTGGATGAAAATCGTTGGCGTCGTTTTAACGAAAAAATGGAAAATATTGAAGTTGAGCGTCAGCGTTTAAAATCAAAATGGATCCAAAAAGATCACCCTGCAGCAGAAAAAATAAATCCATTATTAAAAAATCCGATTAGTCGTGAAAATAATCTTGAAGATTTAATTCGTCGTCCTGAAGTACGTTATGATGATTTAATGGAAATTGAAGGCATTGGACCAGCGCTTGCTGATAAACAAGCCGCTGAGCAAGTAGAAATTCAAATTAAGTATGCCGGTTATATTGATCGCCAACTTGATGATATTGCAAAGAAAAAACGTCATGAAGATACGTTAATTCCACATGATTTTGATTATGGCCAAATTTCAGGGTTATCTAATGAAGTCGTTGCAAAGTTAACGGATGCAAAACCAGAATCAATTGGTAAAGCATCACGAATTTCAGGGATAACCCCCGCAGCTATTTCACTTTTACTTGTGTACTTAAAAAAACATGGCCTTTTAAGGAAGTCAGCGTAAACTGTTGTAAATAATGGATAAATATTAAAAATATGTCGTTGATATCAGAGTTAGAATCCTTAATAAAAAAATCAGATATTAAGGTTAATGAAACACAAATATCTCAACTAATTCAATATGTTGAATTATTAGTGAAATGGAATAAAGCTTATAATTTAACTTCTGTACGTGATCCGCATGAAATGTTGGTTAAACATATTATGGACAGTTTAGCTGTAGGAGAAGTACTTGAAGGAAATCATTTTATTGATGTGGGAACAGGACCTGGTTTGCCTGGTATTCCTTTAGCTATTTTATTTCCAGAGCGATCATTTGTTTTACTTGATAGCTTAGGAAAACGTATTACTTTTTTAAGACAAGTTGTTTTTCAATTAAAACTTGCTAATGTAACTCCTTTACTTTCTCGAGTTGAAAAATATCAACCTGAAATTCCTTTTGATGGTGTATTAAGTCGAGCATTTGCCTCACTTGAAGATATGATTAATTGGTGTAAACATCTTATTGACCAAAATGGCCGTTTTTATGCGCTAAAAGGTCAATATCCAAAAGATGAATTAACTCAATTACCAAATGATGTATCATTGATAAAAAGTCATGAAATTACAGTGCCAAATCTTGTCGGTGAAAGGCACGTAATAGAGCTTAAGAAAAACTAATAACAACAATTGTTCGAGGTTCTAGTGGGAAAAATTATTGCAGTTGCTAATCAAAAAGGTGGTGTTGGCAAAACCACAACAGCAGTAAACCTAGCAGCTTCTTTAGCAGCAACAAAACGTAAGGTCTTATTAATAGATCTTGACCCCCAAGGTAATGCAACCATGGGCAGTGGTATTGATAAATATGAAGTTCCTGCTACTTGTTATGAATTATTAGTTGAAGAACTTCCTTTTGAGCAAGTCGTTTGTAAAAATACTGAAGGCGTATATGATTTAATCGCAGCCAATGCGGATGTTACTGCGGCTGAAATTAAGTTAATGGAAGTTTATGCTCGTGAACAACGCTTAAAAAATGCTTTAGCGCCGATCAAAAAAGATTATGATTATATTATTATCGACTGCCCTCCTTCATTAAACATGTTAACAGTGAATGCCATGACTGCAGCTGATTCTGTGTTAGTACCGATGCAATGTGAATATTATGCATTAGAAGGGTTAACGGCATTAATGGACACAATTGCGCAGTTAACTTCAGTGGTCAATGGTGAATTACATATTGAAGGTATTTTACGAACTATGTATGACCCACGTAATCGATTAGCCAATGATGTTTCAGAACAATTAAAGCGACACTTTGGTGATAAAGTTTACCGCACTGTTATCCCAAGAAATGTCAGATTAGCTGAAGCGCCAAGTTTTGGTGCCCCAGTAATGTATTATGATAAATCGTCAACTGGTGCAAAAGCTTATTTAGCCCTAGCAGGCGAGATACTGCGTAAAGCAGATTAAATATTTACCCTAAAAATTAAAATAATTACACTGTAAATCAGCAAGGAAAATTATGAGCCCTTCTAAACGTAGAGGTCTTGGTAGAGGTTTAGATGCATTATTAACAAATGCACCTAAAAAAGAAGAAAGCTCTGATCAAGAGTTATCGTCTAAAGCTGAAGAGATCACGCCGCCTCAAAGTGAATTACAAAAACTTCCCATTGAGCAATTACAACCGGGTAAGTATCAACCCCGTAAAGATATGTCGGCTGATGCGTTAGATGAATTATCTAATTCAATAAAATCTCAAGGTATTATTCAACCTATTGTTGTTCGTCCTATTGGTGAAAACAGTTTTGAAATTATTGCTGGTGAACGTCGTTGGCGAGCTGCCCAATTAGCTGAGATTGATCTCGTACCATGTTTAATTAAAGATGTACCAGATGAAGCTGCAGTTGCCATCGCATTAATTGAAAATATTCAACGTGAAGATCTCAATGCAATGGAAGAAGCTATTGCATTACAACGATTATTAACTGAATTTGAATTAACGCATCAAGAAGTCGCTGAAGCTGTCGGGAAATCTCGTACTACCGTTACTAATTTACTGCGTTTAAATAACTTAAATGATGAAGTAAAAACATTACTTGAACATGGCGATATTGAAATGGGTCATGCGCGAGCTTTATTAGCATTACAAAATGATGAGCAAACAACCACTGCCCGTGCTGTAGTGGCAAAAGAGTTAACTGTCCGTGAAACGGAAGCGTTAATTAAAAAGATACAAGAGCCAGCAAAAATTAAAGAAGAAAAAGTAAAAGATCCAAATACAAAATCGTTAGAGCAAAACTTATCTGAAAAGCTGGGTTCACAAGTGACTATTTCACATAATACTAAAGGAAAAGGTAAGCTTGTTATATCGTATACAAACTTAGATGAATTGGATGGTATTGTTGCTCGGTTTGGTTCTTTTTAACTATTCATCACATCAATAATTAAAATTACACAATAATCGCACATAAAGAGGGCAAGCAGCGCCCTCTTTTGTTGCATTAGTATTCTAATTAAGTATACTTGCGTCGGCTTTTCAAAGTAAAAGTATTTACTTTAAAAGCCTATAAATAATACGAAAAGCTTCGTTTGGAGAATCTCGTGAGTTCCACACAAAATAATGAACTTACTAAGGTTGGAAAACGTTTCGCCTTTAAACAGATAATCGCTATGTTGATGGCGGTTTTAATTTTAGCTTTCGTGGTTTATTTTAACTGGGGAATTGAGCATGCAAAGTCAGTTTTAGCTGGCGGCGCAGTAACGATAATTCCTCATATATTTTTTGCTCTGAAAGCCTTTAGATATGCCGGAGCAAGATCGTCAGAAAAAGTGATGGAATCTTTTTATAGTGGCGAAAAAATGAAAATAGTATTAACGGCCCTTTTGTTTGCGCTAGCCTTTAAATTTTTAGCGATACTGCCGGTACCATTTTTCACCAGTTTTTGTTTAGTTGTGGCCATGCCATTACTAACACCGTTTTTTATTAAACATTAGAATTTTTAAACTTTAATCATTAGGAACCTTAATATGTCTGCTGCTGAAGTAACCAGCCAAGAATATATTAAACATCATTTGCAGAATCTTACTGTAGGAGAAGGCTTTTGGGCCCTCCACATAGATACGCTAGGATGGTCAATATTTTTAGGCTTGGTCTTTTTAACCATTTTCCGTTCTGTTGCCAAAAAAGCGGAAACTGGCGTACCAGGAAAACTGCAATGTGCTGTTGAAATGATCGTCGAGTTTGTTGACGATAGCGTTAAAAGTACTTTCCATGGGCATAACCCTGTTATCGCACCATTAGCATTAACCATTTTTGTTTGGGTTTTACTAATGAATGCTATGGATTGGGTACCCGTTGATTTAATGCCGCGTATTTTTGAGTTGTTTGGTGTTCATTATATGAAAGCTGTGCCAACAACCGATCCAAATATGACTTTTGCTCTAGCATTGGGTGTATTTGCTCTTATTATTTACTATTCAATTAAAGTGAAAGGTATTGGCGGATTCATAAAAGAATTAACGACTCAACCTTTTGGTCACTGGTCTTTATACCCAGTGAACTTTATTCTTGAAATGGTTACCTTATTAGCTCGTCCATTATCACTTGCGTTACGTTTATTCGGTAACTTATATGCGGGTGAGTTGATATTTTTACTGATTGCGACAATTGGTTTATTCCAATTGCCAGTACATTTTTTATGGGCAGCTTTCCACTTGCTGGTTATCCCATTACAAGCGTTTATTTTCATGATGCTAACGATTCTATATTTGAGTCTAGCTCACGAAGATCACTAATTTTTAACTTTATAACTTTACTTAAATAATCGGAGATAAATATGTTATATATCGCTGTTGCTTTATTAATCGGTCTAGGTGCTCTTGGTACTGCGATTGGTTTTGGTTTACTTGGTGGCAAATTCCTAGAGTCTGCTGCACGTCAACCTGAATTAGCACCTCAACTTCAAGTGAAAATGTTCATCGTAGCGGGTCTTATCGATGCTATCGCGATGATCGGTGTTGCTATCGGCTTATACCTATTATTCGCAGTTGGTGCTTAATTTTAAGTTGTTTTTTAACCGCGAATTTGAATAGGAGATACATAAATGAATCTTAATATGACCTTAGTTGGTGAATTAATCGCATTTATCGTATTCGTAATTTTTTGTATGAAGTATGTATGGCCACCAATTATTGGTGCCATCGAAGCTCGTCAAGCAACTATTGCTGATGGACTTGCTGCTTCGGACCGTGCTGCAAAAGATCTTGAGCTTGCTCAAGAGAAAGCTACTGCACAACTAAAAGAAGCCAAAGCGCAAGCTGCTGAAATTATTGAAGCTGCTAAAAAGCGTGAAACGCAATTAGTTGAAGAAGCTGCTGAAAAAGCACAAGCTGAGAAAGAAAAAATCTTAGCTGCTGGTCATGCAGAAATAGAGACTGAACGTAACCAAGCGAAAGAAGAATTACGCCAACAAGTGGCGGTTCTTGCGGTAGCTGGTGCTGAGAAAATTCTCGAGCGTTCAATTGATGCCGCTGCACATAGCGACATTTTAGATAAACTTGTAGCTGAACTTTAAGAGGGAATAGAGCTTATGTCTGAATTGACAACCGTCGCTCGTCCCTATGCTAAAGCAGCGTTCGATTTTGCTGTAGAAGCAAAAGCAATAGATGCATGGCATGAAATGCTAACATTTGCTGCTGAAGTTTCTAAAGATGCCACTATTACAGAATATATTTCTGGTGGTGCATCGGTTGAACAAGCCACAGACCTTTTCTTAAAAGTTTGTGACGTTCAATTAGACAGCAACGGCCAAAACTTAATAAAAGTGATGGCTGAAAATCAACGTTTGTTGGTGCTACCACAGGTATTAACTCAATTTAGTGAATTAAAAGCTGAATTTGAAAAAGAAATATCTGTCGATGTTACCTCTGCTGTGAAACTAAAAGTAGCGCAACAGAAAGTAATTAGCGCCGCGCTTGAAAAGCGTTTGGCAAGAAAAGTAAAGCTCAATTGTAGTGTTGATAAAAACGTAGTTTCTGGCTTAGTAATTAAAGCTGGTGACATGGTGATAGATGGTTCAGTTAGAGGTAAATTGAACCGCTTAGCAACAACAATACAATCTTAACGGGGAACAGAGCATGCAACTGAATTCCACTGAAATCGCTGAACTGATCAAGAATCGTATTGAACAGTTTGACGTAGTTAGTGAAGCTCGTAACGAAGGTACTATCGTTTCTGTAACAGATGGTATTATTCGTATCCATGGTCTTGCTGATGTAATGCAAGGCGAAATGATCGAACTTCCTGGCAACCGCTTCGCAATAGCGCTTAACCTTGACCGTGATTCGGTAGGTGCGGTAGTTATGGGTCCTTACGCGGACCTTGCTGAAGGCGTAAAAGTTAAAGGTACTGGCCGTATTTTGGAAGTACCAGTAGGACGCGGCTTATTAGGTCGTGTAGTTAACACTTTAGGTGAACCAATTGATGGCAAAGGCCCAATTGACAACGATGGCTTCGCGCCAGTTGAAGTTGTAGCACCAGGTGTTATCGATCGTAAATCGGTTGATGAGCCAGTTCAAACTGGTATTAAATCAATTGATGCAATGATTCCAATCGGTCGTGGTCAACGTGAACTTATCATCGGTGACCGTCAAATTGGTAAATCAGCGATCGCATTAGATGCCATTATTAACCAGAAAAACACTGGTATTAAGTGTGTATACGTAGCAATCGGACAAAAAGCTTCTACTGTGGCGAACTTAGTTCGTTCATTAGAAGAGCACGGCGCGTTAGAGAATACTATCGTTGTTGTTGCATCTGCTTCTGAAGCTGCTGCATTACAGTACTTATCAGCATACTCTGGTTGTACTATGGGTGAATACTTCCGTGACCGCGGTGAAGATGCATTAATTGTATATGATGATTTGTCAAAGCAAGCTGTTGCTTACCGTCAAATTTCATTACTTTTACGTCGTCCACCAGGTCGTGAAGCATACCCAGGTGACGTATTCTATCTTCACTCACGCTTATTAGAACGTGCTGCTCGTGTAAACGAAGCATACGTTGAACGTTTCACAAATGGTGAAGTTAAAGGCAAAACAGGTTCTTTAACAGCATTACCAATTATTGAAACGCAAGCGGGTGATGTATCAGCATTCGTACCAACAAACGTTATCTCAATTACCGATGGTCAGATTTTCTTAGAATCTAACTTGTTTAACTCAGGTATTCGTCCTGCTGTTAACGCTGGTATTTCTGTATCTCGTGTTGGTGGTGCTGCTCAAACGAAAATCATCAAGAAACTTGGTGGTGGTATTCGTTTAGCATTAGCACAATATGCTGAGCTAGCAGCCTTTGCTCAATTTGCATCTGACTTAGATGACGCGACTCGTGCTCAATTAGAGCATGGTCAACGTGTAACTGAGTTAATGAAGCAAAAGCAATACAGCCCATTGTCCATTGCTGAAACAGCAGTATCATTATTTGCCGCAGAAAAAGGCTATTTAAATGATGTTGAAATTAACAAAGTTGTTGATTTTGAAGAAGCATTACGTTCTTACGTAAACAATGAGCACGCTGAGTTGATGGCTACTATCAACGAAAAAGGCGACTATAACAAAGATATCGAGTCTGGATTAGCGAAAGCAATTGAAGCTTTCAAAGCTACTCAAACTTGGTAATTAGTTAACCTTTTCGCGGAGAATAGTCATGGCTGGTGGTAAAGAGATTAAATCAAAGATCGGAAGTGTACAAAATACACAGAAGATCACCAGCGCGATGGAAATGGTTGCAGCTAGTAAAATGCGCAGAGCGCAGGATAGCATGGCTGCTTCTCGTCCATACGCTGAAAATATGCGAAATGTGATCGGTCACATCGCGCTTGGTAATTTAGAATTCCGTCATCCTTATATGGAAGAACGTGAAGCTAAGCGCGTAGGCTATATCGTTGTCTCAACAGACCGAGGTTTGTGTGGTGGTTTAAATATTAATTTATTTAAACAAGTACTTGCTGATGCTGGTAAACAGCAGGAAGCAGGCGCCGAAGTTGAATTTGCTGTAGTTGGTTCTAAAGCTACTGCCTTTTTCAATAATATGGGCGCTAAAGTTGTCTCACAAATTTCTGGATTAGGTGATAACCCTTCACTTACTGACTTAGTTGGTAGTGTGAAGGTAATGTTAAACGCCTATGACAATGGTGAGATAGACAGATTGTTCATTGTGTATAACAAGTTTGTTAATACGATGACGCAACAGCCGACAATCGATCAACTTTTACCTTTGCCTAAGTCAGATGATGACGCAATTAAGCATCGCTGGGATTATTTATACGAACCAGATGCTCAAGCATTGCTTGAACAACTACTAGTTCGTTATACAGAATCTCAAGTATATCAAGGTGTAGTTGAAAATCTCGCATGTGAACAAGCTGCTCGTATGGTTGCAATGAAAGCTGCAACCGATAACGCGGGTGACTTAATTGATGATTTACAATTGGTATATAACAAAGCACGTCAAGCAAGCATTACTCAAGAATTGAGTGAGATTTGTGCCGGCGCTGCAGCGGTATAAGCAAAGGTTCTTAATTTTAAGAGCACAAGATTAGAGGATTAAACATGAGTACAGGTAAAGTCGTCCAAATCATTGGCGCAGTTGTGGATGTAGAATTCCCACAAGATGCTGTACCTCAGGTATATGACGCATTAAATGTAACTGAAGGTGACCTTTCAGGCTTAGTACTAGAAGTACAACAGCAATTAGGTGGTGGCGTTGTACGTGCTATCGCTATGGGTTCATCAGACGGTTTGCGTCGTGGTCTGACAGTAGTAAACACAGGTGATAACATCCAAGTTCCAGTAGGTACTGCAACTTTGGGTCGCATCATGAACGTATTGGGTGAGCCTATCGATGAAGCTGGCCCAATCGGCGAAGAAGAAAAATGGTCAATTCACCGTGAAGCGCCAGCATATGCTGAGCAAGCGATGTCTAATGAACTATTAGAAACAGGTATCAAAGTAATCGACTTAGTATGTCCATTTGCTAAAGGTGGTAAAGTTGGTTTATTCGGTGGTGCTGGTGTTGGTAAAACCGTAAACATGATGGAACTTATTCGTAACATCGCGATCGAGCATAGCGGCTACTCAGTATTTGCTGGTGTAGGTGAGCGTACTCGTGAAGGTAACGATTTCTACCATGAAATGAACGATTCTAACGTACTTGATAAAGTATCGTTAGTTTACGGCCAAATGAACGAGCCTCCAGGAAACCGTCTTCGTGTTGCGATGACTGGTTTGACTATGGCTGAAAAATTCCGTGACGAAGGTCGTGATGTATTATTTTTCGTAGATAACATCTACCGTTATACACTTGCTGGTACGGAAGTATCTGCATTGTTAGGTCGTATGCCATCAGCGGTTGGTTATCAACCAACACTTGCTGAAGAAATGGGTGTTCTTCAAGAGCGTATTACGTCAACGAAGAAAGGTTCAATCACTTCAATTCAAGCGGTATACGTACCAGCGGATGATTTGACCGATCCATCTCCAGCAACAACCTTTGCTCACTTAGATGCAACTGTTGTACTTTCTCGTGATATCGCATCGCAAGGTATTTACCCTGCAATCGACCCACTTGATTCTACTTCGCGTCAATTAGACCCGTTAGTAGTTGGTGCTGAGCATTATGAAACGGCTCGTGGTGTTCAATCAACATTACAACGTTACAAAGAACTTAAAGACATTATCGCCATCTTAGGTATGGATGAGTTGTCTGAAGAAGATAAGCAAACTGTATCTCGCGCACGTAAGATCCAACGTTTCTTATCTCAACCGTTCTTCGTTGCTGAAGTATTCACAGGTTCTCCAGGTAAGTATGTATCACTTAAAGACACAATTGCTGGCTTTAAAGGTATTCTTGCGGGTGAATTTGATGACTTACCTGAGCAAGCTTTCTACATGGTTGGTTCTATTGAAGAAGCAGCTGAAAAAGCTAAAAACATGTAATGTAGGTTGGTGATTCTTTCGTTTTTACGATTTAATCACCTATTTAGGAGGTCAACATGGCAATACTTTCTGTCAATCTGAATGTGGTAAGTGCCGAAGAGAGTTTATTCTCGGGTGCTATCGAATCATTACAGATCACAGGTAGCGAGGGTGAACTAGGTATTATGCCTGGTCATGCACCTTTGCTGACCTCACTAAAACCTGGAATGGCGAGAATCGTTAAAAAAGGTGGTGACGAAGAAGTTATCTATCTTTCTGGCGGCATGCTTGAAGTTCAACCTAATCACGTGACAGTACTAGCTGATATTGCTGTACGTGGCGATGACTTAGATGAACAAGCAGCAATTGAAGCGAAAGAACGTGCTGAGCAGCATTTGAATGATCAAGGTAATGATATTGATTATGCAGAAGCAGCCTCTGAATTAGCACGTGCTGTTGCGCAATTACGTGTAATTCAAGCAACGAGCAAAAAATAACACCATTCTAATACTTACTTAAGTTTTAGTGATTTGAAAAACGACTTTTTACTTCGGTGAAAGTCGTTTTTTTGTGTTTGAAACAATGAAATATCCTGTCTTAATTCCATCATATAAACGTCAAATGAAAGTAACTTTAATGTAACTCAAGCTTAATAGTTATTGTTTACTTTAGTTCAGTTTTCTTAATAAATAAAAATGAACTTGGAGCAAACATAGATGATTAAACAAGGACTATCACTGGTTTTGGCCAGTTTGATATCGTCTGGTGCGTTAGCCCAAACGGTACCTGCAACGCAAACTTCTAATACTTGGTTTAAACAAGGCCAAGAAAAACTGTTAGAAAAACTACAACAAGAAAGAGCAATAAAAGCAAAAAATGTCATTCTGTTTGTGGGTGACGGCATGGGAGTTTCAACGTTAACTGCAGCAAGAATATTAGCAGGACAGTTAAATGGTGATATGGGTGAAGAAGGCTATTTAAGCTTTGAAGAGTTTCCGTATTCTGCATTAGTGAAAACCTATAACGTTGATGCTCAAACCCCTGATTCTGCTGGCACAATGACAGCGATGATGTCTGGCCTAAAAAGTGACGCAGGTGTTCTAGGTGTTAATGAAGAAGTAGTTCGTGGCAGTTGTTCATCTACAAAAGGAAATGAAGTTGTTACAGCTGTTGAGTTAGCTGAAATAAAAGGTATTTCAACAGGCATTATTTCTACTGCAAGAATAACCCATGCCACGCCAGCAGCAGCTTATGCAAAATCGGCGGATCGTAACTGGGAAGATATTTCTGATATGGCGATCGCGGAAAATCCAGAACGCGCTGATTGTGAAGATATTGCTTCTCAACTTATTAACTTTGAAACAAATTTAGAAAAACGCTTTTTAGGTGTTGATGTTGATGGTATTGAAGTGGTGATGGGCGGTGGTCGCCGTCATTTCTTACCAAAAGATGCAGCATTTAATAGTACTGATGCGGTAAGTGCAGTTGAGGGTGATCGAACTGACAGCCGAAACTTAGTAACTGAGTGGCAAGAAAAATATCCTCAGGGTAGCTACGTTATGGATAAAGCCGGTTTTGAAGCGATAAATGCTGATTCAACAACACAAATCTTTGGCTTATTCAATGAATCACACATGCAATATGAAGCGGATCGTGAAAACGATATTGCCGGTGAACCAAGCTTAGCCGAAATGACAGCTAAAGCGATTAATGTGCTTGATAATAACGAAAAAGGTTTCTTCTTAACGATTGAATCAGGCCGAATTGATCATGCGCATCATGCAGGTAATGCCAGCAATGCTTTAACCGATACTATCGAATTGGCAAAAGCTGTAAAAGCAGCGGTAGATGCCACAAATGATGAAGAAACATTAATCATAGTCACCGCTGATCATAGTCATGTATTTACCATTGCAGGCTATCCTAAACGTGGTAACCCAATTTTAGGGAAAGTTGTCGGTGTTGGCTCAGAAGAGCCATCACTCGCAAAAGATGGCATGCCATACACTACAGTGGGCTATGCGAACGGTTTAGGCTATCGAGACTTAGGTAATGAGAGCAATGCCGATGCGAGTTATAGCGAAGCAGCCATGGCTGGCCGTATGGATTTATCTTCAGTAGACACCACTGTTACCGGTTTTCATCAAGAATCAACCGTTCCATTAGGTTCAGAAACGCATGCCGGTGAAGATATTTCTGTCCACGCTATGGGACCAAGTGCACATCTTATACAAGGTACGGTAGAGCAAAGTGTCATCTTCCATCTTATCAATCGCGCACTAGGTTTAGTTGACTAAATGTCATCACGTTGAAATCAAGGATATAACATTATGAATAAATTTATTATTACAGCAATCACCGCTTCATTAACATTAGCGTTAAGTGCTTGTGGTGATGGTGATAACGGAAAAAATGGCGTAAACGGTGCTAATGGTAGCAATGGCGTAGATGGATTAACGAGTTTAATTAAACAAACAGAATTACCGGTAGGTGATGAAAATTGTTTAAACAGTGGCGTTAGAATTGATTCTGGTATTGATGCGAATAGTGATGGTGTTTTAGAAGAAAGCGAATTTAGTGAAAGCCAATTTGTTTGTGCACCTACGATTAATGAAGTCGGTTCAGCAGATATTGCAACGAACAGTTATAACTCGTGGTTTGTTGCTGGTGCTTCTGAAATAGCAACCGCTGAAGCTATTTGGCAAGAGGTAACCGAGCAGGTAAATGCGACTGCCCCAGCTACTAAGGTAGCTTTTGCAAAAACAACAGCTGATATTGAAAGCCTGAGAGGTACGGCAAAGAACGTGATACTTTTTGTCGGCGATGGTATGGGAGTTTCAACGGTAACGGCTGCACGTATTTTAGACGGTCAAAGTAAAGGATTAATGGGTGAAGAGAATCAATTAAGCTTTGATAAATTTCCATTTTCGGGATTTGCAAAAACTTATAATGTTGATGCTCAAACGCCAGATTCAGCCGGTACAATGACTGCTATGATGTCAGGTATAAAAACAGATGTTGGTGTTATCGGTGTCGATGAAGATATTGCTTATGGCGATTGCTCTACTGTCGCAGGTAATGAAATGATAACTGTATTAGAATTAGCCGAAATAGCCGGTAAATCGACAGGTATTATTTCAACGGCACGTATAACTCATGCGACGCCTGCTGCGACTTTTGCAAAATCAGCCAATCGAAATTGGGAAGATGTTTCAGATATGCCGCAATCTGCTATTGATGGTGGCTGTGAAGATATCGCATCTCAATTAGTGAACTTTGAAGCCAATTTAGAAGCCCGTTATACCGGCACTAATGTTAATGGCATTGAAGTAGTGATGGGTGGTGGTCGCCGTCACTTTTTACCTAAAGATGCTGCATTTAACAGTGCAGATGCAGTAAGTGGTGTAGAGGGAGATCGAACGGATGGTCGAGACTTAATTACCGAGTGGAAAACTGCATATCCGAATGGTTCGTATATTTGGAATGAAGACAGCTTTAATGCTATTGATCCTGCAACAACCGAACGTATTTTTGGCTTGTTTAATGAATCACATATGCAATATGAAGCGGATCGTGAAAATGATATTGCTGGTGAACCAAGTTTGGCGGAAATGACAGCTAAAGCAATTGGAGTACTTGAAAACAATGAAAAAGGGTTCTTTTTAACTGTTGAATCAGGTCGTATAGATCATGCTCATCATGCAGGTAATGCTTACAATGCGTTAAATGATGCGATTGAATTTTCAAAAGCAGTACAAGTTGCTGTAGATGCCACAGATGATGAAGATACATTAATCATAGTGACGGCCGATCATAGTCATGTATTTACCATTGCTGGTTACCCTAAACGTGGGAACCCGATTTTGGGCAAAGTTGTTGGTATTGGCTCAGAAGAGCCTTCGTTAGCAAGTGATGGCATGCCTTACACCACATTAGGCTATACCAACGGATTAGGATATAGAGACTTAGGTGATGAAACCAATGCTGACGCTTCGTACATGGAAGCAGCAGTAACTGGTCGTGTTGATTTAACAAATGTTGAAACACAAACCCCAGGTTTTCATCAAGAAGCACTAGTGCCTTTATCATCTGAAACACATGCTGGTGAAGATGTAGCTGTGTATGCGATGGGTCCTGGAGCACACTTAGTGACAGGTACGAATGAGCAAAGTTTAATATTTCATATCATGGACTTTGCAGCAGACCTAAGTAACGAAAATTCGATGAATTAATATTGTAATATCAATATATAGGGGAACATTGTTCCCCTATTTTTATGGGAAAACTAATGAAAAATTTGGTAATTGTTTTTTGTTTTATCGCTAGTCAGTTAATAAGTTTTAAAAGCTATGCAAGTGAGTCTTGTCCAAAAAAAGTTGAGCAATTAGGGGCTATTTACACAATTGAAACTTCAGGGTTAAACTCTGAAACTACAAAAATAAAAAGTAACTTTGAGTTATGGCGAAAAGGTCAAGATGTTTTACATATCAACCAATTGAAACAAACTACGAATCAATGGCATACCTTAAAAAATAACAGTGTCCGTAAAGTAAGCTATTTTGATCACTACCAAAAAGGTATTGAGTTTGAACCTGTTGCTTCAAATAAACATCACTGGCAGTCGAAATTTCAATTAGTGACAGAAGCTCAATTGGCTAACATGACCTTAATATCAACCAAAGGTCAGGATTGTAGCCGAATTGAATATTATAAATTTGAAAGCAAAGAGCAAACGATAGAACTTTGGTGGCAGCCGGAGTTGCAACTTGCACAAAAAGTTATTACTAACGAAAAAGAAACGATAACCGTTTGGCAATTAAATAAAACGATATTTTCAACAGACAAGATAGAAAGCGTCTTTAAAAGAACAGAGCATTATAAAATGACGGATTATGCCGATATTGGCGATAATGAATCGGATCCCTTTTTAAGGAAAATGATACGTTTGGGCTTTATTGACCACGCTGGTAGTGGTTTTTATGATGCGCAAGGTAATCAATTAGCTAACGATCATCACCATTAATTGGTATTTCTGTCAGCGAGCTCTGAGGAGCTATAGTTATTTTAATGAGTACGATCTGTTGCATAATTACATGTAAGATAAGTGACAAGCAAAATATACAATCCTTCTAATGCGTACTTATTAAGGTTTAGTGATTTAAAAAACGACTTTTATATAGTTAAAAGTCGTTCTTAATTTTTAAACACAATATGCAATACACAGTGGCTATTGTTGACAATAAGCTAAGTTATTTATTACGCGCCTTTAACTGACTTTGACTATGCATACGATAATGTTTTGAGTCTTCTGCGTAGTGTTTAGCTGAATATATTAAACGTTTGGCTCTGCTATTTAGTGATTGAGCAAGATTTTGTAACCAAGCTTTATAAGAAGCTTCTAGAGAATACATAGTCGTAGTTTTCTCTCGATAACAGTCTATATCGCCAGAAATTAGGCATTGTTTAAATCCTTGATGTAATTCTTGGTGATTTTCAACTAAAAATCGATGCAGTGTGTAACTCCAGATATAAATCAAATCACTACTTGAATTGTAATTTACCGTACTAATCTCTTCGATAGTAGGCCATTTATCTTCCGGAGTAGAGGTAAGAACATAGTTACCTCGAGGAAATTCATCTACCCAAGCTATATATTCAGCTAGGCCCTCTGACCACCAGGTAGTTTCATCGAGAGATAAGTGACCAAACTCACCATATTTGACATAGCGACCATCTAGATAATGCGTGAACTCATGTTCCCAGTTCCATACCCACCACGCATCCTCTTCGCCTTGTTGATAAACAAATAATCGCGCAATATTATCTTCTTGAGAAGGAGTACCCTCGAGATAGAACCCACCGTTATCTGTTGGAATTTGATAAAGAGAATAACCATATGCCCCATAATCTTGCGAGGAGTTGAATATACTGGCGTATACAGCATCATTAAAGTCATCTTCTACTGAAACGTAATTTGTTGCCAGTACCTGATGAAATGTATCGGAAGTAGTTATTAATGATTGGCATAGGCTATCTTGCTGATCTATCGTTAAATCGTCAAAACGCAGCTCAGCAAAATCATTACAACTTGTTACCTTTGGAAGTATTTCTTGTTCCGAAACTATATAGCAAATATCTTGGTATTCATTCCCACAAAGATTGATAGCTAAATCTGGGTTATGATAACCAACAGCATCCGATAAATAATAACCGTAGAAAGCAATTTGTATATTTTTGCTATCTTCTGCACTGGCATGTTCAATGACTGCTCTGGTAAGTGAAACCATGCTTTGCTCTAACATGGTTTGCCATTCTGCATCGTCATCGAGCCAAAACTCATATCCTAATGAATATATATTGTATAAAAGGTAGTAGTCGCCATTGATGGGCACTAGGTTACTTTGGGAGAAATTAGTCAGTGCTGTTAAAAGTGATTCGTTATAGTAACGTGCTACGAAGTCTCTATTTTCACTGAACTTAAAGGCATAGGCAGTACGATCTATTAGATCGAAAACATTGTAAATTCCAGTTTGTAAATTGTAAGTATCACCTTGACCATCAAATCTGCTATATAAGTTGATTAGGGCTAAGTTGATGTCAAAAAACTTTGTAAGTAGCTCATGTTTATGGTCAAACCTACTCAGTGAATAAACGGTATCGGTATAACCTGTGTGGATTTTGGTTGCTGATTCTGATAAACCATAAAAACCAGACATTTGAGTCAACCTCAGGCCAGCGGTATTAAGGTTATTTAATTGGCTATCGGTTAATTTTTCACTGCCAAAGTAATAGATATGAGCTCGAATGTAATAGGTTAAGTTATATAACCTTTCGTCGGTGATATTATCTCTAAGTGCCAAAGCGTCTAATGCTTTGATGGCATTATTAAACTTTTCTTCGTTATGTACAAAGTCTGAAGAGAAAGGGTCTTGACCACTAAATATATCATTAAGTAATTCAGGGAAATCGGAGTCTGATTGCCAGCTGGGTGCTAACGGTTCGGTTAGGTTGCCGTTATATACAATAGCATGATCGGCAAATTTGAATTCATATTTGATTAAGTGAGTATTACCAAGGCTATCGATTATTGAAACGATAACTCTATCATCACTGACATTTAATTCTTCAATGCTGGTTGTGTTGGGTTGATAAGTAAATTGTTGGTTAGTGTAACTAAAAGAGCCAAATCTAGGCTCAGCTAATACAACAATATTATCTGAAAATACTTCATCTGTGTTTAATTCTGCTGCCGGTAAGATAAAAACACCTGACATTGCATCTTGTGAATTTCCGAACAGCTGATAACTAAAACGGGAAATTTCAGAACTGTTTGGTAAAAGGTTGATAACAACATCACTAGGCTCAGACCAAACTAACCCATCAAATACTTTATAAGTGAAGTGTGTTTTAAGTTCGGTTGTTTGTCTTGGGGCAATATAAACAAATTCACCCGTAGTATTATTAAACGTAAGAGAGCCAATTAAAACATCGTCAATTAATTCGAAACTTAACGTATCGCCATCAATATCCGTACCGATTAAATTACCAACGTAAACGTTATCTAAGGAAATATTTATCTGAGACTGCTCAGCAAGTGGTGCGATATTATCGGGTGCCAATAAAGTGATCTCGACAGAAGCTGATTGTTCAAGCGTACTATCTGCAACCACGTTAAATGTAAATTTTGTTTGGTCTTTGCTTTCAAATTTATTGACCGAAAATGTGAACTCTCCTGTAGAAGATAATTCGAATTCACCAATATTTGGCGCTGAAACTAATTCGAAGCTAATTGGTAAGTTGTTGTTGTGTTTTGCAGTCAGTTTTCCGGAAAACGTTGTCCCTTTTTTTATTTCAATATAACTGTCTTGAATGGTAATGGTATTAGATTGTGAAACTTTTGTTTGTTTGGTCTTGTTGCTGTCACCACCACCACAACCGGCTAGTAGCATTAATAATACTATTAAATATATTTTCATTATTGTTATTTAGTTAATTGACTCGGGAGGATGTTACAAAATGGTGAATTAATTACAATCTAAAAACATAAATATTTTAGTTAGTTACAATCATTTTTGTAAACTTTTGTGTTTTTTACCCTAACAATATATGACATTACTCATCAAAGAATATTAATCTATACATTATATTTTATTCAGATACGGTAAATAGAAAGCTAGTATTAGTTTTTATTGGAAAATCGTTAGAATAACGCGTTAGAATAACCAAAAAACAATAAACGGAATAATTATGTCATTGTCAGTTGTCATTCTTGCTGCGGGTAAAGGCACCCGTATGCGTTCATCTTTACCAAAAGTACTTCACCCAATAGCAGACAAACCTATGGTTAGTCATGTTATAGATGCCGCACGTAAATTAAATGCTGAAAACATTTATCTTGTTTATGGTTTTGGTGGCGAAATACTAAAAGCGACGATTAATGAAAAAAGTGCTGGCGATGATTTAACGTTTGTTGAGCAAAAAGAGCAATTAGGTACAGGCCATGCCGTAGCCGTTACAGCATCATACTTGAAGGATGATGAAGACGTGCTGGTTTTGTACGGTGATGTACCGTTAACTAAAGTTACAACATTAGAAAGTTTGATCGATGTCAAACCGGAAAATGGTATGGGGTTATTAAGTGTTAACCTCAATAACCCAACTGGTTACGGAAGGATCATTCGAGAAAATAATGCTGTGGTTGGCATTATTGAACAAAAAGATGCTAATGAAGAACAGCTAAAAATTAATGAATGTAACACCGGAATACTGCTCGCTAATGGTGGAGACCTGAAGCGATGGTTAAGTCAATTATCAAATGATAATGCTCAAGGAGAATATTATTTAACTGATGTTATTGCCGCGTGTCATAGCGAAGGAAAAACAATAGCAACAGCACACCCTGAAACAGAAATTGAAGTTGAAGGAGCAAATAACCGAGTACAACTTGCGGCATTAGAGCGGGCATATCAATTACGCAAAGCTGAAGCTTTAATGATAGCAGGAGCGAGTCTTCGAGATCCCAATAGAATAGATGTTCGCGGCACTATGATGGTTGGACAAGAAGTTCAAATAGACGTTAATTGTATCTTTGAAGGGGAAGTTGTAATCGCCCATGGTGCAAAAATTGGCGCTAACTGTATATTGAAAGACTGCTCCATTGGTGAAAATACCGAAATAAAACCCAATACTATCATCGAAGGTGCTGTGATTGGTGATCATTGTTCTGCGGGGCCATTTGCTCGGATACGACCTGATAGTGTGATGAATGAGAACTCCCATATTGGTAATTTTGTTGAAATGAAAAAAACAACTTTAGGGAGTGGTAGTAAGTCAGGTCATTTAACCTATTTAGGTAATACTACCGTCGGTAATAACGTAAATATCGGTGCGGGAACAATCACCTGTAATTATGATGGCGTAAATAAGTCGCAAACCACAATTGATGATAATGCTTTTATTGGCTCTAATAGTTCACTTGTTGCGCCTGTATTTATAGGTTCTGGAGCTACCGTTGGTGCGGGATCTGTTATTGCTAAGGATGTAGAAGCCGAAGAATTAGCCGTGGCTCGTGGTAAGCAACGTAATATTTCGGGTTGGAAAAAACCGGAAAAAAAATAACTACCCTCTGTTAAATAGGGCATTAAATCATCATTAATGCCCTTAAATAGCCAAATAATTTGTAACTAGGCTATAAATCCAAATTCTGATTGTTTTTTATCACAACTTTTGCTTAAATAGATAAGTTTTAAAACGAAACTTAATTGAGTAAATCGAAAGTTATGACAAAAAGAAATACTAAGCAACGTCGCCATATTATCATTACCGAATTAAACAGTTTGGGTGAAGTTAGCGTTGATCAACTTTCTAAGAAATTTGATACCTCAGAAGTTACGATAAGAAAAGACTTAGCTGCCCTTGAAAATAGTGGCTTATTGCTTCGCCGTTATGGCGGTGCTGTTTCATTACCGAGTGAATTAATTGAGCCAAAGTGTGAAAAACTTTCAAAACGAAAGCTTAGTATCGCAAAAAAAGCAGCCACTCTCATCCGTGATCATAATAGAATTATTTTAGATAGCGGAAGTACAACATCCGCACTCGTGAATGAGTTGAGTAAGAAATCTGGCTTAGTAGTGATGACAAATTCACTATCGATAGCATCTGAAATTCAGGCTTTAGAAAATGAACCCACGCTATTGATGACTGGTGGTACATGGGACCCACTGTCAGAATCATTCCAAGGAAAAATCGCGGAAAGTGTTTTAAGATCTTATGATTTTGATCAGTTATTTATTGGTGCAGACGGCATTGATATTGAGCGTGGTACCACTACTTTTAATGAGTTATTAGGTTTAAGCCAAGTGATGGCGGAAGTTTCTCGAGAAGTGATTGTGATGATCGAATCTGAGAAAATTAATCGCAAAATACCTAATCTGGAAATACCTTGGCAGCAAGTGCACACGCTTATTACTGATGATGACTTATCTGAAGAAGTAAGAAATAAACTAATAAAACAAGGCATTAATTTAATTTGTGCTAAGTAAGATATAAAAGGAAATAAATATGTGTGGAATCGTCGGTGCAGTAGCACAACGTGATGTGGCAGATATATTAGTAGAGGGGCTTAAACGTCTAGAGTACCGAGGCTATGATTCAGCTGGTGTAGCTATTATTGATAATGATAAACAGTTACAGCGATCTCGTCGTTTAGGTAAAGTACAAGAACTTGCTGATGCATTAACTACACAACCGCTTAGTGGAGGAACGGGTATTGCGCATACACGTTGGGCAACGCATGGTGCACCAAGTGAAGTAAATGCTCACCCTCATATTTCAAGCGAGAATATTGCGGTAGTACACAATGGCATTATTGAGAACCATAAAGAACTCAAAGAAAAGCTACAAACGTTAGGTTATGTGTTTGTTTCTGAAACAGATACTGAGGTGATTGCACATCTTGTACATCATGAATTAAAGACCGCAGATTCACTCGTTCAAGCCGTGCAAAAAACAGCGCTTCAGCTTGATGGTGCATACGGTACCGTAGTCATGGATAGCCAAGATAAAGATCGACTTGTGGTCGCTCGTTCAGGGAGCCCATTAGTGATAGGTTACGGGGTTGGTGAAAACTTTATTGCCTCAGATATGTTGGCATTATTGCCTGTTACGCGTAAATTTTCTTTCTTAGAAGAAGGTGATGTAGCAGAAATTACCCGCTTTTCAGTTAATATTTATGATATCGATGGCAATGTTGTAGAGCGTGAAGCAAAAGAGCGTGAAGTCGCGCAAGACAGTGGTGACAAAGGTGAATATCGTCATTACATGCTTAAAGAAACCTATGAACAGCCAACTGCTATTCGAAATACCTTAGAAGGCCGTTTACTTGGTAACACGTTAGACATCAATACTTTTGGCGATGGTGCTGATACCATTTTTAAAGACATCGAACATGTGCAAATTATTGCATGTGGCACCAGTTACCACTCAGGCATGGTGGCACGTTATTGGTTAGAGTCGTTAGCCGGTGTGTCTTGTAATATCGAAATTGCTAGTGAATTTCGTTACCGTAAATCGCATGTGCCGAAAAATGCCATGATCGTTACTATCTCGCAATCGGGTGAAACCGCAGATACGTTAGCTGCATTGCGTTTAGCAAAAGAATTAGGTTATCGCGCTAGTTTAACTATTTGTAATGTAACGGGTTCATCATTAGTGCGTGAATCTGATTTAGCCTTTATGACCAAAGCCGGCGCTGAAATTGGCGTTGCTTCAACGAAAGCATTCACCACGCAACTTGTTGGCTTGTTGATGATGACATTAGCTATTGGCCAACATAATGGCATGAGTGAAAATATCCAACATGATATTGCACAATCACTGCTTACCTTGCCAAATAAATTGGATGAAGTGCTCGCGTTAGCCAGTTCTATTGAAGATTTAGCGGAAGATTTTGCTGATAAAAATCACGCTTTATTTTTAGGCCGTGGTGATCAATATCCTATCGCAATGGAAGGTGCGCTTAAGTTAAAAGAAATTTCATATATTCATGCTGAAGCATATGCTGCCGGTGAATTAAAGCATGGTCCTTTAGCGCTTATTGATGCTGAAATGCCAGTAATTGTCGTAGCACCGCAAAATGACCTCATTGAAAAACTAAAATCAAACGTTGAAGAAGTACGCGCACGTGGTGGTTTGATGTATGTCTTTGCCGATGCCGATGCAAAATTTGAAAGTGATGACACCATGAAAGTGATCAACGTGCCTCATTGCGATGATTTAATAGCGCCTATCGTTTATACATTGCCATTACAGTTGTTATCTTATTACGTGGCTATCATTAAAGGCACTGATGTTGACCAACCGCGTAATTTAGCCAAAAGTGTTACGGTTGAATAATTATTACTCTCCCACATTTTTGTCCTGTAATTTTACAATAAAGTACCATACTAACCAATAAAGTATCATACTTTACAAATTAGTTTCATACTATTAAGGTTTAGGCTATTCTGAATTCATCAGAATAGCCTGGACCTATAAATGAAAGACTTTCTTGTACCAGCCCCAAAAACAATCGTAGAACTTATTAAGCCTGCCATAATAAAACGTTTAACGGTGGAAAAACGTGGTCAAGGTGACGGTAAACATTATAAACCCTTTCTTACAGTCAGAGATGTGCCTAGCAAAGGCAGAGTTCATAGAAGACCGGCACTAACTCATGGCCGTATCGTGCATTTATTATCTGATTTAGAGCTTTCCACTTTTTTACTTTTCGATTGGAATCTTTCTGTCACCGATATTAAAGAGCAGTTTCCTCTCGATCCCGAAAAAACAGCCAAAATTTCAGAGCGCCTTGGAATTCCCCATCCTGCAGTAAGTGGTGTAACCCAAGTTATGACTACTGACTTACTTTTAGACACCCTGCAAAATAACAAAGTCGTTCAAGTAGCAATTTCAGTTAAATATAGTGACGAATTAGAAGATGTCCGAGTTATTGAAAAACAAGAATTAGAACGGCGCTACTGGGAAAGCTTGGGTATCCAGTGGTATCTTTTCACCGAGAATGAAGTTCCTTTCATACTTATTCAAAATATTAAGTGGCTCTTACCACACATGCATAGTTATGATTTAAATAAAGCAAGTCAGATCGATGTGTTTAATGCAGTAAATGAGGCAATACTTACCCATCCAAGCGATAAAATAGCTGTGGTAATGAAGTATCTAGATGATCAGTATAAAGTCGATGGTGGCACATATTTATCTTATCTAAGGCATCTATTAGCACAAAATGCTTTCACTTGGGATCTCATGAATATTAACCATAAATCTCTAAACTCATTAGATTTGAAAGCTTCAGATTTTTGGATCGATAAGGAGCATGAATATGTTCATGCCTAACGATGTACATCAAATAAACTCAAAGAGATTAAGAGTACTTTGGTCTAACCCTGAAGTAATATTTTATATTGATATAGATCGAGATAATGCATTGCCGGAATATGCTTCTAGAGACGAATTTGAACATCTGATGGCGAAAAATGAATTAGAAGTAATCGAAGATCCACATATTAATGTTTCAATGACCTTTCCTCAAAAAGGTTCAAAATCTGAGAGTATTCAAGATAGAGCTTGGAGTGCTATTCAGAATGCTGTTAATAACGTACCTGATATATATTTAAGAAAACAAAGAGGGGTATTACTAAACCAAGTAATACAAGAAAGTGGAGCCACAAAGCAAACAGTATATCGTTGGTTCCGACGGTATTGGCAATTAGGTATGTGTAAAAACACACTAAACGGCCAATACAATCGTTGTGGCGGCTTAGGTAAAAGCAGAAAAGTAGGGGAAAAGAAGCTTGGTGCTCCGCGTACGAGAACACCAGGAGATGGCGTTAATGTCGATGACAATATTAAAGCTATTTTTAGAGTAGCTATTGAAAAATGCTTATTAAATGAAAACCAGTATGAATTTGATTATGCTTACAACCAAGTATTAATAGCCTTTGGCGTTCCTTTGCCTTGTAAAGCAGAACATTTGCTTGAAGTACCTACTGCTCGCCAATTTCGTTATTTTTATAATAAAGAATACACTTCCCTTGAGATTACCAGAAAGAGAAAAGGTGAAATTAACTATCAAAAGGATTATAGACCGGTCCTGAGTTCTTCTACCACTGAAGTATCTGGACCTGGTAGTCGATACCAAATTGATGCCACAATCGCAGATGTATACCTTGTCTCAGCTGATGATAGGAATAAGGTAATAGGGAGGCCTACTATGTATTTTGTAGTTGATGTCTTTAGTCGAGCAATTGTTGGTATGTATATAGGGTTAGAAAATGCATCATGGGTAAGTGCTATGGAAGCATTGTCAAATACGGTACTTGATAAAGTTGAATATTGTAAACAATTCGATATAGAAATAACTGAGAATATGTGGCCTACGGTAGGCTTACCTGAGACTATTATTGGCGATCGAGGTGAAATTTTAGGTCGCCATATTGAGGTGTTGAGCAAAGCTTTTCATGTCGATATTGAAAATACCCCACCTTATAGAGCAGATTGGAAAGGCATTGTAGAGCGTTACTTCAAAACAGTACAAGTTAAAATGAAGCCATTTGTGGAAGGCTACGTTACCAAAGTAGCTATTGGTAAAAAAAAGCATGGGAAAGATTATCGTCAAGACAGTATTCATACTTTAAAAGAGTTTACTCAAATGATGATAAAAATAGTCCTTTTTTACAATAATGAACACACATTGAGTGAGTACGATCCAGATAAAGACCTACCTAATGATTTACCTTATAACCCACTTGATTTATGGGAATGGGGAATTCAATACCGTACTGGCCGTTTAAGAAGGCCTAATTCTGACATTGTAAAAGTAAATTTATTACCGCATACCGAAGCTACAGTAACAGAAAAAGGCTTAAAGCTTTTTAATTGCTATTACACTTGCAAAGAAGCTCTGGACTGGGGTTGGTTTGAGGGCAACTACAACGGCCCCAAAAAAGTAACTATCGCTTATGATTTATACTCGGCTAATGTGATTTACCTTAGGCTCAATGATAATTACTCTACTTTTATTACAGCTGCCTTAGCTCCTCGAAGTCGAGCATATCAAGACTTGACCATGTGGGAAGTTTGGCAACGTAATGATATTAATGCCGATGTGGCTGCTACTTCCAGTTTAAAATCAAGAGCTGGTTCTGTTAATTTAGTTAATGATTTAGAAACGATAGCTTCTCGTTCTAAAGCTTTTCAGCCTACTAATAAGCCATCAACAAAATCAGAAAAAGTGACCGGTATAAGAGAAAATAAACGTATAGAAAGACAGAATGAGCGAGCAAATAAGTATGGTAATCAGACCGATAATCTACAACCAGATAATGTAACTTCATTACATAATGAGAAAAAAGCAGCCAAAAGCTATAAATTACCTACCAGCCTTAAAAGCCTATTAAAGAGTGATAGCGATGACGAATAGTTCTGATCAAAGTTATTTCAAAACAGCAGAGTATATTGATCCTGGTTTACCCGAATATGCAGATAACCCGCTTATCGCAGCTTTGTCGCCAATAAACAGTGTTAATGATGTTGTTGAAATGTTGAATAAGAGACCTAAATTTGACGATAAAGAAATTAACTTAAAAGGGCATGTTAGGGTACATGCTATTAGTCGTTTAACTCGAGATTTTTTTGTCCCTCAAACCACGCATTTAGTACTTGAACAAAAATTCTCCCAACTTATACGTAAAAGTTATCTTGGGCGGAATCCAAAAACAGCTACATTCAAGCGTAAGTTAAATCAAATGAGGTCGATAATTCAAAATCAAGACTTAACCTCATATGTACATAGCGAAAGTAACTCTAATGCATCATCGATGGCTATTTCAGGTATATCAGGTGCAGGGAAATCTACAGCAACTAATAAGATTTTAAACAATTACGATAAGGTGATTTACCATCCTGAATATCAATTATTGCAAGTGCCATGGATAAAAATTGATTGTCCTTATGAAGGCTCGTTATCAGAGTTTTGCGAAAGTTTTTTTATTGCATTAGATAAAAGGTTAAATACTCGTTACAGAGATAAATATACTGCAGGTCGACCCACTATAGGCAAAATGATTGCGGACGTAGCTGACCTCTGTTTAATTCATGCTATTGGGTTAATTGTTGTCGATGAGTTCCAGCATATGAACCTCGCTAAAAGTGGTGGCGAGAAAAAAATGATAAATTTCTTAGTGACATTAGTTAATGTCGTTGAAGTTTCAATTGTATTAATCGGCACACCAACAGCGCTCCGTTTATTTTCAAATGAATTTAGACAAGCTCGCAGAGCATCAGGTGAAGGTAGTATTGTTTGGGATAAAATGGCATTTGATGAAAGCTGGGATGATTTTTTATTGGAATTGTTTCAGTATCAATGGCTGGAATCGCACACTGAACTTGATGAAGCTTTTACTCATATACTTTATGAATTATCACAAGGTATACCAGACATAGCAGTTAAACTTTTTTGTCTTGCTCAAGCTCGAGCTATTTTACTAGCCAAGTCACCAGATGAAGAATGTCTGACTACGGGGTTATTTAATGATGTATTTGAAGAAGAGTTTTCTATTGTAAAGCCCATGTTAGATGCTCTTAGAACAAATGATAAGAAAGCTTTAGAGGCCTGTAAAGATATTGTGATACCAAAGATTGAAAGTGGATTACTCAATGGCTTTGATCATTTAAAAGCAATGCCGTTGAAAATACCAAAAAGAATAGAGACAGGCGATTCGTTACAAAATGACGTAGTGAATAATGCCATTTCAACACTTATTTCAATGGGGGTAACTGAGGATATAGTACGTCCACTTGTACAAGATTGTATAGCATCGAATCCCGAAGTTTCACTTATCGACATCATTCATCAAGCAACATCTTCATTTACAACAACAAGTACAGCCAATATTAAAAAAGGGCCAAAGAAAATAAGTAAGAGTACATCAAATAAAGTTAAAGAGATGGATTGGGGGCAATTATCACAGTCTGACCTTCGTAAAGTATATTCATCAAAGTCAGGCACAATGTATGAAGCTTTAAAAGAAAATGGTCACATATACCCCATAAAGCAGTTTTTGGCAGGTTAATATTGCTAGCATATTTTCCAAAAGCGTATGAAGATGAATTGCTATATAGCATGATTGCACGATATAGCATTCATACTGGCCAAACAGCTAATCAAAAGGCTGTAATTCATGATGTCTTTGGAAAAAGAACAGCTGTTGCAATACCTGACTTACCAAGTCACCTTAATGCATTTAGCGAAAGAGTGGCTGTTGTGTGGTCTATTTCAGCTTCTAGTTTGATTGATAAGCATACAATGGCAAATTTGTATATTCCGTTCCTATCGGGTCAACAAGCTCAACTTATAGTTTCATCAATGAAGTCAAATTTTGGTGGCAACATTCATACTCGAGCAGGCATTGCAGCTTCTAGTATTAAAACAAATCAATATTTTCGTTATTGCCCTATTTGTTCATTAGAACAAGAAAGAAAACTTGGAGAAACTTATTGGCTGAGAAAACATCAATTACCATGTATTAACGTTTGTTTAACGCATCAATGCGAACTGATTGATTCGCAAATACCTTTTTATTCGATTCAAAAACATCATTTTCACGCATCAGAGAACATTAATAAAAATAAGCTAATTTCAGCTGTTTCTCTCAGTAAACAAGAATGTAAATTAATTGACCGCTTTTATGCTCTCTTAAATTTAAAAACGATAAAGCCTTGTTCTAGTTGTCAATGGACTATGTTTTATAAAAAAATAGCATTAGATTTAAACATGATGAATGGTAACTACGTCGATCATAAAGCTATTTATGATCACTTGATTAAAGACTGGGAAAACACCTGTTTTAGAAAATATTTACCCAAAAGCTATCACAATAGCTGGTTAGTAGACATTTTTCGTAAGCACAGAAAGTCTTTTCATCCCATTCGACACATAATGGTTTGGAGCTCTTTTCTATTTGATAAATCGTTAGAAGAAATTTTTACAATGGTTAATGCATTCCCAACCAAAAGTAGTAATAAGAAAGATAGAAAGTTTGTAGCTCTACAAAAAACGAATAAAAATATAAGCGAACAAAGATGTGCCTGGCTTGATTTATGTAATACAAATATCGAGTTAGGGATTAAATGTTTAAGGAATACAGATAATGGTGGAAGCCTATATGCATGGTTATATAGGCACGATAGAGACTGGTTAAAGAAAAACTCACCTGACGCTAAACGTATTAATTTGAATCGATACAAAAGAGATTATAAAGCGTGGGATGAAGAAAATATCTTATTACTTCAAGAGTATATAACTGAAATAACTACCCTCAAAAAACGTCCCAGAATCAGCAAAACGTACTTAATTAAAAAGCTACCTACCCCAAATTCAGTTGAAAAACATTTAACCGATTTACCAAGAACAGCGAAATGGTTGGAGCTCAATCAAGAAAATAAAGTAGATTACAGAAAGTTTCGATTACGTATTGCCCATCAGGCATTAGAGGCATTAAATCTACCAATACAACAATGGCGCTTACTACGTTTAGCATCAATTCGTAAAGAGTACGTCACAGAAGATATTGAACATTACATTTTCAAATTAATTCATAAAGCGGTGGTGGCAGCATAATGGTTAGTATTACTCAAATACCTGATGGTTCAAAATTGATGCTCATAGGTGATTGGTTTCAAAACCCTGGTGGAGATTGGCAAGTTGTATGTTATTTCAAAGAACCTAGTGGTAGCTATTTTAGAAAATCTTTACCTATTGATTTATTACCAGCCTTAACCGTCGGTAAAACATACCCATTAACTGATACTGTTAATCATAAAACAGGCTTTACAAGTGCCTTTGTTTTGCCAAACCAGGATAATTGGGAGATTGTTACTTATGCAGAAATGCCACAAAGTTTGCAGAAAAAGCAACTATTGAAAGAGTTTGAAGGTCAAATTGAACATCAATTGATATATAAAATACAACTTGAAGAATACACTATGTGGTTGCCTTTGTGCGAGTTTGCAAGAATGTTACTTTTTCAATCTGCAGAAATTGTTAGAACACTAGCTCTTGAGGGAAACACTTATCAATTAGCTAAAGCAGAAATGAATGATTGGGTAGGAAAAATAATTTTTGGTAGTCATGTACCGTTAAACTTTATAAATAGCCTAGAGTATCGTAAATTTTTTGCTTGGTTAATGTTTGATGATTCAGCTAAGAAAAGTTTTGGTTCGATTTTCGGTTTAATCAATAGTGAGAGCAAACAAACTCAAAATTCAAGGCGATGGACGTTCAATTTTACACCACCTAATATTGAAAACAGTTCAATCACTTGGAGTGGGTATACTGGTTTACAGAGTAAAGGTGAAGGGAATCATCGATATGTGAATGAAATCAGATCAATTGCTGGTGTTCCCACACCTGAGCTACATGAAATTGAATTTGAGCATCCCGAAGATTATATCAATCTTGAAGATGATAAGAATGAAGATCAAAATAAAAAGAAGAGAAAATATTCTGAGCCTGCTACTAATCCTAAAGAAATAGACACCTCATCCTCTCCTAGATCTAAAGGAAAGCGCTACACCATTAATATAAATAAAGCGGGCTTTCATTTTGATACGTATCTTGAGCTACGCAGAAGTCCTCGAAATGTAAGAGTTCTTCCTAAGGGCACTGAGCCTGAATTAGTTGAAAACCAAGAGGATGATAGTGTTGGTATAAAACAAGGAAAAAACACAGGAAAACGTCCCAGAGCTGATATTGATAAACTTGATAAGCCTGAGCCAATTAAACCTTCAGCAAAACTACAATTATTTGAAATCATGCTAGAAACATTGGCGGAAGAAAGTGGTTGGAAGCTTTTTGTTGAGAAGGGAAATGTACCAAAAGTAAATTGCCGCTCAGCACATTTAATTGCTGGGAAGCCTCGGCAATTTTGTTATGCGGAAATACAATTAAGTGAAGGCTTTACGATTTACGCAATTGAAATTGAATTACAAACAAAAGAAACGTTATCAACTCTTTTTTATCGTTCAGAAGCATCAACCTATAAACAAATCTTAAACGATTTAATGTCGAGTAATACTGAAAGAAAACAAAAAGCGATGCAGTGGGATCGCAAAAACATCAAAGAACTTACTGTTTCAGACTGTTTTCTAGACCATCCCGATAAGAAAAATTTGAGTGAAGAAGAGATAAACCAGTCATGGTCGGCTAGAGCCAAACAGAAAATATTAACTCTTTAATTCTTGAAAACTAGAGCAATGTTGCTAACTAAAAAAACAGGCGTGATAAAAAGTAACAATAGAGTTTATGATATAGGGTCTTATGTAGTTCATTGTATTTTGTAATAATAGCAGTGAAGGAATAATCACTAATTAGGCAACCATCATAGTTTGCCCAATATAATAATATAATGGACTGAGGTGTGTATGTATTTACGCAAACTAAAAGCACAAGGCTTTAGATGCTTTCATAGTAGCTTCGAGATTGAGTTCACGGATGGGCTAAACGTGATAGTGGGTGAAAATGGGGCTGGTAAAACGGCTATCATCAGTTCTATTCGTCAATTATTTCAAGATTCTGAGTCTGGGAGATATAGCATATCCAGCGATGACTTTTTCAGCCCGTTCATCACTGGGGGAAAAGCCGCTTTATCTTTTTCAATATGTGCTGAGTTTGATGGACTTGATGTAGAGGATAAAGTGGCCTTTCTTCCGTGGGTTGGAGCTTCCAATACAGCATTATTGACCTTACAAGCTGAAAATAAGGAAATACGAGGTCGATTCAAAAAAATCATTTGGGGAGGGAATTCGAAGAGCTCACAGTTTGACCCTGAATTGATTGATCTTATTCAATGCATTTATTTACCACCATTAAGGGATGCAGAGTCAAAGCTTTCGAATGGCCGTCAATCTAGGTTATCTAAGTTACTTAAAGCGCTAAACCGTAAACAATTAAAGCAATGTAGAGAAGACGACACGCTACACCCTCTTGAGGAAAAACTGAAAGACTTCAACACATCTTTAGCTACTGACGATAATTTAAGTATCAAAAAAGCAAATGAACTCATCACTGCAAACTTGACTAAAGCAATTGGTTATCATTTTGGACAAAAAACAAGTATTCAGTTTGCAGAAAGTGATTTTACTAAAATTGCTGAAAGCCTAACGTTATTATTTTTTCCTGATTTATCTGCTGATAGTCAGGAGTTATTTCGCGGTCTTAGTCAAAATAGTTTAGGTTATAACAATCTACTCTATATCGCTTCAATCCTTGCAGAGCTAACACTTGATGATGAAGATGATGAGCAACCCCTTTTTAAATTACTATTAATTGAAGAGCCTGAAGCACATTTACATCCACAACTACAAATTAGGCTTTTAAATCACTTAAAATCAGTAGCAGAAGAAAACAAAAATGTTCAGGTAATTGTCACTACACATTCAACTGTTTTAGCTTCTTCTGTCGAACTTGAGTCAATCATTCATTTGTCTAAGTCACAAGCCCCTGTTGCAACACCATTACGAACATGCGGGCTTCATTCCACTAGTAGTCAATTCATCAACCGCTGGCTAGATGTCACAAAATCTAATTTGTTATTTGCGAGTGGTGTAATTTTGGTTGAAGGGATTGCGGAGCAAATGATAATCCCTACTTTGGCCAAAATAGTTTTAAAAGATCAGAAGGACGGATACAAAAGCCTCGAAGACCTTGGTATATCAACAATTAACCTTAATGGAATCTACTTTAAGCACTTTATGCAACTTTATTGCAACATCAAAACTACTGATGATCCCAAAGAAAAAGATGTTGGTCAGAATATTCCAGTAAGGTGTGCAGGATTGACCGATTTAGATCCTCCCAAAAAAATAAAGAAAGAAATTCCTGATCCCGAAAATGCAGGAGAAACAAAAGAAGTCAGTGAAGATTTTATTCCTTACGAAGGCAACATGAAAAATGGGACTAATCATGCTCTCAAACTTGTTGATTCAATTAGTAAATCAACTGATGCTCGATTGTTTGTAAGCAAGTACAAGACATTGGAGTACGACTTAGCGATGGAAGGCAATAATGCTGCATTAATGTCTGGAATAATTGCTTCCCTATGGCCTAAGCCTAAAGAAAATGAAAGCCCCGTCATTAAAGAGTTTACCGCAATGTCGAAAATTGATTGGACTGAAAAGTCACCAAAGGAAGTTGCCGAAGCTGCTCATAAAATTCTTAAGCGAATTGATGATGACAATATAGGCAAAGGAATGTTCGCTCAGGTTATGACCGATAAAATTCAGAGTGAAGGCTTTATTTTTACTGTTCCTGAGTACATTAAAAATGCAATTTTGTGGGCTTCATCGCTAGAAGTTGCAGAGGAAGAGTAATGACCGTTGAGTTTACCCAAGAGCAACTTCATTACGTAAACTCAAGTATAGCCGTGCATACATTCTTAGAAGCCTGTCCTGGTAGTGGTAAAACTGAAGTTGTTGCGGCCAAAGTCAGTAAAGAAATCTCAAATTGGAAAGGAAGTCCTGGTGGTTTAGTCACCCTATCTTTTGCTAATAGTGCCACTGACGAGCTTAAAATCAGAATATCAAAGTACCTTCCTCATGGTCGAAGTATGTTCCCTCACTTCTTAGGCACGTTTGATAGTTTCATCTATAAAAACATTGTATCCCCAATCTCAATAGAGCTCACGGGGTATATTGGCGAAGACGGTGATTCATCAATTCGTATCATCGAGCCCAGCTCACACATAGGCTATAAAACGAAATATAGCTATGCAAAGCGAGGACAAGTAAGTGCTCATCATTACTCTTTCGATCTAATAAATGACAGTGTAATTTTTGAAACAGGAGAGCCAGCATTAAATAGAGCGTTAAATTCCATTGTGCTCAAAGATTGGGAAATTGATAATCTTATAGAAACAAAGAATAAAATGTTAAAAGGAGGCTGGGCAACATACAGAGATATCGAATGTTTAGCCCTTGAAGCTCTAACAGACGCAAAATATGATCATTTTGTTAAGCTACTTGTAAAGCGCTACCCGCTTTTCATCATAGATGAATGCCAAGACTTATCTGTAGAGCAGTTAACTATTCTTAAAGCCCTAGCTGACAAAGGAGCAAAATTACATTTTGTTGGTGATCTTCATCAAGCTATTTATAGTTTTCGAGATGTTGATCCTGCTAAGGTAAAACAGTTCGTTGTAGATAATAATTTTACTAGTTTACCGCTAACAAGAAATTTTCGAAGTTGCCAGAATATCGTTGATCTTTGCGCTAAACTAACAGGTCGAGGAAATATTATCGGAAATGTTTCTTGGTTAGAATCAAGGTGCTTGGTTCTTCAATATACTAGCTGTCCTACGGAGTTAATTAGTACTTTCGAGGAAAAATGTGACGGGTTTGGCAATAATGTTGTTCTATCACGTGGGCATTCAATACTTAGAAAATTTCAAACTTCTCTAGCTGAATTAAATAATATCCAAAAATTGGCTCTCGCTGTTAAGAGCTATAACCCTGATGATATGGAAGGGTTAAGTCATTCTTTACAATATTTTTCCGAATTTATTCGTCATCACCTTAAAGAAAGTTTTAAACCAAACAGCTTCAATTGCCCCCAATCAATATACTCAAACCTCACGTGGCGTAAGTTCTTGTGTGAGTCGTTAAAGTATTTACATAACAAAGAACTGCATAATATAGGAGTTACTTGGTCAACTTGGACAAAAAGTGCGAAAACGTTGATTCGAGATCTTCCAAATCAACGGTTTTGTTCCGACGCTGTTGCTAATATATTAGCCCCACTGAACGAGGTAAATTTAACATCTCCCTCAGGTTTGGCTAAGCAAGAAGTAGCTAGCTCATTGGGTGCGGTAACTAAATCCACACTATCATTCAAAAAATCAACTATTCATGGAGCTAAAGGCGAGACTCATGATGTTACTATTTTGATTTCATCAGCACGTGCTGGAAATGACTCTCATTGGTCAAATTGGATAAAAAATCCCAATAGTGAGGATGCCAGGTTTGCTTATGTTGCATCATCAAGACCAAAAGAATACCTAATTTGGGCAGTAAAAAAGTTAAAACCTATGGATAAAGTTAAACTTGAGGAGATAGGGTTTACTATTATTTAATTCAATATCGCTTTTCGTTAAGAATCTGTTTTGATTTTAGTGGGATATGAATCTAATCAATATTTATTTTGTATTTAAGTCTTGAAGGCATTAAATCTTCAAATTCACAATTTAACGCATTAGCTAATTTGTATAGTGTTTCTAATTTAATATTAACAGTACCTCTTTCAATTTTACCGTAATTACCTCTTTCTATACCAACATACGCGGCAAAAGCCTCTTGAGAATATCCCTTAGCCTTGCGTTTCAAGCGTAACATTTCACCAAACTCTTTGACTAAATCACTCACTTATTATTCCTTTAAGTAAAATGATTAGATTTTCATGTTGAGCACTAAAGCACCACGCCCTATAATACCCATTGTTGTTTTTATTTGATCAGGATTAATTTTGAAATTTGACCCCTTTGTCGCTCAAATTATTGTCGCGAAAAACTTTGATCATTTCACAACGAGCGATGTCCGGTCAGCTTATTTGGCCCTAAAAAATGACCCTTCTTTGAACTCATCTTCCGTTCGACGAAAGATATATGCTGAACTATTAAAACTTGTTAAAAAAGGTTGGTTAAAGAAATTAGTATCTAATAAAAAAGGATTAACTAGCTTCAGTAAGACAGAACTCTTTAATGTAGAAGAAATAAACTCGAAGATTAAACCAGAAGTGACTATTTCAACTAAGTGCGTCGATGAAAAACAAGAGCAATTACTTGGTAAGTTGAACCACTATAAAGCTGAATTCCTCTTAAATATAGGGGAATCTGAAGCTTACAAAGAGCTTTATTCAGAGTTCCCTCAGTTAGTTGATGAGCTACAGCCGAAATACAATAAAGCTAGAGACAATACTACGAAAATATTAGGGAAGATCAGAGCCATTGAAGGCTTGCTTAATCAAGGTAAACCAACAGAGTAAATATGAAATTAAGACAATGGCAAGATAACTGTATCAATACAGCTATAAAACAATACTTAAATGGCAATAGTCACTTCTTAGCCCTAGCAACACCAGGCGCAGGTAAAACTTTAATGGCCTCTGAATTGGCCGATCAGTTATTAAAAAACAACTTAGTTGATCTAATCATTTGTTTTTCACCCTCTTCGATTGTTTCTCAAGATTTCAGTCAAAGTTTGCAGTTGAGAATTAATGAACGATTCGATGGTTTACTGGGGGCAAAAGGACATTCTCTTACCTACCAAAGTTTGCAGTATCTAGATGAACATTTTTGGCAGCTATTTGAAAGGTTCCGAGTGTTTGTGATTTTTGATGAAATACATCACTGTGCGGGTTCAAATGTTGATAATGCGAATGCATGGGGAGAGCAGATAATACTAAACATTCAAGATAAAGCGAAATATACATTGGCGTTAACAGGAACACCTTGGCGCTCAGATTCTGCACCTATTGTTCTTTCAAACTATATGCACCCTAGTAATAAAATATCATGTGATTACGTTTATGGGCTTGCACAAGCAATTCAAGATGATGTTTGCCGTGTACCGCAGATAATTGCGGTGGATAATAATAACATTTCAGTGTTTGATGACGATGAAACGAAAACATTTACTAGCTTTAAGTGTTTATTATCGCAATCAATCATTCCCTATCAGGAAATTATTGAGAATGAAAAGGTCATTAAATACATAATTTCGTCGGCACAGAAAAAACTAAGTTCAATTAGAGTTAAAAACATTGACGCCGCAGGGTTAATTGTTGCCTCATCAGTGGATCATGCAAGACAGATTTCAACATTAATGAAAACCTATTTTAACGAAGATACCGTTGTGGTTACTTATAGAGAGAATGAGCCAACTAGTATTATCCAACAATTTAGACATGCACAAACTAAATGGATAATTTCCGTAGGAATGATCAGTGAAGGAACTAATATCCCAAGACTGCAGGTTTGTTGCCACCTCACCAATATTAAAACAGAAATGCATTTTAGACAGATATTGGGTCGAATACTCAGAATGACTGATTCAAAGAATCAAGAAGCGGTTCTGTATATGCCAGCTGAGCCTAAGCTGCTTGAGTATGCTGATCGAGTTAAGCAGGATGTGCCATTTGAGGCTGATGTAGTTAAGTTTGAAAAGATTAAGGCTAGTGTTGAAGACGATGTTGGTAGTGAGGCATTAGGCTCTGTTATATTCGACAAGGGATCAAACGTTAGCGCTAAAGCAACATTAAAACTGAGTAAATTTGATGCTGTTATTGAACAACCTGACTATGATGGAGCTAGCAGCGCTGTTGAAGAACACTTTTTAACGAGTTCTTATGAAAAAGTGGTGAATATTTTTGGTCGATTTCAGCAAGAGTCAATCGCTTTGAGGTTGAGTGAATTGAGGTGATTATTTTGATGCGGTGTTATGAGTTGAAGGTGGCCGACAAATGCTATTATTTTCGAAGTTCACAATCAAAGTTAGAGATTTGAAATGAAATTATATGAAGTGATTTTACTCACTCTACCAGTTAAGTTTTTGAATTTAGTGATTTCCGTTATTCCTGCGTATTTTATCTGGAATTGGATCATACCCGATATTTTTTCATTGCCAGAAATTGGCCTATTTCAAATGGCGGGGTTAGTTATTTTAATTCAATGTATTACTAGTAGTGGCTTTATTTCTGTTAATACTGATTAGAACAACTACTATTTGAAAATAGTAGTCAATTGGAGCTGTGATGCAAAAATTTAAAACGGTCACTACGCAAGAGGTGACGATACTGATTTGTGATGGTTGTGGCTTACAAACAAGTGCTGACGGTGACTATGAGTTTCATGAATTTATTTCAATAGTCCATCATTGCGGCTATAGCTCGATTCATGGTGATGGAAAGCAAGTTGAAACTGATTTATGCCAACATTGTTTTGCTGATATGTGTGGTAACACTTTAAAAATAGGTGACCCTTTAGATGATAGAATCTCTAGCTCTAATGAAAATACGTTAGCATATCAAAATATTTTTCAAGCTATCACGAAATCAAAATAAGAAGCTCATGAACTAAAGAAAAATAGTGATATTAGAATTATTTCTCGTGAGATTTTATCCTCCAATAAAATATCTAATCAAAAAGAACTTCAAGCTTCTTTGAAACGTGTAGAACAACTTTGGGATGCTCAATACCACTCAGCTGAGGGCAATGAACTTCATCAACTTGCCGATCTTATTTGCTCTTATGAGAAAAAAAGATTGGGACAGTTATTTTGAAGAGGTGCCATTAGCCGATGATGATTTTATGCCTCATAGGTTAAATTTTAAATCTAAATTTACTTTTGATGAAGAAAAAACAGCGAGTGGTATGTTATCAAACATACCTATCAATACTGAAGTTGATGATGAGTCATCAAGAGATTCAGTATTGGTTGATAACCACCTTGATGAGACTAAACAACACTTGCTAGAAAGTATTACCAATGTACTACTTAAGTACCCTGAATTAAGGTTGGGGCAGTTATTAATAAACGCCATAAGTCTTCAGCAGCCCTGCCCTGAACTTTTTCATATTGAAGATAATGTATTGGATGAAAAATTAGTCAGTTTTCAGGGCGATGAATAGTTAACTGTTACGACATGAATAAAATAAAAGAATAGCGAATATGAAAAAAAATACTCAGGAAAAATAAAGTTTATTACACTCGGATTTACCGCCTTGAAAAACGCCGCTTGCCAAAACCTGTGATGTGAGTTTTGATTTAGCTCTGCAAATGATAAAGCTAAGAGCAGATGACAAACGATTAACTCGAAAGAAAAAATCCCATGGCAGTTTTATGAACGGGGAAACCACTTCAATGGATACCCTAGGTCTGATGGTTTGTGAATGCTCAAGAAAAGACGGTGAAATTATAAAAATACGAGTGTTCATGACTAAAGAAGAATCACTTAAGGCCATAGAAAAGAATATAAATATAACAAATGCCAGGTAAGATGAAAGTAAACTGAACACCAAAACTGTAAGTGTTGATGATGCTATTATTTATAAGTTAATAGCTTTAACCTTTATTGAAGGCATACTTATTCCCTATAATAATTTGCTTGAGGTACAAAGGCTCGGTTTACAGTTTTCTTTCTTGCATTAAAGATCTTCGCCATTTTTCTTTTTTACGCATCAATTGTTGAAAGCTCTTTCGGTCTTTTTTCAATCTTTTCTTACGAAAGGCTGTTGTTACAATGAGTTGTTTTTTTGAGCGGTAAACAACGTAGAGTGCTTTTATTTTGTCTATTATCTTTTGCGAAATATTCTGTACTTGTAAATTTTTTAGTGCTTTTTTGTTCAGCGATACTATTTTACAACCCTCATGAAATTGTGCATTGCCAAATCTGATTATCAAGTTGACCATTTCATTGGTGATACCTCTTTGACTCATTCTTACCTCGGCATGTTTACTTAATTCCATTGTTTTTCCTCTTTGTGAAATATCAAAAAGGTTTATGCTGGGATTTTTAATAGTTCTCAGTGGAAAATGTTGAGATCAATTAGGGGACGTTAGGAAGAGCATATTGAAAATCCCAGCATATGTCATGTTAAGGAAAACAAATGATGGCAGGCAGGAATTTTATGATGAACAAGATTAATAATAATTTAACCAAAGAAAAGAATTTAAAACAGCTCAATATGGGCTTTGCCTTTTTATTTCTTTTAGCTGGTAGCTTACAACAATTTATAACGGTTCATTTTGGCATGATAGGGAAGCCAGAGCTGGGCTTTAAATTGCTACTTACACTCTATTTATCAGTATTTATTACAAATATTTTTGTGCATAAAATTATTGGCACAATAGGAGAAAAAAGATCAATAGTATTGTCGTCAATTTGTTATCTTTGTGCGGGCTTTGCCAGTTGTCAGCAAGCAGAATTTTTATTGTATACTTCATTCGGTATCATGGGGTTTGGTTGTGCGTTAATTTGGAATGCACAAAACTCAGTGTTTCTTGATAACTCTGCTAGTGAATCTTTAGGGAAAAATGCAGGTACATTTAACATGTATCTTTGGAGTGGCTGTTTTGCTGGTATAGTTCTTTTTGGCCTAGCATTAAAAGCTTATTCTTTTGAATATGTCGTGTTTGTGTTTACATGCCTTGCTTCAATATCGCTTCTATACTTCATTAAAATAACAGATAGTTTCTTGCCTTCAAAGAAGGTTGATAAACTGAGTGATATTGTCAAGCAAAGGCGTTATATAATTGCCGCTATTGTAAGTGCAAAGAGTTACTTTTTGTACGGCTTGGCCATTTCTTTTATTCCCTTTATTACCAGTCAAACGTATGAAAACACATTGTATGTAGCGGTAGTATCATTGGTGTTTTTTATGGCTCAGGCTTTTTGTTCTAAACCTTGTGGAACACTTGTTGATCGTTATGGTACTTCGAAGCTTTTATTTGCGGGGGCGATTACATCGTTATTAGGTTTTATCCTACTTATCTTTAGTTTGCACTGGATAATATTAGTACTTTCAGCATTTTTTTTAGGATTGTCATCAGCAATGCTAATACCAGTGACCATGTTGCTACCTAAAGTCATTGCACCACAAAAAGAGCAAGCTGCAGTCGTAAGGTTGCTTATGTTTGGGAAATATACCGGAATTATAGTCGCGATTACTCTTAGTACATGGGGCAGCATTCATGATGTACTAATTGTATCAATAATTGCTAGTTGTCTTTTTCTATTTGTTTCAAAAGCGCTCTGTGTCTCGCACATTAAGCGTGAGTCCTATCATAAAACAGACTTGGTAAGTGAGTCTAACAGCTAACGTAATTCGTTATCCCAGCATAGGTTTGTTTGACTAAAAACAAATAAGTTTAAGGAAAAGTAAATGAAGAAATTATTATCAACAAGTACTTTTGTAGCGGGGATATTTTCTATCACCTGCTTGGCAAGCGCTAATAATAATACCAAAGAAATCATCAAAGGATATGATTTTGAAGGGAATGGTTGGCAAAAAAATCTAGAGTGTTTTGACGGCACTTTTAAACAAGAAGAATTACCAAGTATTAGTTTAATACCTGAAAAAGAAATGGATAAAGCGTTATACAACCAATTATCTGCAACTGAACGTAAACTATTAACCCCTATAATAACTGAAGAACAGAAAGAGTTTATAAGAAAGCAAAAAGCTGTCTTGGAAAAAATGTCTGAGCAAACTGGCACAGATGAGAAAGCTATATTTTTGTCCGGTCTGAAATTTAAACGACTAAGAGGAGAAGATGGGTGTGGAAATGTACTATTAACAGGTTATTTTACGCCAATGCTCCAGTTAAAAAGAAAGCCAGACAGCACATACAAGTATCCGCTATACACTAAACCTAGTAAGTGGCCTAATGATCAAGCATTAACACGTTCAGAAATTGATGATTTTAAAGGCTTGCAAGGGTTAGGGTTAGAAATAGGCTACAGCGACTCATTGCTTAATAACTATTTTGCCCAAGTACAAGGCTCGACGTTTGCGCATTTTATAGATACTAATGAATATATGACTTTGGCATTCTCGGGTAAAAATGGGAAAAAATATGAATCACTTGGAAAATATTTAGTCTCAAGCGGCCATGTTAGTAAAAAAGATATAAGTTTGCAGGCGATACGTAATTTTTTTGAACAACATCCAGAGCTGTTATCTAGCGTTCTAAATATAAACCCCAGCTACGTTTTTTTTCGCGAAGTAAAGTCACCACCAATTACTAGCTCAGGTGTACCAGTTATTAATAATATAACTGCTGCCGTTGATCCTGACGTTATTCCTCATGGCTCTGTTCTATTGGTGGAATTTCCCATAATAAACAAGAATGGAAAGGTAGGAAGTCGCGAATTTCGTCTTTTAATAGCCAGTGATAGTGGTAGTGCAATAAAAGGCGCTGGACATATAGATGTTTATATGGGAGAAAATCAACAACAAGCGGGTTTTTTCCATCATTACGGTCAAGTGTGGCTATTGGAAATATAAAAAATTTAGTAAGAAAAGGAATTAAGTATGACAGATACTAATCTAGGGCGTTCAATTGAGTTTCAAAACAGCTATCTGAATAGAGCATTTCTTATTGTTGAACACACAACTATTAGGCCTGATTGGGTTGCTATTCGCAGCTTGTTGAATTTTGCATTTAATCGCGCAACTCAAGACCCTAGTATTCCTTTTTATACTTGGCTAGAAGAAGTTTTCAATAATATTGGAACCAACGTACGTTTTTTAAATAGCTCCCAAAGTGTAAGTGAAATATCAATACAATCAGAGCAGGTTGAGCTGGCAAAAAATATTATTACATGGCTTTCGGGAAATTTAAATTCACCCGAGATGCTTGAGGGGTACCCGTATGAAAAAACAATAAAAAACTTAACAAGCTTGCGACAAAAAAACGGTGAGTTTAGCCCCAAAAATTTAGCGCATTTACGAAATGATTATGACAGCCATCAGTATTGGTATCACTACATTAAGTATTTTGAAAACATGCCAGAGAAAGTTATTCGACCGCCGAAGCCCGGTTCTCATAAACCTGGTGTTAATAGGGGGGCATTAGAATTAATTCATGAACTAGACGGATTGTTAAATATCATTTTAACTATTATGCCTAAATTTGAATTTGTATTCTTAATGAGTAATGTGAAGGAAGAAAGTTTAGATGAAATGTTTAATAACCTATCTATTGAACCTAAAAATTTTGCAGAGTTTAAAACATGGATATTCCAAAATGAATTGCTTTCTAAAAGGATAGAAAAGTCATTTCAACAAGGAGATCGCTTTAGGATTTACAGTCAAGCTGCAATGCTTTGGTTGGGAACTAACTGGGTAAAAGAAGTTTGTCAATGCAATTGGTTTGATGCACTAAAATTAGTTTATCAGGGTAAGTTAGAGGATTTATTTTACTCACTAATTGAGTCATGTAAAAAAGGGCAATCTATTCAGCTTCATCTAAAAAAACTTGGTGTGATTCAATCCGAGGAGTTTCAACATATCTTAGATAAAGCCTCGCAAAATACTTCTGCTTATGTTGAAGCTAATTACGTGATTATTGAACAAGAAGCTGCTAATGCGGGAAACTCGCGAAGTGAATATGAAAAATACTTTAGTCAGATAGTAAATATTGAAGTACTTAATCGTTCGGAGCTCACGCTTGATGCTATTAAAAGGGCTAAAGCAAGATTGGTCAAGGAGGAAGAAAATAGTAAACAAGCTAGGAAGCTATATACCCGCGTTGGAAAGAGTAGGTCAATAAGTAAAAGAGTATTACCTTTTATTTTTTTCTTCTGTGATATGAAGGCCCGTTACCACCATTGGTTTGTTGATCAACAAGAAAAAGATAGAGCAACAAATCAAATGAATGAAAAAATAGAATACTCATCTGCTGAATCGGGTCAAAAAACAAGTTCGACATTAGAGATACTAACGCAAGATTATCCTATTGTTAATAAGGTCAAAGAATTACTTTTTTCTTTTTCAAGCGACAAGAGAATGCTTGCCAATTATAAAAACAATTTGGCTTGCATTTTCGCTTTTCATTCTTATGAACATTATTTACTCAGTATTAATTGTTCTGCTGAAATAATTGAGGGAGTAAAGTTAATATGTGAACTGGCAATTGATACCTATGCGAATGATCACGAGTTACCCGTCGCAGATATTACTCTTAACGATGTCGATATAGCATTAAAAACTTTGGAAAAAGAATATCCGTTACAGGGTTTTTCAAGCTTAAAAAATGATGTATTCACACGCCTAAATAAAATCCCAGCACTGTTTGATGAAATACATAAATTACAGGACTTAAAATAATGAATACAATTAAAGTATCCAAAACGGCAAAGGCTTTGTTTGCTTATAAGCATGATTTATTGTTTGAGCAAAAAAACGATGAACAATCAAATGAATATAAAAAAATTATCAGGGAGTCTGAAAGTGCCAGAATGATCGCTACTATATACGAAGCAGATAAATTGCAAAATGAGCAAGACAACAAGGCTCATAACGAAAGCTATCAGTTTCAACTGACCCATTTAGCAGCAAGTACTGGAGGTCTGAGCGTTAAAGAGTACCGTGTTGACCATTACAATATTGATAAAGATGGAACGCAAACATTAGTAAAAAAGGATGCCTTTAAGATAGACATTCATCAGGAAAAGAATAAAGCAGGTTACTACCTTGTTAGATGGAAATTCGATGAAAGCGAAGAATCTTCTGCCTTTATGGATGATCTTTTTGAACAAAAAGAAAGTCCGAAAATTAAATTATATTTAACATCGGATACAAATACTCAAGCAGAGGTTACAGAATTAGCTTCTATTATAATGATGAAAGAAGAGTCAGAATATCAACATGAAAGCCCATGGGAAAAATATTGCCCTGCACCTAATGAAGTTGATGAAAAATGCAGATTTTATATTGAGATCAATCATGATTAGTAAAATAAAACCTTGGTTTCGAGGTTTTTTTAGTAAGCCTATCGATACAAACAAAGAACAAGCGATTGATTTAGTTATTCCTTATTGTGAATCATTAGTGATAAAGCTTACTTGGGCAGGGCATACCGTTAAAAAAGATATAGACAGAGCATTTACCACCGGTGTTAAGCAAGTGTTATTGTACCCATTTATGACGAAATCTGACTATAAAGCGTGGTTGATTAGTGTGTTAGAAAAAGGAAATGTACAATTAAATGAAGGTGAATGCGATATATATATACTCAACCGAAAAAGTAACTCGAAACCTATTAGCAACATAATACCTAAACTCATTAGTCGTATTACGGCTTATGAAAAACAAGAAGATATTCGACAAAGTGCTGAATTCCTTGTTTTGCTGGGGCGATTAAGACGTGCAATATCAGAAGTTAAGGTTGAAAATCTTCTTGAAGAAGAAATCAAACTTTATAATCGATTACTGGTAGGTTTTGATAATGAAGCTAATCGTTTACCTCAGTGGCTTGTTCAGTTTGAGGCGATAAAAAAAAGAACATGGAGTGAATATTAGAAATGGTTGAACATATTAGTATTGAGGTGCCAAACTGTGAAGGAAATGATTGGTTAACATTAACTTTTTCATCAAACTTCAATATAGCAGCTGAACATGCGCCAATCGTTTTGGAAGAAACCATATCCTATCCTTTAGCAAAGCAGTTAGCACAATATACTAAAGCAACCGTAGCTAAGTTAAGATCAGTATTTCATGCTCACCGTTGTGAGTTTCAACTACTCTTAGCGCCTTTTGGGCATTGTACTGATCAGCCAGAAGTGTTGTTACCAAATATTTACGCTTTTAACTTGGCTTTATTGCTAGCTGATTTGCACTTTTCTAACCACATAGAATTAGAAGAACATAGTGCATTAGAAGCGGGCTTTAATTTCTCTAAAGGGCTTGTCGAGCTTACACCTACACAAGTTGCACCATCAAATAAACAAGCTGACAATGGTAACGTAACACGTTCTAGCCTTGTTTATCGGTTAGATAATGCGAATCAAATCAGTCATTATCAAGCCATTTTTTCTGACCAACCACTAAAGCAAGTACAAGCTTTTATACCGCAAGAAAGGTATGAATCATGCGTTTATTTTCCTTTAGTCGACAATGCAAGTGGAAAAGCAGAACAACTCAGTTTTATTAAAGTATCACATGTGCCGGCAGCAAAAAGTCAATTGTCTATTTTTGGGTTAACGCCAAATTTCTCGAATGAAATACGAAAACTGATTAATCAAAATACTGATCTTCGAATGCTCCTTAGTGGACAGATTTTTATTGAATGCGGAGAGAGACCTGCTAAAAAACACAAAAGCTGGGAGTTTGCATTAGTAACGGCTTTACAAATGGCTTTAGGTTTATTACCTCGCGTAGAACGCCCAGTTATTTGTACTGGACAAGTTACTCCTAAAACATGTGTAGACAGTAAAGAACAACAAATCTTAATTCAGCCGATAAAGCAGGCAAGAAAGTTACATCCAGTCGGTGATACTGATAAAAAATACAATCTCATCAAGTCATTAAAAGAAAGCGTGTCATCAAGTACAAGTTTACTAACGAGCCTTAACCAGCCAGTAAAAGATATAAATACCCTTTGGTTGTTTTATTTGCCCGAAGAAAACTACTACACGGACCAAAAACTTTATTCGTCGGAACAAATTGAAGTGTTCCCTATCGAATTTTGGCATTTTGAAGAGTTGTTATCCCTCTAATGAAAAATGTTAAAAAAGGGGCCGTAGAGTCCTATTTACCTCAAATCGAATATTACTATCAAGGGTCTATTTCTCCTGTAATAAAAAAGCAAAAGCTTAAAGAACTTATTAATATGCGAATAAGGTGGTTGAACTATCAAAATCCTATTTTATTGAGGAGAAAAGACATGCAAATATATAAGCAACAACTGGCTAGTATAGAGCAATGTATTCGAATCTTATTTTCTGAACCGTTTCCCGACAGAGCCCTGAAATTAATGAAAGAAAAACGTAAAGCTCAACGACAAGATTACGACAGTTATTTATTAGGAATAACTGATGAAAAAACACTCGAAATAATTAACGTTATACAAAGCTTTAAACAGCAATAGTTTTATTTGAAACTAACAGCAGTATTAGAAAGTGAGAGCCTGTCAGCGTAGATCTTAGTTACTAAAGATTAAGTAGTAAATTGTTTATATTTTTCTTCAAGTTTTGCAATCGCATAGGATGGATCCGGGTTAGAGAATAAAATTCTAATACATTCAAAAACACATTCTTGATGTGCAAAGTGAGTATTTCTGGCATCTTTATTGTAATAACTGAAATTAGGTGAGTCTTTCATTTTATCTTTCATTTCTATTAAGTCTTTCAGTGTTGCGTTTCCAATAAATGGGTAGATGTACCCATCATAGAAATAGGTAATCTGGGGGGCATATTTAAATTCATGACTATTCATTTTGAATTCCTTTAGTTTAAAATTTTAGTTATTTAATGCGTAATCACTATTTGTGGAAGTGGTAATTTGAGGCAAAGCTGCTCCCAAGTTAAATGAGCGTTTTGTTGTAATAATTGAATATCTTTAAGGTGTCCATGTGATAAGTTTTTGTATCTCTGAGCTTCTATTTCCAAGATATCGATTAGTTCGGTTACTTCTTTTTGAGAGAGCTTATGTAGAACAGACAGAACACGAAATTTTTCTTTAATATTTAGTGATAATGACGCTTTTAACATTTTTAAAAAGTCTACGAGAGCTGTTTCAATTAAGTTGTGAAATTCTATGTTGATTGCTGATTTATACATCATATTTACCTGTTTTTTATATTTGGCTTTAGTTTTAATAATGCTGGGATTTTAAAAGAGTAAAGTATTTTCTGACCCCATAAATAGCTTAAGTTTAAGGTTAAATTGGTAAGGTAACTTATTAGAAAATAAAATAGTCGTGTGTTTTTCATTAATATCAGCTTGCGCGGGGTTATTGGCTTTGCTAATCTGATTTGCTGTTACATTTTGTAATAAGTTGTTCAAAGCGTTAGCTAAACCAGTCGTTAAAGCGGTGCTTAATAAATAATAAAAATAAAGGGATATATCGTGGTCGGTAGCTCATTTAAAGGGAATGATAAAGATATAAAGTTAATCACCGATGACTATTACTTTATTTTGGAGCGAGCGCTGTCAAAAAGTGATGATGGCAGTGAGGTGTGGTTAGCGATTGATGAAGGGCTATTGCAGGCACGCTTAAAGAACAGTCAAAAAAATAAAGAAGACTTATTGCAGCATCATCGCTTTGTGATGAAGTTTACCCGAAACCGCCCACATTTATTAACCTATCATGACAATGAGTTTCAGATATTAGAAACGATTCAGCACCGCTATCCCCTCAGTAAAAGCTTACCGTCAGTACATTGTGCGGTGCCGGCAGACACCTGTTTTATTCCTGGTGTTGATGAACGAACGGGTAAAAAATTACAGGAAACCATCCCCAACAAAGCGTTTATTGTACTGCCGTATATAACAGGAGACAGCTTTACGCATCTAAGTAAAGCGTGGGCACAATCAGACCGCTTTGATAAAACCCATGCGTTATTACCGGCCATTGCTCAGGCCTTTGATGAATTAACCCTTACAGACATAGTTCACCGAGATATCTCCCCGAATAACTTAATGCAAGACCTGCGCGGAGGCGTGCATATTATCGACTTTGGTTTTGCCTCGGATTTAAAGGCTGAAACGCCAAGCCGCTTGGGCGAAGGTACTGTAAAATATCGCGCCCCAGAGATTATAGAGGAATCTGAAGCGGACACGCGTACTGACCAATTCTCCTTAGCCTGTGTATTTTACTTTTTACTGACGGGTCGCTCGCCAAGTCATGGTCCTTCGGCTGAGCTTATTGAAGAATTTAACGAGAATTTACCCTCAACGTTATCACAAGTGCTGACTAAAGCGATTAGCGACGATAAAAACGCACGCCATAACGACTTCACCATTTTTTTCAGTGCACTTAAGCAAGCGTTTATACAAGACATTCAAGCGCGAGATGAATTAAGACCACTACAACAAAACATTGATAACTGGTTTGAATACCAAACGGGTATAAAACAAACCATCGCAGACTATCAAGCACTGCAAGCGTCACTGCAAGCACCAGGCACACAACTTAATAGTTTAAAAAGCGCAGGGCTGATAGGCCAAGACAAACTCAATACTTTGCTCAGTTATGACCACATTGAAGCAAAAATCACCGCACAAATAACCCACTTAACCGAGCAAGACGCAGCAGCAGATAAACACATTAAACAGTTTAAGCAAACGCTCAAGCAACTCAAGCTAGGTGAAAGCACGACAGCCCCCTCCATTAATGAGCCAGCCCCAGTTAAACAGTCAGACTACCTTAAGCTTAAATCACAGGTTGATGATGAGTTAAGCGTTTTCAATGACTTGTTGATTGATGTTAGCGAGCAGATGATTGGGCAAATAGAGCAACACAGCAAATGGCCAGATGAAGCGCTTAATACTGAAGTAGAAAGCCTTGAGCAAATTTCAGCAGAGCTCACCCAGCAAAAAAACACCTTTACCGAGCAATTCTCAAAAGCCAAAAAAGCCAATGAGCAACAAAACAAGGTGCTGACCCAGTTAAACCAGTTTATCAGTGAACTTAATCAAGCAGACTTACAGGCAAAAGCTAAGCTTAAACCAAGCAACGATGGCCTACTGACCAATAAAGCCCATTTAATTGCCAGTATCACCGAGCGCTTACAGTCTGAATCTCGTATTAAAACACTTATCAGCGAATACCAACATTTCCTCTCACAGTGCCAAGCGTTTAACCAAAAAGCCAAGCAAGCGACTGAGCAATTAACCTTAATAAACAATAATCAACAATCGACTCAAGGCTATTGGCAAAAAGCATGGCGTGAAGCATCTGAATCAAAACTGCTATCAACCAGCGTTATGTTATTGGTGCTTATCAGCATTATTGCCGGGGTGGTGTATTGGTCGCCTTTTAAGCAAAAGGGTGAAAGTGAGATATTCTTAACGCAAAACAGGTCGGGTGTTATCCAGTTACCATTGACCGAAGAAGCACCGAAAGGGGCATATAGCCTCTACATTCAAGATGATGCAGTCAAGTGTAATTACAATGCTTACCGCTCTAGTGCGACGACTACGTACTTTATCTGTAAGGGAACTAAGCAAGGTAAGCATGCCTATACCTTAATAGCGTCCAATCACCAAACAGTAAAAACAGGCTTTATTACCGTTACCCCGCCTGTGCATAAATTTGCTATTACAACAAAACCGGCAGACGCTAAAACCACCTTATCGACAAGCGATAAAGAGAGTAAGTCCCAGGAGGAATTTAAGGTTGGAGAAGATGTTCCTGAAGGTAAATACCAGCTTAAAATAACGGCTAAAGACTATCACGATAAAGTTGAGGTAATTGAATGGCGAGGCCAAGTATTATCGATTGAGTTAGAGGCTATTGACAATGAGCCGCCGACGATTGAGCTAACGGATATCAAGCAAGCAGGTGATACTTTATCCTTAACGATTAAAGCTAAAGATAATAAAGGCCTTAAACAGTTAAATGTTAAAGTGATGCGGGGCGATAAGGAGGTTGAAAGCTCTGCAAAAACTTGGCAGCTAGAAAGTCAAATTGATGCGTCAGTTGATTGGTCATACGACCTTGCTGGTATAGAAGAAGGGAGATACAGTGCTACGTTTAAGGTAATAGATATCAATGGGCGGTCAGAGACGACTTTAAATACATTTGTTGTCGACTTTTACATGATAGGTTTCACGTTTTACTATGGTAAAGATGTTAAAAAAGATTACGAAAAAGCGCTTAATTATCTCAATCTGGCCTCTGAAAAGGGAAATGCTACAGCGCAAAATTTTTTAGGTTTCATGTATAAGAATGGTCAAGGAGTTAAGCAGGATTTTGCTAAAGCGTTAGCATGGTTTAAAAAATCTAGTGGTCAAGGGGATATTTCTGCGCAGTACCATTTAGCCAACATGTATCGAGATGGTTATGGAGTCAAGCAAGATTATAAAGTAGCTGCAAAATTGTATCGAAAGGCTGCTGAACAAGGTGTTGCAGATGCTCAAAATAGTTTAGGTTTCATGTATAAAACTGGTCTTGGAGTAAATCAAGATGATGTGTTAGCCGTTGAATGGTTTCGTAAAGCAGCCAATCAAGGGAATGCCATCGCGCAAAACAATTTAGGTATAATGTATGAACAAGTCCGTGGAGTAAAGCAAGATGATGTGTTAGCCGCTGAATGGTTTCGTAAATCAGCAGAACAAGGTAATGCTTCTGCACAAAATAATTTAGGGTACATGTATCTAAAAGGTCGAGGTGTATTGCAGAATGATAATTTAGCTATTGACTGGTACAGAAAATCTGCAGAGCAAGGAAACGCTCGCTCTCAAAATACTTTAGGTTACAAATATCAATACGGTCAAGGGGTCAATCAGGATTATAAATTAGCTATTGAATGGTATCTAAAATCTGCTGAACAAGGCAACACTTCTGCACAAACCAACCTAGCCACCATGTATGAAAAAGGATTTGGAGTAGAAAAAGACGAATCTGTTGCGTTTAATTGGCTTCAAAAATCAGCCGATAATGATGACGCGGTAGCTCAACGTAAACTTGGTTATAAATATAGGAATGGACAAGGTGTAGAAAAAAACCTAAGTAAATCGTATGAATGGTTTAGAAAATCTGCATTACAAGGTGATGGTACTGCACAATTTAATTTAGGTTGGATATACGATAAAGGCAAAGGCGTAGTAAAAAATGAAAAATTGGCTGCTGAATGGTATACAAAAGCAACAGAAAAAAATAACAAAGGCGCGCAGAATAATTTAGCATTAATGTATCGCTCAGGACGAGGGGTGAATAAAAACTTAGAAATGGCCTTTGAATTATTTGAGAAAGCAGCTAAACAAGGTGATAAAGGGGCCATGTATAGTCTAAGCCAAGCTTATGGCTATGGCGATGGAACAGCTATAAATAAAGAGTTAGCTATAAATTGGTTAGAAAAGGCCTCTGATAAAGAAAATGTACCTGCTATGGCTGATCTCGCTAGACATTATTTATTTGAAGGATTGTCTGGATCTAAATGGGCCAAGGTTGGGGGATTGCGTAAAGGTTTCATTGCTGCCCAAAAAGTAAATGGGATTGATCCTGTGAAATATTGTAATCTTCTTGGAATATATCATGCCACTGGAATTGGCTTGACGTCTGCAAATGAAGCGTTAGCAAGAAGAGTGTTTGAGATAGGCGCTGAAGCAGGGGTAAGTAAATGCCAGATAAATTTAGCTAAGTTATTAGAATATAGTGATAATGAAAGGGTTAGGGACCCTGATAAAGCTAAATTTTGGAAAAATAAAGCTAAAACATATATAGAAAAAAATATCCCTGAAAAAGTTCGTAATTCTCAGTCATTTATTTTGAGTAAACTCTATTAAATTTGTTTTATGAAAGATTGACCTCATGAGCAATCAATATAGGTCTTTTTATGGGTGATACAAACAACCACCTAACTTAAAATCCCAGCATCATACCCCTCATAAAATAAAACATGAGGAAGTTCTATGTTGCGCTTATTTGTTCCCCTTTTTACGTTAGTGATCACACTTACGGCAGCGACTTGGTTTTGGGCAGGAAAACCAACAGCTAATACCACGTTACTGACACATATTGAGCTGCCCGCAAGCCTTCAAAAAATTAATCAAAATCATACTTTACCCCTTCAATATCAATCAGGGCATAACGAGCTTTGGTTTGATGATGCACGGCTGATTACGCTGGGTGGGCAATTTCAGCAAGAGTATAAAATAGATATATGCGAGCAGCGTCGCTTTTTGTTGCCTCCTAATATTGCACCTAAGCCGCTTTTTGTCGGTCTAGACTTTTCACAGATTCAATCTTTACTTCATAATGAGAAAAAATTTAAAAGCCAAATACATGACTATCTGCATGGCCCTATTCTTGATAAAAGTGGCAGTGACGAAGACCTTCCTGGCGTTATTATTAGCAGTGAATATGGATTCTCTATAAAAGCCATAGAGCAAGTAAAGGTAATCACAGATACACAGCGTGATGACTTTACTGAATTTGCCTTTGTTTCAAATGACAAATTCACGTTAGTGCTACAACAAATTGACAAAAAAACAAATAAACTGGGTTGCACTCTTGGCATTCTGAGCATTCGCGTTTATAAACACTCACTCCATGCCAATATCATGCATTACTGGCTCAACGATAACAATAACTGGATAAAAGGTAATGTAAAAGAAGGTCTTTATCCGGCCCAAAATCAAATGAAATATGGTATTCAAAGCCTAAATCAATATATGCAGCAATGCGGATTAATGAAACTTGATGGGGACCGTTGGCAATTCGCCTCTCGCTATTTTTATACTGAAAAACTAACATCGGGCCAATTTAACGCTGAAAAGTCAGCGCATTGCCAAAAGGTTTTAGCAGCTTTTTATCATACACCTGCCGGTGAGGTGTTGCGAAATAGAGCTTTGGCGACTGAAGAGATTGCTAAGTCAATCGCTGCGGTAGCGTTACCTGCTGATGTTAATGTTAAAGCGTTTTCAGGTGTTCAACCCGTCAAACTGTCGTTAGGTGACATCTCTAATTATCAAGATTTGTTTTACCGTGATAGTAACCATCAATCTTTGATTTGGCATAAAGTGCTTAAAGAGCAAGTGAGCTTTTCTTTTAATGCGCCAGGTAAGGCCTTTTATCTCTACGTGTTAGGGCGAGATGTCACTATTACCGGCGCTACTTTTTTAGAAACTAGCGACCAGTGTATTAAAGGCCTTTGTCAGCAAGCAGGTGATGTAACCCTTTATTATTTAAAACCTACAAGCTCGAAAGTTAGCATTAAAGCTAATGGCGTGCGACAAGCTCTTTCGCCTATATTGAAAAAAAGGACCATAAAGCTTGGTGAGAAGCCAAGTTTACATGCGTTTAACGATACTACTGATAATGGCGGTGAAGAAAAGTTTAGCGTGGTAGATCGTAATGGTAAAAAGCTCGAGACTAAAGATATCCCCCACCTACTTGCTCCTTATGCTGGTCGTATTAATCGGTCTATGGGTAACAATATTATGTTGACCATAGATAAGGCGATGCAAAATGTAGTCAGCCAAAAGTTGAATGAATATATCAATGCAATGGATGAGAAACCATCATTTGCGACAGTTTCTGTGGCAAATGCTAATGGCGAGCTACTAGTACTTGCTCAAACCCCTCAAGCAAGCAATGAAACGAATTATCAACGTGCCGGTTATATTCAGGCCACAAAGCCGATTCATTCTCCCTTAACGTTTTTAGCGGCTTATCATGATGACTCACAAAGGTTCGTCTCAGGTAGTGTATTTAAACTCTTATCTGCTTTGCTTATTGCTGAAAAACTAGGAGGTAATCATCCCATGGTAAAGGGGCTAACCTTTGAGGGGTGGAAAAAAGCTCAAGGTGAAACGTTGATGAACCCTGAGCTCGGTTGTTTTCCTACTCAACAGGAGTCTTGTGTGGCTAACGGGCTTAGCAATTTTATTTTTAATGGAGAAAAACAAACAATTTATAATCGTACCTATGATAGAGAAGGCAATTTAAAGCATTCAAGTAGCGCTTATGGCTTAAAAGAAGCGATTAGAGACTCCTTAAATACGTATTTTGCTTTTATGGTTAATAAAGTTGCTAAAGAGCCTTTTTATTGGCAAAGCGCCTTTGGCAATGACGGATATGCTAATACCTCACCATTAAGACAATTTATCAGTCAATTCGGCTTTTATAAGCCGTTAAGGCTTGATGCAGGATTATTAGGTGATGCTGCTCTCAATTCAGTACTAAATGTTCCTGCGAGTAAGTTAAGGCACTATAACGTGGAATCACAATTCTGGCGGGCTGCCGTTGGTGAGCAAAACCGCGTTACGGCTTTGCAAGTTGCACAATTTACTTTAGCTATAGCAAAGCAACGTCTAGTGCCGCTGTCGCTACTTAAGTCAGTTGATGGTAGGCAGGCAAAAGTGTCAACCAATCCGATCAACGTTAAACAAAAATCATTTGAGCTTGTACAAGAAGCCATGTTATTAGCAGGCAAAAACTATAAAGCACTGAAGGAACTGCCTTTTGATATCTATGCAAAATCAGGCACGGGCGAGATAAGTAGAAAACATAATAATGCATGGATGACAGCCTATGTAAATAGACAAAATCCTGTGGTGATCACCTGTCAAATAGGCCAAGTAACAGGCACTGGGGGGGATTTATGTGGCCGATTAATCGCTGAGCTACTAAAGAGCGAAGTATTTTCCCAGCATTAAGACTAGACAGTTAGTTATATTTGGAAATAAAAATGCAAAATAATTTTTTACCTTATCGAATTGCCTTTTTTTTATTGGCTATAGTAGCGTTTGGCTTTGTTTTTTATCAGCTACCGCAGGTATATCAATTAGAGCAAGTAGTGCTTGGTGCAAAGGCGCAAGTAGTTGGAGAAAAAGAGCTTCACTCCCCTCAAATGTCTACTAAACATATTAGAATAGAAGACAAAGGCGAAGAAATTAAATTAAAGGACGTATCCTCTACTCGGAAGTTGTTGGTAAAATTTCAAGGTAAAACAGTTAATGCGAGCGGCATAGTGATTAACAATGCCACGGAGTTGCTCTTTGGTGATTCACTTCTTAAATTGAAACCTGTGATGAATGGTCTTGAAATAGCTTACGGCGAAAAATCATTTGTTTACAATATTAATGGTTTAGCTCAAGTAGAGCCTGAAGCCCTTTCGTTTGAATATTGTCGAGATTTACCTTATTTGTCAGGCAGCTTGGAGCAATCATTAATTACCTGGTTATTGAAATTAAAACCTAATGCCTTGTCTCAACTGGCTATTGGTGGCGATGTTCTGTGTAAAACGCGCTTAGCTATATCTGAATCACCATACATCAATGGAACCATTAGCTTAATAAAACAACACTTTGTTTTACACTCATCTACCCCTGAATCTTTGTTTATAAAAGAACTAGGTGGTGAGTGGAAGAGTTTGTCGTCATACGCAATTAATACTTCAGGCGAGTTTATTGCGGGGCGAACGGAATATAAAATAACACGAAATGTTGATAATGAAGCGCAGTATTTAGTTGAGGTTGAAAGCAAAAAGCCACAACGCCTAACTTCGCCAGAATTAACGACAGAAAAATGGACCGCTGTATTAGGGCAATCTCCAAAATTTAACGGTATTTCCCAAGCACTCTTGCTCTTTTCTGCTTGTATGCTTATAGCTGCGTTGTATTGGAAAAAGGTGTTCCGCTTTAATCGTTATCAGCCAACCGGCTTAAACCTATATTTTTTCAGTATTTTAGGTCTCTGTATTATCTCATTACATCAACTTGACATGATGGCTCTTCCTCTTGAGTGGCAGGTTGGTCTACTTGTGGTTGCAATGAGTTTGTTGCTAGAGCGATGGTGGCATTATGCTTTGGCATTTGTTGTTTTGGTTGGTGTTTTTAGTCAATTACTTTTAGGGGTCAATGCCCCGATAGATACCCTACTGATTAAAGCGCAACAGCAAATTGTAATTTTAAGTGTATTTTGTTTTGTTGTTGGGCTGGTCAAAGGGCTGAACATAGACTGTTTTCAACAGATATTAGCGGTGATAAAAAATAATCATTGGTTTTGGCTAGTGGTTAAATATGGCTTAGTTTTAGTTTACTGCCTGTTGTTGCTTAACCAATTTTTCTCTGGCAGTGAAACGGGCATCCCTAATTTTGTTAACCCTACAGAGATGATTAAACTGGTAATGGCGTTAGTGGCAGCAATTTTTATCGGCAGTTTATCTTTATACCATGGTAAAGGGTTACTTCCTCAGTTGATAAAATTATTTGTAGCAGGATTGGTATTTATTATCTTTGCGTTGCTATTTTTAGCGAGCATTAAAGACTTTTCACCAGTGATTATATTATCTGCCATGTTACTGGCTATTACAGTTGTTTTAGTCATTATTTTTCTGACGAGAGAAAAGGCCCAATCGCGACAATTCGGCTATTTTATAATTGTTATTGCATGTGCCGCCATATTCACAACCCATTATTGGGTTGCCAAACAAATTGATGAGTTGTCGATGGATACTTATCAGCTGTCTTTGTTGCCAGCGGTCGATCGCTGGAAGTCATTAAAGTATCCAGAGCAAAACTATATTAACGCCTACCAAATCAACGAAGCAAAGCGTGTTCAAGTAACAGAGCAATTGTCAGGGATCTCTAATTGGAATAAACGAGTTGCAGTGCCAGCCATTCAAGATGATTTATCATTAACCCACCTGATTGTGCGTACAGGCTGGTTATTTAGTACATTTTTTGTTGGTATGTTTGTTGGGTTGGCAAGTTATTTATTTTTAACATCCTGCCAAGTGATTTTACTATCAATTAAATTCACAGGTTTATTAATTGTGAAGCAAGAAGTTATTCAACTTGCCATTTTTTGTACCTTAATGAGTGCAGCATTATTAGCTCATATCATTATAAATATTGGCTCAAATTTAGGTGTTATACCGTTGATGGGGCAACCCTTGGCGTTTCTTAGCATTGCTAACAGCCATTTATTAACGTTTGTTATACCAACCATAGTCACATTTACAATGCTGCAAAAACAACAAGTAAGGGTTATGTCATGAGTTTATTTCAATCATTTTTATTACCAACAACCGTTTTGCAGTGGGGTGGTTTGTTTGCATCGTTAATGTTGGTATTTGTTGGCTTTCAACTCTTACCATTTAAGTGGCGCAAGCAAATAGGTGTTATACAAATTATCGCATTGCTTGTTATAGCTTACTTAATATACCTAGGTGGACACTATTTATTAAAGCATCATGATATCGTGCCAGCAGAAAAGGCTCCTAACGAAATATCAATATCTAAGCCTGAAAATTGGGTTGCGATGCAAGTTAAAGTCAAAGCCCTAAACCTTAGAACGTGCAAAACCACGTACTGTGACTCGATTGTTTTATTGCCTATTGGTAAGACTGTGATGGTTGATTTAAATTCAAACGACAATAATTGGTTGAACGCAACAGTTGATGGTCAGTCTGGTTTTGTATCAAGTATTTACCTGGAGCGCGAAAAATGATTATTAAAGGTCGAAACAATGATTACAAGGTAATGAAATCCAAAAATAATGAAGGTGCGAGGTTGGTTATGCAACTTACCGGTAAGGAGCAAGGAAAGCTATTGCAATGTGTTGATGGCAGCACTGAAAACGCATTAGACAGCATATTTTTTTCGCAGCGAAGTTATAGCATAGTTGCCTTTAGCGCATTAGGTGACAAAGGCTCTGTTAATAATAGTAAAGTGCGACTCAATACATTTGAATATTGGCTTTCACCTCAGATAAATAATTGGGAAAGGTTAGGGGGAGGAAGCTTTGGCGATGTTTACTCTGCTATTTCATTAGATAATCAACTAGTGGCATTAAAGGTTTTTGACTCTGAAAAAGATTGGCTACAAGAGTTAAACAATACAAAAGAATTAAAAGCACTTAAGCCACCCCAAGGTATTTGTTTGCCGATAGATTTTGGAACATTTCAAGACAAATGGATAATAGTTTACCCAAGAGGGACAAATAAAAGTCATTTAACGTCAATGTTACCGGTAAACTTATTATTGGTCAGTATGTTAAATCTAACACAAGCGCTGTCTTGGCTTCATGATCAAAGTTTGTATCATGGTGATATTAAGTTAGATAATTTGTTATTCACCAGTAACGGATTATCTTTTATTGACTTTGGCTTGCTTAATAAACAAATTACTCCCACAGAAAACATTGAATATGTTACTTATCGAAGCCCCGAAATGATCGAGAATAAAATTAATTTTAAAACAGAAGTGTTGGCACTCGGTATTTGTTTTTATCAAATGTTTTATTGTAATTTATTGCTTTTTAATGGTATTAGGTTGGGTAATAATGAGGAGAAATATATTCTGACATATCAGCGAGAGCAGCTTCCACCTGAAAATTGGTCTTCGCCGTTTGTATTAAGTTTTGCTGAGTTAGATAACTTATTAGCTGGCATACTTTCTCGCTCGTTTTTGCCTATTGAAAAAGCTGCTTTGATTTCAATATTTCAACTGATTAAAGATATGTTAATCTTAGATGATTCCATACGACTGAATGCGCAAGATGTTTGCGAGCGAATAATAAAACTACAAGGAATGAGTTGTGAACAATAATATAGTTTCTAAAGGCGGTGTTAGAGCGCTAATTATGTCTGATTTGCATTTGGAGTATGAGCCATGGGCCGGAGTTAGAAAGCCAGGGGGGTCACTGCCTTTGAGACCACCAGCAACTAGTTTTGATTTAATTATATTAGCAGGAGATATTTCTACAGCAGGCGATAGACATCATGAAACGAATAAGTTTGTTCCTGAGCTTTATTGTCGTTTATTAGACTACTTAGAAGAGCTAAATAGCTATAATAAACCTATATTATTTGTGAATGGTAACCATGAATATTATTATTCATCTAATTTTGGAAACCTTAAAGAGAGCTTATCTCAAAGATTAGAGGCGCCTGCTTATAGTAATATTCATCTTTTAGATAGAAGTGCTTTTGAATATCAAGGAATCACCTTTATTGGTGCTACTTTGTGGACCGACTTTGATAATAAAAATAAAGACGAGATGGCAAAAGCAAAAATCAAAATGTCAGATTATGATGTTATTGCGCCACCCAAGCCACCACCAGATGAAAAACATTACAAAATAACACCCCAAAATGTCTACGATGAACACTACAGTGATTTACTTTATATTACTGAACAGCTCGAAAATTCAAGTGCTAAGAACTGCGTAGTTATTACCCACCATGCGCCAGTTGAACATCATGAGCTGTCTCTGGATTTACCAAGTGCATATCAAAGTGACTTAAGCTCAGTTATCTCAAAATTGAAACCTTTAGCATGGGTTCATGGGCATATTCATCAATCAATAGATAAAACCGTTGTCGATACGCGAATTCTGTGTAATCCACGTGGTTATATTGCCCATAAACGTAAAAATTCAAACGGGAATATAGTAGAAGAGCCAGCAAGACTTAACCCTAACTTTAAGCCAGATTTTATTGTTAATTTTAACATTCAAGGAAAGTAGATGAGCCAGTCGAGTTTTTGTGAAGATTGCGAAAATTATTTCAGTGGAGATAGTTGTCGCATGTGCGGTATGTCACCTAACATTAAAAGTGAAGAACAGCTTGAAAGCATCGCTTCTCCAGGGGATAAAAATTTGGTTTTATTAAAGCGCTACAAAATATCCGAACGCAAGAGAATTACTCCTTTCCCTGGCTTTAACCTGTATAGTAATAAAAATGATGGTAATGGCTGGGAAATAGTAGAAGAGCTTGAAGAAATTGCGGCTAAAAATAATTGGCGAAAGTGGTTTTTTGGTAAAGAAGAAAACGGTTTTGTTTACTATTTGAATACGCTGTCGCTGCCAATTAAATTTGAATGGTTTGTACCTTTTAATGGTGAAAAATACCGAGTTAAAACAACAGTAGAAATTAAGGTTTTGCAACCTGAGTTCTTTATTACGCAAAATCAAGGCAGAGAAAGCATATTACTTGATGAAGTGGCAGATAGCATTGAGGGTTCAGCAAAGGAGCGACTGAAAAATGTCCTTGCTGCACTCAATGCTGAATCTATCGACTTTGCGCGGTGCCAAACCGACATTCATGCAAGATGCCAAAATATTCTGGGCGATAAAGGCATTGATATCATATCAGTGACAATGAGCGCAGAGGTAGAAGTCGACTTAGTGCTTAAACGCCTCAGAGAGGATAAAATGAAAGCGACTCACCAGCGAGACATACTCACGTACCAATCAACCGAAGAAAACTTAACTGAGCAGCATGTAGACAATAAAACCACTGAAACAGCGTTGGTAAAATCTGATAATAGTTTAAAGCTTGAGTTAAAAGAGATCAAAAAGAGAACAGTCATTCGAAAAGAAGAGGCTAAAGCAGAACTAGAAGCACTAGAAGAGGAATGGTTGGTTAAAGAAGGGGAAATCAAAATAGGAACTAAAGCTGAGGTTGCTCAAATTCAGGGAAAGACCGAAGTCGCCGTGGTTGAAATAAAAGGGGCAGTTGAATTAGAAGAAGAAGGTACCAAACTAGATGGGGTTACAAATAAAAGAGCCGTAATAAATATTGACCATGCACTTGCACTTCATAAAAAATCTACAGCACACTTTGCATCACTGAAACAACAAAATGAAAATCAAGATACAGATAATTCTGACAAGTCATCAGAGAAAGAAGAACAAGCTGAGTTTAAATCTTCTGAAATACTTCAACGTTTCTCTGAGATTATTACAATTGAAAATACAAATGATGTTATTTGTCAGAGCGATGAATTTGGTGAATATTTTTGGGAAAAATTAACGAGTACTTCTAGTGAATTAGAATATTTATTGAATAATGAAACATTGCATTATGTGCGCTACGAAGAGAATTATTGTTATTCTATTGATGAAATTATTTTATTGCATCAAACATTAAAAAGGCTTAAACAGTTTAGTTGCTTCAATAAAGCATATTCTGAGACTCACCTCATCTTTGGTTTTAAAAAACAAACAATGGCGAATATGGCACAACCATTTGGAAGAAATAAGTTATTAGAGCAATTGTCAAAGCCAAATGGGCACTGTTCAGTTTCAATAAAAAATAAAATACATGACAGAGAAATAGGCTTAGTATTCAACAATGGAGCTCACGTAAGAATTAAACTAAGTTTTGGTTTGGGTTTTTGGCTTTTTGATAAAAATTTATTGCCAAGCGAGCTGCTTGAAAAGTTACAAACACCTATAGAACATAGAGATATTACACCAGATCTTGTCGCTAGTATTAAGCAAGTAAATTTACCTGTTCAAAATAAAAAGCATGAAAAAGACACAACGATTAGTTTATGGGGGTATAAACCGGTAGCAATCTAAACGTGTTCTAGTGGTTCACATTTTGATGATAACCTTGCTAGATTAGAATGGAGTTAAATGACCCTGTAACAATATCTGTGTAAGTACCACTATTAAATATAGCCTGATATATGGTCTTCGAATTCAATCATAAATCGATTCAAGGCCGTTTTCTAATTTCTGGCATGGTTAGTCAGCTGCTCAGATCTAGTCGAACAAATACGCTTCAATAGTTCTTACTATAGACTTATTAAGCTGCCTGGTTTTGCGTTTATCAGTTGCATGTCTTTTTGAGGCCCAATAAACCATTGTTTATTGTTACTTTGTAATCGAATGTTGGTATTGTGCTCTAGTGGCACTTTTGCCCTATCTATATGGGCATAGTTTGGGTTAAATAAATAAACATGGCCGATGTGCGGTAATTGTTCACTGTAGACTAATGCATAAGCGCCTTCTATATATTTTATAGAAAAGCCCAATTTGGTGTCTTCAAAAAATAATTTGGCGATCTTCGTTCCATCTTTCAGTTCAGCGACATAATCTAATGTTATGGAGTGAGATTCATAGCCAAAATCATTTGTATATTGATAACTATCTATGCTGTTAAAAAGTTGTTCGTTAACTTTTGGTAATACAGGTACCGTAGTTTGTGCAAGATGGTTGTATACCAACTGGTTTTTATTGTTAAACCTTAATTCAAAAATACTGCGAGAGACGACCTTAGATTCGACTAATGTAGTAAAGTCACGATCAATTATCTCTCCTTCACTGTAGCGTTCAAAGAGTGATTGAAACAATCTAACGTCGGGGTCTCGTATAGGGTTTTTATCACCTCGTCCAAAAGAAACTTTGCTTCTAAATGCTTGAATGGTTTGTTCGTTTTCACCGGCTTTCATTCGCAGATACAATGGTTTATCAACCAATATTTCGGGCGTGTGCTCTTTTAATGGTAAAGGCTCTGTTTGATAAAAAGTGTGCTGGTTTTCTTCGGTTAACTCTATTTTATCGTAAACATATGTCCTGGCCTTTATGTGGGCAGTCCCTTTAATTGAACCACCGACTATAGTATCAGCTTCAATAATTAAAGAATTTTCTTGCCAATTAAGTGTTAGGTATGATGTATAAATAATATTAGGGGTTTTTATTACAATTTCATTAATTAAAGCGCTTTTTCCACTAGGCTTATGTATTTGGCCTAAAAAGGTCAGTTCATTACTTGGAAAACTTGGCGGCGTAAGTTGATTAACTTCACCTAACTCATTTTTTAATTGCACAGAAATATCGTTAATAGCTTCAGAGCAAGTTAATAGGCACTTAATCGGAAAGTCTACCGCTTTATCAAGCGCTATGTTGCCGTTTGGTATTTGAACAGTTAACTGCATTATGTGTCCTTTCGTAAACTAAAGTGTAAAGAGTTAGTTGATTCGCTTGCAATTAATGATAAGCCATTTACTGAGTAGTCGTCATGACCTTTTAGCAATTCAATTTCACCATCTTTAACAAGGAGTTCAAATTTTGTCGAATGACAAATTCCAAAACCACTAATAAGTTGTGAATCGACAATACAATAATTATCAAAGCTAGCAACTTTTTGGTTTTGAATGAAAAGACTATACTTTCCTGAGCAGCTATACCCTTCTCCCCAGATAATGTTTGCATCATCATCTTGATTATAATGACTAAACATTAACTCAATATTAGCCTGGCCAAAGAAAAGCCTCAGTCTTGGTATTACCAAGTAATTAAATTTTTCTTTAATATTAATACTGTTATTTTTTCGCAAAACGTATTTATGCCAGATGCCTCTTGGAAGTATAACGATCACTTTCGTATAGGGCTTTAGGATTTTAAGTTTTTCCATTAATAAACTTGTTAAGGCGTCAGACGATTTATCTGAAAACAATTCGTAAAAGTTAATAGAAACTTGGGACGTTAAATTGGGATTTGGCATTTATTTCCCTCACTCTTAATCATTTTTAACGGTTAGTTTGAAAATAAAGCAGCCTATCAAGATCAATGTCCCTGACTTTGTTTTGACTTTTTCTGTGATCTCTGTAACAGCAGTCTTCTCAATTAAATAACATGAGGGCTTATCCGGAATTGGAGTTACTTCGACAACACCATCTTTGGATAATAATACCTGTAAATGCTCTCGACTAAAGCCGTACGGAGCAATCGGTTCATGTTTTCCAGTGAGATCGAACCCTTTATAGCTTTCAATTTTATTTAACTCTTTGTTATTACGTCCAAAACTTACAGTTTTGTTAGATTTGACACATACTTCTGGCCCTTCTTTAATTAAAGCCAATTTACTTACACCTAGCCGATTTAAACCATCATGATTGCAATCAACTTTTTGTAAGTCTTTTGCACACGTCTCATCTAAACCATATAGATTCAAATAGTCACCAAAAATGACCAAAGATGATAATTTAATATTACAAGTTGAAGGTTCTTGAATACGTTTAGTCATAAGAGGAGCAAATTCATCATCAAAACAAGTATGCTTTTCATCAACTTGATTGGAAATAGTCTTAAGAGGTGAGAACTCACTCTGGTAGTGTGCTTGTTGTGTAGCTTCTTGAATGTGATCTATTGGTTGTTCACTGTGAATCACTTTATCGTCACTAGAGTAAGAGTTTTTGATGTCATGCTTACTGTTCTCGACTAGTAATTTTAGGTCAACTTCTATAGTCAAGCTGAACTCTTCTTTAATGCCAGAATTATTAAAATATACAGTTATACGATCTTTATCCCAAGTGAAACTCCATCCGCTTGGTACTGTAACAATAGGACAATAATTTTCTTCACCGTTAAATTGAATGTTTGGTGGTGATATTAATATATAATCACTACCAATTTCGGCACTAGCGACAGGAATGTTTGCTTTTTCTAGAACAAATCTATCAATATAAATATCAGGTCTTTCTTTATCAGAATCTGCGATAGTAATATCTGCAATTTCAACCTCAGCACTAAGAACTCTCATTATTGTTTTGGTGCCTGAACGTGAATTACTTCCAAACTTTATCGCGATATTGCCATCTTCAATAAAATCATCATCTGCGATAGAGAATTTAACATCTTGTATTTCTTCTTGTGCTTTGTTTAGTTGTTTTAGCAATACATCCTTGAAGTTTGGTAAGTATTCTTTCTCTATTCTTTCTCTATTTTTGCTGTTACATGATGTGGGCATCATTAATTCTAGGTGGAAAACGCCATCAACGATAGATTCTCTTATGTAAGTGTTTTTTTGGTCAACGATTAAATGACTGTCTTTGGCATCATGGTCTTCTTTTGTGATGAACATTTTGTCGAATATCACATCTGCAAAAGCTTCATGGTATTTGGATGCTATTTCAAGATTGGCAAAATATGGGCCATAGTAAGTTGTAAGTAGGCAAGTAGACTGTGTGCTTATTACATCTATATCTATAGATGCTTTCTGTTTATAAAATGATAAAATACCCATTGTGTTTTTCTCCAAAAGATTAAAATAAATTTCACAGCCAGTAACATGCTGGGATTTTTATATTCCTTGTTTCGGTGTTTTTCAAATGTGCAGTTAACCATTCGTCTTATCATTATTTTATTTTTTCGCTTATTACCTCTGTTAGTTCATTTCTTGAAAATCCCAGCATAAACCTTGTTGAATATAAATAATGAAACGCAAAGGGAAAAATTATGAATTTACGTGCAAAACTAAAAGAAGTTGCTCAACAACATAATGAGACCTTTGTTTTACTTTTGAAAAAAGTGAAACGTTTGAATAGTGAACAATTAGAAAACCTGATTTTAGTCGGAAATGATAATGAGAAGAGACTTGCCCAAGCCGAGCATAATCTTATTGGATTTCGAGAAAACATAAAAAAACAAATGCGGGATATGGTTGAAGAAACAGCAAATTCTGCATTCGAAGAAGCGCTAAGTAAAGCTGGTTATAAATTAGTGGGCCATATCGAAAAGGTATAATTTTTTATACATCATAAATTCGGAAGTGTAATTTTCCCAGCATAAATAATTCTGAACCCAATCAATTAAATTTAAGGAATAACAAAATATGTTTTCTCAAAAACTTCTTAATACTTTAAAGGAAGGCAATCGTGAATTTGCAGCAATGAAAGCAGCTTTAGCAAAAGTAAACAGTATGAATAAACCTCAATTAGAAGAGCTTAAAACAACAGGAACAACAATAGAAAAAAATCAAGCTGCATTTGAGCTGATGGTTCGAGAGTCAAACGAATACGTATCATCACTTATGGAGGGTGCAATCAAGGACACTGCGAATAATGCGTTTGAAAAGGCATTTAATGATGGTTTTGAAAAGGGGTTAAATAAAGCAGGCTATAAGTTAGTGGGTCATATCGAGAAGATAGAGTCCTAAACTTATTTTCGTTGTTATTACGAAAATCCCAGTACATATCTCACTGGAAACTAATTTAGTGGAGTTGAAATGATTTTAACGTTATTTGCGTGGCTAAATCCGCAGACTGGAAACAAGCTAAGAAATAATCAAAGTAATCAATCTGCTTTTTCAAAAGGTATCGGAAATAGCTCGGCGGGGCCAAAACCAGCAGTGGGTGGTAATCAAAATTTAGGAGTACCTATGAGGTTGTTTGGAAAAGAAAGTCCGTTACAAGGTAAGCAAAGTATCAATGTGGCGAATATCGCTAGTTCAAGTCGAGCAAGTAAGGGTAACCCTTGGTTGGCAATCATTATAGCATTTGCACTAACTGCATATTTGTTATTTGCATTGTTTTCCTGGGTCTCTCAGGAGTATATCTTTCAAAAAGAAATGTTTTCGTTACAGTTTGGTATTGAACACGAACTCGTACCGAGATTTCTTAAATCCAAAAGTGATGGTCGCTATGTCACGGCAAAGTTACTCACCTTTTATTTAAGTTATCCGTTGGTCATTATTTTGTCCTACTTAATCTATCAATGGTTAGTGACTAGCCTGCATAGGTTTGGTGGCTATTGCGCTAAGGTGAATTATGTCACACCAGAATTTAGGTTGAGAGGGGTTGCCTTTGCGGCTGATATTGCACCGGTTTTTGGCATTATGTCGAGTTTATGGGCATTGATGAATAAAGGCGGAGACGATGAATATGTGCGATGGGTTATGTGCGGACCAAGTTTTTTGGGGATGACCGCGTACGCGATGGCCACTATCTATCTACATTGGATGCCTGCATCGGAGGTAAAAAATGGCTAACTCAAAACAGTACCTAAAAAGTAAAACCGGTCTATGGCAGCTTTATGTCGATATTCTCATCATGATGATGGTAGTAGCGATGTAATGTGTGGCTATATGAGAATTGGTGTTATAAAGCGATACTTTAATTTAGCTGAATGTGCTTAAGCGCTACCACGACACTGTAACGAACTTAATAAAAACTAGAGATCAAAAATGGAACAATTAATCCAATTTCAATTGCCATGTAATTTTGAGAGTGCAGGTGAACCTAATATAGAGCTTGATGGTGCAGATATACGTGTCATATTTAGAGATGAAAACTTATACCCTTTCCTACAAATTTTGTTAGGTGATTATGTTGCTTATAAGTGGCAAATGGCCAAAACATTAACAGAGCACGAGAAAGTAGGTGAGTGTTATCAAGTTTTAAATTCAAACTGGCTTCAAGAACACGTAAGTCAGGATGTTATTAACCCTGAAGATCGATATTGTCATTACAAGCTAATCTTTAGAGACAGTCAATTGGAAGTGCTGGCTTTGGGTATTGATACCGACATACGTTATAGCATTTAACTAACATTAATACGGAATATATATGAGTAATATAATCAATATATTAAGAGCCATCCCCTTTATTTTTGCTTTGTTTATTAACTTGGCTTATGGCGAAGAAACTACATCTTCATTTTTTATTGCAGAAGCTAATAATGACGACATATCTTCAATAACTCAGCCATTAAATAGTAATACTAACGAGGTTAGCATGCTGTTTGACTTTGGAAAGAAATCTGAAAGCAAACAGCCACGTTTTTCCATCATACTTTCAGATCATGAAAAAAAACATATTGTCTCTATTCAGTTTATTCGAAATGAAGAAGGGGTAACAAGTCTAGCTATCAAAGATGTAGGACAGCAATTACCACTTTCAAACTTAGGGAAAAGCAAAAGATTATCTGTAGTTTTGTCTGAATTAACTACTAACCAACTTGGCATTCACGTTAAAGGTGAAAAAAACATTCATCAAGTAATCGACCTCCCTTTTAATGCACAGCAGCTAAAATTTTGGCTAAAAGGTGGTGAGCTGAATATGTACTATATGATCACACGTTAAGGCAGTATTATTCTTAAGTGGTTTAACCTTTTACTTTTCCCAGCATAAAACATACTCATATTTGTAATAAAGGGTTGATTTATGTTGGCTGAGCAAAGTAGTTTTCTTTTAGCGCTATTGATAATACTCATTAGCTTTGTAATTTATGTAGTGCTTTGCCCGTTATTTATCAAGTTACTTGCCAAGTTAAGCTGGCGTGAAACGTTAAAAACGGACAATGCTGATTTACATGCTCATAAAGCGGGTACTTATACATCAGGTGGTGTATTAATTGTTAGTGTTGTGTCAATAATGAGCCTGATTATTGGTTATGAGCACTCTTCTATAATTGTTGATTTAGTGATTAGCGTTGTTTTATTTAGTTTCGTAGGTTTGATAGACGACGCCCTTAAAATACGTAAAGGATATGGGTTAAGAAAATCAACAAAAATGGGGCTACTTTTTTTGGCCAGTGTAATAACAATGTTGATTGTTCCTATGTACCAAGTAAATACTTTGTTTTCCGCTTTATTTGCTCTTTTAATTCTTGTGGGAACCAGTAATTCGGTTAACTTAACAGACGGTATTGATGGTCTAGCAACAAGCATCTGCATCATTGTGTTAATTATATTTCTAATGTCTATGCTAGGCGTGAGCAATAGCCATTGGTTTGATCATTTAGCTAAAAGTGAGCTTTCGAGTTTAATAGTTATAACAGCCTGTGTATTAGGGAGTTGCTTAGGGTTTTTAATATTTAATCGTCACCCAGCAATATTATTTATGGGTGACACTGGGAGTTTGGCGCTTGGCGGCTTTATTGCAATGTTGAGCTTAATGTCTAGTTCACCATTCATACTAGCTTTAATAGGTATAGTGTTCGTGATAGAGGCACTATCCGTTATTATTCAAGTATCGGTTTTTAAGTGCAAAGGGCGACGTGTTTTCTTACGAGCACCCATTCATCATCATTTTGAAAAACGAGGTTGGGCGGAAAACAAAATAGTCGTGTGTTTTTCATTAATATCAGCTTGCGCGGGGTTATTGGCTTTGCTAATCTGATTTGCTGTTACATTTTGTAATAAGTTGTTCAAAGCGTTAGCTAAACCAGTCGTTAAAGCGGTGCTTAATAAATAATAAAAATAAAGGGATATATCGTGGTCGGTAGCTCATTTAAAGGGAATGATAAAGATATAAAGTTAATCACCGATGACTATTACTTTATTTTGGAGCGAGCGCTGTCAAAAAGTGATGATGGCAGTGAGGTGTGGTTAGCGATTGATGAAGGGCTATTGCAGGCACGCTTAAAGAACAGTCAAAAAAATAAAGAAGACTTATTGCAGCATCATCGCTTTGTGATGAAGTTTACCCGAAACCGCCCACATTTATTAACCTATCATGACAATGAGTTTCAGATATTAGAAACGATTCAGCACCGCTATCCCCTCAGTAAAAGCTTACCGTCAGTACATTGTGCGGTGCCGGCAGACACCTGTTTTATTCCTGGTGTTGATGAACGAACGGGTAAAAAATTACAGGAAACCATCCCCAACAAAGCGTTTATTGTACTGCCGTATATAACAGGAGACAGCTTTACGCATCTAAGTAAAGCGTGGGCACAATCAGACCGCTTTGATAAAACCCATGCGTTATTACCGGCCATTGCTCAGGCCTTTGATGAATTAACCCTTACAGACATAGTTCACCGAGATATCTCCCCGAATAACTTAATGCAAGACCTGCGCGGAGGCGTGCATATTATCGACTTTGGTTTTGCCTCGGATTTAAAGGCTGAAACGCCAAGCCGCTTGGGCGAAGGTACTGTAAAATATCGCGCCCCAGAGATTATAGAGGAATCTGAAGCGGACACGCGTACTGACCAATTCTCCTTAGCCTGTGTATTTTACTTTTTACTGACGGGTCGCTCGCCAAGTCATGGTCCTTCGGCTGAGCTTATTGAAGAATTTAACGAGAATTTACCCTCAACGTTATCACAAGTGCTGACTAAAGCGATTAGCGACGATAAAAACGCACGCCATAACGACTTCACCATTTTTTTCAGTGCACTTAAGCAAGCGTTTATACAAGACATTCAAGCGCGAGATGAATTAAGACCACTACAACAAAACATTGATGGCTGGTTTGAATATCAAACAGGTATACAACAAACGATTAAAGACTATCAGCAATTACAGCAATCACTACTGGCACCGAACACACAACTCCAGGTATTAAAAACAGCCGGGCTGATTGGGCAAGATAAACTTAACACCTTGCTCAGCTATGACAGCATAGAAGCCAACATTACAAAGCACATTAAGACGCTTCAAGGGCAAGACAGCACAGCAGAGTCACACATTAGAGGGCTTAGGCACACGCTTAACCAGCTTAAACAAGGTGAAAGTACGTCCATCCCTAGCCTGACAACCCCACCGAAGGTTAAACAGTCGGACTATCTCAAACTCAAATCACAGGTTGACGACGAAGTAGAAGCATTTAATGACTTATTGGCTGGTATAGGCGAGCAGATGATTGGTCAAATTGAGCAACATAGCCAATGGCCAGATGAAGAACTTAGTGTTGAAATAACTCAGTCGGAAGACATTATTAACTTGCTAAGTAAAGGCGTTGAGATACTCACGGAAAAGTTCTCAGAAGCTAAAAACGTCAATGAAAAACAAAATAAGATACTGACTGAACTTCATCAGTTTGTTACCCGACTCAAACAACAAGTAACAGATGCACAAAAGCAACTGAGCCCAGAAACTGGCTTAATCACTAATAAAGCGCACTTAATTGCCAGTATCACCGAACGATTAGAATCAGAGCAGCGCATCAAAGCGCTTATTACTGAATATCAGCAATTTATTGAGCAATGCAAAACGTTTAATCAAACCGCAAAGCAAACCACTGAGCAATTAAGGCTGTTAAACAACAATCAAAAGTCGACACAACCTTACTGGCAAAAACAGTGGAAAGACGCATCAGAATCGAAACTGCTATCAACCACTCTGATGTTAGTCTTGCTCATCGCCATCATCACAGGGGTAACCTATTGGTCTCCGTTTTCTAATAACGGCCCTGAGGTAAAAGCCTCTCTTACTCGTAACATTGAAGGTAGTGTTTGGTTTAGGCAAAAAGAGGCGTTTGAGCCTGGCGATTACCGATTAGTGTTAACCGATGCGTCATGTGATTTTAAAAAAAATCAACAACAGCAAGCTCAAGGAAATTTACACTTTAGGTGCACAGCAGAAACAGCTAAAGAGCAAGCTTATCAGTTATACAGTCCAGCCAACGAAATACTCAAAGACGATGAGCTATATATTACGCCAAGATATTATGACTTTAATGTGAAAGTCTTTCCTGAGTCTTCAAAAGTCACCTATCAAGTTGAAAAGAGAGTTGTAACAATTTCCAAAGACCAACCGCTAGCAGAAGGGCGCTATGAGTTAACGATTAAAGCAGAGGGTTATCACACAAAAACTCAGACAATCAACTGGCCTAATTCAGCCTTAACCATTCAGCTGGAAGCGATAGACAATGAGCCGCCAAGAATTGAACTAACTAATCTCCTTACTAATTCACGCTCTACTCCTCAAGATAAAACCTACCCCGTCGGAAATACTAGTTTTACTATGAAATACATTCACGCAGGTACATTTATGATGGGATGTGTAAGCGGTAAGGGGTGCAAAGATAATGAGCTTCCAGTTCATAAAGTGAAGTTAAAAGCGTTCTATATGATGGAAAATGAAGTTACTTGGAATTTATATCAGCAGTGCATTAATGCCAATATGTGTGCAGACAATGGTAAAATTAAATTTAGAGGGGATAGGGGCTGGGGCAAAGGGGAGCGTCCAGTCATTAACATTAGTTGGGAGGACATCACTGAAAGTTTTATACCTTGGTTAAATAAACAAACAGGTCAAAAATTTAGACTGCCGAGTGAAGCCGAATGGGAATACGCAGCTAGAGCTGGCACAGATTCAAAGTACAGTTGGGGTAATAGCATCGAGTGTAGTAAAGCTAGGTATGATGGTGGAAAAGACTCTAATTGCGATGATAAAAACCAGAATGGTGAATTCAAAGGTACCTTGCCTGTAAAAAGTTATAGTCCAAATTCATTTGGTTTATATGATATGCATGGCAATGTATGGGAATGGACTCAAGATTGCTGGAATGATTCTTACCGCAACACTCCTGTAGGTGATGGTAGCTCTTGGATAACTGGAGATTGTAATCGTCGTGTTTATCGTGGTGGTGCATGGAATTATCAAGCTGAACATCTGCGTTCAGCTTCTCGTGGTGGTATGAAAGGTGCTCACTTTAGTTTTGGCTTTCGTCTTGTGCAATCTGAATTTTCACGAAGTTCATTTATGGATGTTGTTAAATTACCATCTCCTATAGCTCACCCTGAATGTTATTCAGGAAAGGCATGCGATTTTAATGATAAATCTATTAAAATGATCGAAGTTTCAAAAACGGAGATTACAATTGATGATTGGCAATTATGTGTTGATGGCGGAGTTTGTTCTCCCAAAGTTAGTTCTACTCAAATGAATCAAATGTTTCAACATGAACACTTTCGCTCTAGTGCTGAGAAACTAAGTTCATTATTTAAAAACCGTACAGATTTCGCTACTCCAGTTAATGTTGCGTTCTCTGAGGCTGAAATCTATATAAATTGGTTAAGTAAAAACACAGGTTATTCTTATAGGCTTTTAACGACAGGTGAATTTGCGAAGCTGACAAAGTTTGATACTCGGGTTTGCCAAAAACACCATGATCGGACAGTGAAAGCTAAATGCTTAATTGAACAATGGTCGCAGGACTCTTCTGTATCATTTGATTCCGTCATTGATCATTTAAGTCTTACTCCTGAGTATTCCAAGTTTTGCGGTAAACCTTATTTGAGCGGCGTGGGAGCAAATTTCCTTATGTCTGACTTTGACGCTGCTATTGAGTGTGGGTTTGAATCAGAATATAAAGGAATCACAGTTATGGATAGATTGTATTTATCTCCTATTATGGGTGGATTGCTTAATTTTCGAGTGGCACGAGATATTGATTAATATGTGTACCCCAAGATGCAACTATTACATGCCTTCTAGCCGGAATAAGCCTAAACGAAGTTTTCGTTATAGATCTAGTGATTTTCGTTCGTAATTCGAGGTTTACCTGAATGACATTCAATTGTTTTGAACAAGCACAAGCCAAATTCTATAGTGTAGCTCTACAAGAGCTAACTGCAGGTAAAAAGAAAAGCCATTGGATGTGGTTTGTCTTTCCGCAACTAGAAGGGTTAGGCCAAAGCGAAATAGCGCAAAAGTTCGCACTAGAAGATGGAGAGCACGCAAGGGAATATTTGGCCCACCCGATACTTGGCAAGCGACTATTAGAGCTTACCCAAGTGTGTTGTAACCATAAAAACTTAACCGCTGCTGATATTTTTGATCACGATACGGTTAAATTTCACTCGTGCATGACTTTGTTTGCGTTAACCCACCCAGACAATCTTGTATTTAAGCAAGCTCTACATCAATTTTTTGCTGGTCGCTATTGCCAACGAACTTGGCAAATATTGAAAAACGATGGTGTGTTAGATTAGCTAAAACTATCGCCCTGTTTTATACATAAATCGAAAAGTGCTTAATGCACTTGTCGGTATTTAGTGCAAGTGCGTAAAAATGGTCGCTACAAAGTCTATATCTGCTTGCACTATTGCAGTTTAAGGCTTTAGAACTCAGCTTTGTAACCTATCACTCTTGTCTTTGTAGTACAGTCAACTCCCCCTCACATTCTGTTTGTAGAGTGCTTTTGGTCAAATCAATAATTTTATGTATTTGCTCACTATTTAATCGGCTTGATAACTGTTCAGTGAGATGTGCCATGACATCTTGATTATCACTTAGATATTTTTTGGTGTCTTTATCTTCAATTTTGAACTCATCCAGTAGGGTAACGATTGTTTTATCTTTAAAGCGCCAAGTGCCTGAAAATACAAAAGAGAGTTTTATAACTTTTAAGTTATCGTCAGTAAACACTATTGTAAGCAGGCTAATGTATGTATTACTTTTATCGTAAGCTCTGATTGTTTGAACAAGAGGGATCTCTTCAGCCTCATATTCAATGGCTTTCCAGTAGCCGAAAATATCATGTTCTTTAATTTCATCTATTTTATTTATAAGTTCAACTGCTGTCATATTTAGATACCAACTATTTAGGTGTTTTTAAATTAAAAAAGTTATTATGCCAATTAGCATTATGAAGATGTTTGAAAACGTCTTTATTGTTGCAAGGCTATACACTTGGCATGTGTTAAAGGTAAAGGCGAATTTAATTAGCCATATTTATAATAATATTAGCTAAAGCTGCCGCCCCTTTTTATATACAAATTGACAATTACCTAATGCTCTTGTCTGCATTTAGTGCAGCTGCATACATGACCGCTACTGTTGCTATATCGGCTTGGGCCGTTGCAGTTGCATTTTCCTCCTTTAGAACATTTTGGTCTGAGATAACATCCCCCAGAACTAGATGACCCGCTAGAGCTAAATAAGCTAAAAATACCGTAAATAAAGAGTAAGAAAATTAAAAATTCCATTGTTTGACCTCTTGTTGTTAATGTCATTATGCTTATATGCTGGGATTAACGTTGACGCTAAACACCGCTAAGGTGAGACATGTTTTTAACGAGTTTAGCTGGTTGGGCTAGTTGTACTACTTGAGTCGCTTTCGTATTCAGGTGAGAGACTTGATTAGCTTCATATTCACACAAAAAGTCTTTTAACGTTTTCACTCCTAAAGGCGCACTACTAGTTATCTTTAAGTCGCTCGCGCTAAAGTTACAAAACCACTCTAAGCGTTTACTAGCTCGTGTTAGTAATACATTAAGTCTCCGCTCTCCGCCATATTGGCTAAAAAGCCCAAACTGTTGTTTTAATTTATTGTTTTTCTGCCAACCATATATAAAGCTCACTAAAACCAATTCTCGCTCCTTGCCTTGTATGTTGTCTAAATTACCAATAATAAGCGGTGCCTTTAATTCAACTTGTTTTAGCCAGTTATCTAGAACTGTGTCGTTTTTACGGGTTAGTCTTAGGTGCTCTTGTATTAAAGCCATTTGAGCGGTATTACTGGTTACTATGGCAACGGTCATCGGTTTGTATCGGTGGGCAATGTCACTAAGTCGTTTTATTAAATGTTTAGCCTCGTCAATATTTGTTGCATCAGGTTTAGGTTGATAAAAGCCGTTGTGGTTATTAATAACTGTACCTTCAAGTTCATTGGGCTTGATTTGTTTGGTGATTAATTGATTTTGGTAAAAGGTGTTGTTTGAAAATGTAATTAAGTCTTTATGCTGACTGCGATAGTGATTTTTTAACATCACACTAGGCGCAGCATATCGATAACAAATACTTAACATGCTCTCGCTGTTTTCAGTATTGCTGGCATCCGCTTTAAAAAACGTTGCTGGAGGCATTTGTTTATCATCACCAAATAACGTCATTTGATGGCAACGCTCCATAGCGGGTAACACTTCGGGCAAATGTAATTGACTTGCTTCATCAATGATCAAAAAGTCAAAATGGTGCTGAGTTAATTTAAGGTGTTTCAAACTCTCGGGAGTGATTAAGGTTATAGGACATAATTTTTTTATGTGTGTCGACAATAAACTCAATATTTCGACACTGCTTTTATCTGTTTTCTTTTCACTTAACAGTTTGCGTAAACTTAAGTTTTCTTGTGTTGTCAGTTTGGCACTAAGCCCTGAGTATTGAGCACAAAGACTTTGTTGCGCGATTAGTTGTTTTTCTTCTTCTAATTCAGATTTTTTAGACAATAAGGTTTGCTTTTGTGCAATCAATTCAAAGTCGAGTTTGTATTGATTCTGGATTGTACGCAGTGCATGTTGATATTTTATTAGTTTTAGTAACTTTGTTGTTTCGGATTTGTCGTAAAACTGCTCTAGGATCGTTGTATAATTTTCGAAAGGAGACGTTGATATATTGCTAACTACATTTCGCTTTTGTTTGTATTTTTGTATTTGTACCGTAGAGGTTAATACGGGCTTTACGTAGCTTAAAAACTGCTTGATTGTTATCGGATTGAAGCTTTTGGTTATAACACTTGGGCAATCATTTAATTTTGAAAATACTATATCAAAACTAGCCTTGTTTAATTGGTTTGCTTCTAATTTAAACGCAGCTAGTTGGTCAGTTGAAATATGCTGTAATTCATCAAGTAGGCTAATGATATAGCCGATATTAAGGTTGGATAATGAAAAGCCAATCAATTTTTCTTTTGATGATTTCTGTACCGATAAATATTGGTGTTGTTCTAAGGCTTTAATAAGTTCAATGGCTTGCTGAGGTGAAATAGTAGCGAGTGGAACTTTAAGGTGTTGTTGTAAAGCCTTTTTATTATCAAACTGAATTATCTGCCCTATTTTATTTGCAGAAAAATAAGTGTTAATTAGGTCTAGGTTGATGTGCCAGAAGCTATTAGATACATGCTTGTTCCAGTGGGTCTCAATTGTATTAATATGTTTTTGACTATTAAAAAGAGCATAAACTAGCTTTTGTTGCTCAACCAAGCTTGCCCAGTTAATGGTGGCATCATTTTTTGCGAGACCTATTGTTTGATAGAGTTTACTGAGTTGATAGAGAGAGAAGGCTTTAGTCATTTCAGGTAGCGCACTAGTTAATGAATTACCAGCATCGTTCAAAATATTAAGCGAGTTTAACAATGAATTTTGGTTTGTTAGGGCACTAGCATCACAGTGTTTCAGCAATTTGTCAGTTTCATATTTTAAACCTATAGGAAATGATGAAAACTGATGCTCTAAACGAGTAATATCTTCTTTTACATCAGTTAGGGGAACGATTGATAATTGAATGTTCTGTTGGTTGAAGTCAGCCGTAAATTCAGCAACTTTATTTATCATCTGCTCTACTGTTAGTGATGTCTCTTTAGACCGAATTTCATAATATGAAAGTTGATTACTAAGCGACACAAGCTCTTCGTTTACTGTAAATGCATCATTTTTTTTACTGAAACTAAAGTGATTTTTGTCAAATTGAATTTTTAGTTTATTCAGTAAGTTTTTAGTGGAAATATCATGTTGACTTAGATCTAGTATTACATCGCCAAGCCCAAGCTTTGCCAATTTTTCTTGTATTATTTTAGCTGGCTCTTGCTTCTTGGTAAGAATTAAAAGTTGTTTATCGCTTGCTAATAACTCAGCTACTAAATTGACAAGTGTATTTGTTTTTCCTGTGCCTGGAGGACCATAAATTAAACTGACTGGCTGGTTGATTGCAAACAGCACAGCGTTTGCCTGATGTGTATCGATAGGTAAAATATTTTTGAGCTGAGTTCTATCGTTATCTTGATAAACCAAGCTAACGGCATTGCTATTATATTGTGACTTCAAGTGCTTATATAGTTTTTTTTCTGGTAGCTGATTCATTTATTTTCTCCAGTGTTAATTTGGCTGAATTTGGTGATGGTTTTGTAAGGAAGTCCGCTTTTTGATAGTTGCTCGATACGAATTATTTGGCATTTATTAGGATTAAAGCCGTATTCTTTAGCACCTGCCCTGATTGCCAAACAAACAGCTGGTTTTGATAGTTTATGCATGGATGTAGTTGAAATGGTGTGTATGGATTCTCCCTGCTCACATTCATATCTAACGATGAATTTATTCTGAAACTCGCTTGGTTCCACAAAATCAATAGTGCTGCTACAACCAGCAAAGAGCGAAATTATGGAGAAAATTATTGGCAGTTTTAATGTAGGCTCGATGAGCTTTAATTCTGAGTATCGGTTATTTGATTCTGTTTTATTCATAGCTATGCCTTGTCAAAATGAACTTAACAAGGTTTATGCTGGGATTAATACGAGTAAGGTTGAACTATGTGGAAGTTAGTACATTGATAAATTGTAATATTTAATCAGAAGACATTAGTAATGTCATAACTTGTGTGCAAATTTGTACGAAAATGAGATTATTAATATATTTCCCAGCATATGTATTGTTGACTTCATAAAATGCAATAAGGAAAAGTAATGAGCTTCTTACCACCTGAAATATTTAACACAGCAGTGAAGAATGTAACGCTTAAAGGGACATCAGTAGATAGCAGTAGGATGCCCGAACGTATCAAAGATAAATTGCTTTATTTACTAAATGGAGAAGTGCAAAGGCAAGACGATGTGATACTAAAGACATGTTCATTAGGATTACCTTTAGGTTATTCAGTTCGCTTGAACGTTGATGTTGAGTATTTTGGAGGCTGGGATTTTGAAATTGATCTTAAATTAGTTGATTGCATAATTAGGCCATGCGATAGGTTACATATTGAATATGTTTTCGAACTTGCTGATATATGGGGCCCTGAATATGCAACTGGTGAACCTTGGGATGACGAAATGAATTGCTATATGAATCCAGAAATAAATGACCTTTTAGAGTTACCTGTAATGGATCTTATTGTAAATTTACTGAATTCAAAATATGGGCGGTGTATATAAGTAATCACTTAAAAGGAAAAAAGTCCGCAGGCAAAGTGTTTTAACTAGTAATTAAGTTGACTTGTGAGTGGGGGCTTTGTTCGATAGAAGTACATTAATTACCCAAATTTTAAGGGAGTAAATCAAGTTTCTATTTTTTAATTGAATATGGCACCCTCTAGTTAATGCAGAGTAGTATCCATAAGTTATTTAGGGGGGGATTAGAGTATGTATACTAATGCAAGCTATTGTTTAAGATATGAGCATAAATACGAGGACAACTAGGGTTAATTCCCAATAAATATTTAGCAATTATATTTAAGTCAGTTTATAGATAATTATTTTCATTTTTACATGAGAAAGTTAATTCAACAAGTAGTACAAGTAAAAAGTATGATACTTTATTGTTTGTTATTTATAGCTCCGCTACAAATTTAATTTTTGAAGTGTGATACTTTAATAAAAATACTTATCTTTAAGCGTCCAATAATAGGGAGTCTTACAGATACAAAAGTATGATACTTTGTTGTTAGTTTACATGTCCAATCAAAGCAAGGTCAAAAAGTAGCATGTAAAATTCGAGCCTCGTAACAACAGGCTCGAATTTATTATCTCTTACTTGACTGAAACATAGTAACTTCTTGCTGTAATTCTTAAGCTGTTTTTCGTGGTAGTTAAAAACGTTAAGTTATATGGCACCAAGAGAAAGATAAATTTAGGTGAAGTAGTCATGGAACCTTCTGCGGCATTGCTTATCGCGATTGTTGTTTTACTTATTGGTATTTCAAAATCAGCTTTTGCAGGCGCATTAGGTGTTTTTGCTGTGCCATTATTAATGTTTAAGTTCACGGCAATTGAAGCGATTACTTTGATGTTACCTTTGTTGATTATCGCCGATACGATGAGCATAAAAAGCTTTTGGAAAAAATGGGATAAAGAGTTGTTGGCTTTACTTATCCCAGGGGCGATCGTCGGAATAGTTATTGCCAATTTACTGATAGATTATATAAATTCAGGGTATTTACGAAACATAATTGCCTATATTTGTATAATATTTGCGCTTAAAAATATTTTCTTTCAACGGTTACAACTTAGTTTTATACAAAATCGTGTCGGGGCTTATTTTATGTCTGCATGTTCTGGGATTTCAAGTACCTTAGTCCATGCTGGAGGCCCACCATTAATCATATATTTTACTGCAATAGGTTTGCCTCGAACCCAATTTGTTGCAACTGCTGCCGCATTTTTCGCAGTGATGAATATCATAAAACTAATGGGGGTATTGTCATTAGGATTATTATCTATTGAAACCGTTATTACTGCGCTGGCGTTTTTCCCGTTGGCTTTGGTGGGTAATTGGTTAGGTTTAAAAATCAATCAAAACTTAGATAAGCAATTATTTGAAAAAGTGATGAATTACGTTTTATTGATTTTAGGAGGGTGGTTAGCAGTTAATTAAATTGTTTTTATCAGCTTCATTGTCAGTTTTAACTGGGTTTAACGAAAAATAAAATGTTGAATTTAAAACAGCCTCAATTATGAGACTGTTTATATGTATGAAATGTTACTTTCTTGCGACTAAATGAACGGTACTGGTTGATCGTTCTAAAAATGCCCCTTCACAATAAGCAAAGTAATACAGCCATAATCGTTTAAATGTTTCATCGTAACCTAGTGATGTTAATTCTGACCATGAAGCTAAGAAGTTTTTCCGCCAGTCATCGAGTGTTTTAGCATAGTCCAACCCTATATCGTCTAATGTTTCTATAACTAATTCACTATGCTTAGTGATGTGCTCAGTTAAAACATTAACCGAAGGTAAAAAGCCGCCAGGGAATATATATCTTTGGATAAAATCTACATTATTTTTGTAGTAATCAAACCTCTGATCTGCAATGGTGATTGATTGTATCAGTAGTTTTCCACCGGGTTTTAATCGCTCGTTACACTGTTGAAAAAAACTTGGTAAAAACTCATAACCAACAGCTTCAATCATTTCAATTGACACCACTTTGTCATAACGACCAGACAAATCTCTATAGTCATCTTTTAAAAGTGTGATTTGATTTGAGAGCCCTAATTTTTCAATTCTTGCTTTTGCATAATTATATTGAGCATCAGAGATTGTGGTCGTGGTTACTTTACAGCCATAGTGCTGAGCCGCATAAATAGCTAAGCCGCCCCAACCTGTGCCTATTTCCAATAAATGATCTTTGCAATTGAGTGATAAACGTTGGCAGATAGTGTCTAATTTATAAAGTTGTGCCTCATTTAATGTTGAATCTGTTTTAGGGTATATCGCAGATGAGTACATCATTTCAGGATCAAGAAAACGAGTATATAGCTCATTCCCTAAATCGTAATGTGCCAGTATATTTCGCTTTGAACCTGATTGAGTGTTTTTATTTTGCCAATGGCTGATGGCATTCTTTATTTTATTAGCCCAGGATTTTTTCGCTTCTAACTTGTCTGTTTGTTGTTGAGCTTTAGCAAAAATACGAATAATAGTTGTCAGGTTCGGGCTACTCCATTTACCGTCAATATATGCTTCAGCTACACCTATGCTGCCACCTTTAACAAAGTCTCGATAAACACTAATGTCATGAATATGTATTTTACCTTTAATACTGCTATCTATAATTTCGTTAGGAAAAAATGAACGTGTAGTACCTTCAACAACTTCAAGTTGTCCGTAATTTATTTTCGAAAAAACAGACTGAACGATTGAGCGGCAACGTTTATCAAACCAATTTGCCTCTTTTAATACCATTAGGCCTTTTATCTTTTCCATCTCTGGTTCCTCATAATTCATTTTCATACGTTCAGTTAATCTGCTTTTTGGTACCCTAAAAACGGGATACGTTTGATAAAAAGTCGCAATGCTTGCCAATAAATACTGAACACTATTTTTATTGTCATTACTGGAAGTTGGCACCAAACTTTGGTTAAATTCGTTTTTGTTAATGGTTTTTTATTCATTACTAAGCTGGCGTCAAATAACTTTTTATTGATATTTTTGTCGCTATCAATACGCTTATTTTCGATATGAATCACCAGTTTGCTATCTTTGTTACAAGGCGGCTTAACATGCCAAAAATACGACATGTCTAAGTCCATAAAAGGTGAAACTTGAAACGCTTTTTTATTCACCTTTTCGTTGTTTGTCGATAAATCTACTAAATAGTAATGACGCTCGTTCCAAGGTGTATTACTCACCTCAGCGAGCATTTGAGTACATTTTCCAGAACTGTCATAGCAAAAATAAAAATTTGCTGGGCTGAAATAAATACCAAAGCACCTCACTTGTACGAGCATGACAATCTTCTCAATATCTTTATAACCATTGAGTAAACGTACTTTGTTAGTTATACGTTGTCGTAACGAGTATGGTTCACCGGGTAAGTAATCTTTTTCAACAAAGTGTAATGGGTGATACCAAGAGGAACCTAGAAGTCCAAGCTTATTGGTTTGTTTTTCAATGTCTGTAATATCGATAGCAAGCATATATAAACGGTATTTAAAACTATGCTTTTTGGGCGAAAATCGTCGATGGGATATTTCCCCTAAATATATATAACTTTGACTAAATGGATTATCCATTAAGCACCTTTCGCATGAACATCTAAAAAGCAATCAAAACGCTTTGCGACTTCTACCGCACTTCTTACGCCATCTTCATGAAAACCATTGTGCCAATAAGCGCCGGCAAAATGTGTATGGTTTATTCCACAAATAAATGAACGTTGCTTTTGTGCTTTAATTGATTGAGTTGAAAAGACTGGATGATGATAAACATACTCGCCTAAAATCTCGGCAGGATTTATTTCCTCTTTTTGGTTAAGGGTAACGCAAAAGGTATCTGCACTTTTGATGCCCTGTAATATATTCATGTTGTAGGTAACACTAGCTGCTTTATTGCGATCATCACTTAATTGGTAATTCCAACTTGCCCATGCATTTTTTCGTTTGGGTAACAGCTTTTTATCTGTATGAAGCACGACTGAGTTTTCACTATAAGGCATGGCTGATAAAATGGCTTCTTCTTCATCTGTTGGATCATTTAATAAAGCAAGTGCTTGATCAGAATGACAGGCTATCACGACCTCGTCGAATGTTTCGCTCGAGCTATTATTAAAATGTAAATGCACTTTCTCGTCAGAGCGTGTAACGCCACTAATCTCTGCATTTAGTTTAATATTTTTCTCAAATGGAGCGCACAAAGGCGTTAAGTAGCTGCGAGAGCCGTTCGGAATAACATACCATTGCGGCCTATCAGCAATGTTTAGTAAACCATGGTTATGAAAAAACTGGACAAAAAATCGAAATTCAAAATCTTCCATTTGAGCTAAAGAGCTTGACCAAATAGCTGCGCCCATAGGTAAAATATAATGTTCAGCAAAGAATTCACTAAAATTATTTTCCTTTAAAAAATGCCCTAAAGCGTATCCTTTTTGATAATTTCCTTGATGAAATATAGCTTTACATAATTTGTTAAACCTTAAAATCTCTTTTACTAGCACCCAAAATCGCGGGTTAAAAATATTACGTCGTTGCGCAAATAAGGTATTTAAGTTGTGACCGTTGTATTCCATTCCTGTTTTGCAATTATGTACTGAAAAGCTCATTTCTGTAGCTTGTTTACCTATCCCTATTTCCGATAATAAGGCTAGGTAATTTGGGTAAGTTATATCGTTAAAAACGATAAAACCAGTGTCTATAGCATAGTTTTGACCATTTTTTTTAACATCAACGGTTGCCGTGTGGCCCCCTATTTTATTATTCTTTTCAAAGACGGTTACTTGGTGTTTTTTTGATAACAGGTAAGCCGCTGTTAAGCCTGAAATACCTGACCCGATAATTGCGATATGCTTCATGCGAATTGTTTCCTTGTGATAAGCCATTGCCAAAGTGAAGACGGTAGGAAAGACAATACTTTTAATATAAAAGTAAAACGTTTAGGAAAATGTAAGTAGGCTTTTCGCTTGTTTATACCATTAATGATCCTATTCGCGGCATCGTCGCTGGTGATTAAAAATGGCATTTCAAAGTTGTTTTTGTTGGTTAAAGGTGTTTTTACAAAACCAGGGTGCACTAGCGTTACTGCAATATTATGCGCTAATAAATCTAACCGTAAGCTATTTGCCAAATAGTCCATACCGGCTTTTGAAGCTCCGTAGGCTTCACTTCTTGGGAAGGGCAATATCGTTGCACTAGAACTGATAAATACTACTTGTCCACCTTGTTTCATTTTAGGTAATAAAAATTGAAGTAAGTAACCTAAAGAAATTAAGTTAGTTGAGATAATTTCTTCAAATAATTCACCGTCAAACTGCTTTGCGTTATCGATATACCGACAATCGCCTGCGTTTAAAATTAATACGTCAATTTCTTCGACATGTTTTGTAGATTGTGAAATTTCTTTCTGATTATTTAAATCAAATAAACAGGTATTGTGAACATTGTTAAGTGCGGTTAATTTTTCTTTATTGCGCCCACACGCTGTTACGGAATAGCCATTAGCAACATACTGTTCAACCAATGATTGACCTATGCCTGAAGTAGCACCAGTGATAAGTATATGTTTAGACGACATTAGTTAGCCGCCTTGTTTTTAATCCATTTAGTCAGTTTGCCAAAAATAGGTACCTGTTCATACAACATCTCACCTAAATCAAGATAGTCTCGGTGATAAATAACTTTATCGTTTTGTCCTTTTATATGTGAATTGCCATAAACAGTGACATCTTTCCCTTTATTTAATTTAGTGTGCTGATAGGTCATCTTCCAATAGATTGAGGCTTCATGTTTTTCAGTAATAACATGATCAATCTCAAAGCGACATGAGGCGATATTTTGATAAAGGCTTTCAAAATATTTGATGAGTTCATCGATACCTTCAACCTTGTGCATTGGGTCAATAAAAGTGACATCAACATGATAAATGTGAGCCAACAAATCTAGGTTGCTTATAGTAAGCGTTTGATAAATACTCACAAAATTTCTGAGCCATAACGGCTTATTTTCAGGCTGATCGTTAAATACTTTTGTTTGCATTTTTAATCCCAAGTTAACGCTGGAACTCTCTGTTACAGCAATAAATAAATTGTAGAAAATAACCCCTTAAAATATAAAAAATATCAGTCAGTTATTTTTTATAAAACGCTAAAGCTTGTAGTCTTGCTGTTTTATGTTCAACAATTGGCGGCCAATATAATGCTAACTGTTGGTTTTCAATATACTGATGTGGAAAATGTATATGTTTTACCGGAATACTTTCTAGCTCTGGTAAGTATTTACGTATAAAACTACCATCAGGATCAAATCGTTCACTTTGTCTTATTGGATTAAACACGCGAAAATAAGGTTGAGCGTCACAACCCGTACTAGCAGCCCATTGCCAGCCACCATTATTTGCAGCTAAATCACCGTCGATTAAATGCTGCATAAAATATTGTTCACCTAAACGCCAATCAATGAGTAAGTGTTTGGTTAGAAAGCTAGCTGCCACCATTCTCAGACGATTGTGCATCCATCCTGTTTGATTAAGTTGCCTCATGGCTGCATCAACCAAGGGGTAACCTGTTTTACCTTCACACCAGGCTTTAAAGTACGATTGATTATTACTCCATGAAAGGGATTGATACTTTTTATTAAAACATTGATGCTTACATAAGCGTTGTTCATGAAACATAAGATGACGATAAAATTCTCGCCAAATGATTTCATTGAGCCAGGAAAACTCTTTACTGTCAGTTGCGAGTAAAAGATCAGGAAAACGATGTAATAATGAAAATAATACAAACCTAGGGCTAATTACCCCAGCGGCTAAGTAAGGTGAAATGCCAGATGTTCCTTTAATCGAAGGGATATCTCGATAGTCAAGATAATCACTGATCTTATGACTAAAAAATGACGTTAAAGTGTTTGATTCATACTCTTTTGCCAATGGCCATGCGGCAGACAAGTTAGTCGGTTCTATTGGCTTAGTGTCGTTGGTATTGCTTAACGATTTGTTTGATATTGCAGGCTTGCCTAAATAGTCAAAGCCATTTAATTGAACATACTTTATCCATGCTTTTTTAAACGGTGTAAAAACTTTGAACATAGTCCCTGACTGATTTAACACCTTGCCTTTTGGGATAATTACATCTGCTTCAAATAGGGTTAATGGAACACCTTGCGCTATGCAATTTTCATCTCTTTGTTGCTCATTAAATTCTAATTCACTGTTCGCTACAACTTCTTGAATATTATTGGTTTCACAATAATTTTTTAGAAAAGTCACTTGAGCGGGAAAATCGGGTAGCACCACAAGCTCAAGAGCAATATTTAATTCAGCTAACTCTAAAACTAATGCGTTCGCATGACGTTTAATAAAATCGATTTTTATTTCGGACCAATCATGCTCTAGCCATTGTTTTTCTGACACAAAAAAAAACGCCTTACGCGGGGTTTCTGACTTTGCAAGCGTCAGAAAATAATGTAAGGCGGGGTTATCGTGCGTTCTTAGATCGTTACGAAACCAAAGTATCAAATCGAATCCTTTTTATTACTACAGTATTAAAATTAATAGGCATATCTCAGCTTAAGTTCATCTGGATATGGTGATAAATATGCTTGCTTTGCTAAATAATCTTTCGGGTATTGCAACAAATAGTGTTTGATTAATGTCAGCGGAGCAAATAAAGGAATAAGACCTTTACGGTATGCATCAATTTGTTCACACAACTCTTGTCGTTCATTACTTTTTAAATGCTTTGAGAAGTAACCCTGAATGTGAGTAAGTGTGTTTGCATGTTTTTTACGAGTTGCTTTAACTTTTAAAGCCGCCATTAATCCAAAAACATATTTTTCCGCCATTTCAGCTAATGGCATATCAGCTTTTGCTAATAATTGACCTAATTGTTTGTAAGCAACTAAGTCGTGACTCATCACCGTGTATTTATATTGGCTATGGAAAGTGGTTAACTTATGCTTTGTTAAACCTGAGGCTTCAACTGTTTGCCAATGTTTATAGGCATAAACTCTAGCAACAAAGTTTTCGCGAATAATAGGGTCGTTTAAGCGGCCATTTTCTTCACAAGGTAATAATGGATTAGCCTCCATGATCTCTTTGGCGAAAACACCTACGCCATCAGATTTTAATGAGTTACCTTCAGGACTATATTGCTTTACACGTTCCATTCCACAACTTGGACTCTTTGCACAAAATACGTAACCACTTAAGTTTTGTGTCATAGACGCCACTTTTTTACCGTAGGCACTTAGTGCTTCAGTGACATCGCCAGAGCCATCTGGTCGAGATACACTTATGACATCATCACGCTTTATTTGTCGAATAGTGGGGCGTGGAATAGGTAATCCAATCGCAACTTCGGGACAAAAGGATTTAAATGTTGCATGTTGTCCCAATTCATTTATACAAAAGTTAGAGGGCTTATTACTGGCGTCAAAGCGTACTTTTTCTCCTACTAAGCACGCACTAATACCAATGTGTAAGTCTTTTTTATCAACGGTATGAATCATAAGTACACCTATTATTTTTGTTATTAATAAATTAATGCGCCGATTGGGTTCAGTAATTTATTAATGCCTTGGGTAAAGTGTAAAGCGTCATTAGCTACGGTATAACAAAGGCATCCGTTGTTTGAAACTGGATGATGCTGGTGTGAACTATCGAGCATAATGAAGTCACCTTTTGTATATTCACCTTTTTCATCATGAAAAGAGCCGTCTAACAATAGGGTTAATTCAAATCCTTTATGGGTATGTTCAGGTACACCGCCACCAGGTTTTATTTCTAATAGGCTGGTGTGAATTTCATTTTCATCTAACTGTAATCGTGCTCTCGATAATTTGCCTATATTGATTGTATTACCTATTGTCATATTATTCAGGACTTTAGGTAATTGATAAGTTGTATCATTAAACACAATTGATTTGTCTAATATGGGTTCTGAAATAGCAATATCATCTGACTGTGAAATAAGGTTAGCCATCGCTTCAAAATCAATGTCATTATTTGAGCTATCATCAACAATAAATTTATCAAGGAAGCCTTCCTCGAAACTAACTTCAGCAGCATGCTCTGTTAATAGGACAATTTTTTCTTGGCATTGCGGACACATTTCAGCATGCATGGCTATACCTGCTGATAATGACGCTGGTAAATCGCCGTCAACAAAGGCCTGTATCAGCTCAAGTTTAGGGTGATGTTTAATCATTTTTTTCTCCTAACTGCACTTTGAGTTTTGCTAATGCTAAACGCAAACGAGATTTTATTGTTCCAAGCGGTAATTTGAGATGTTCGGCGAGTTGCTCTTGAGACATTTCCTTAAAATAGAAACCTTTTACTACTTGTTGCTGAGCTTCAGGTAGCTTTTCTATAACGGTAAGCAATTGCTTATTTTCAAGATGATCATCAAATGATTCATCGTTACCCACCATACTTTCTGCAAGTGGCCAAATGTCTTCACTAAGGTTATCTTCTCTATTACCTTTAATTTTGCGCAACATATCAAAAGTTACATTACGCATAACCGTATAAACCCACGTAGTAGCAGCACCTTTGTCTTTATCAAACAAATGAGCTTTTCGCCAAACATTACTCATTGTTTCTTGAACTACTTCGCTAGCTTGCGCTTCATTAGTAAACTTTCCGCGAGCTATGCCATGAATTTTAGGACCAAAAAACTTAAACAATAGCGTAAACGCTTTTTTGTCTCGTGATATTGCTACGGCATTAAGCCATTCGCAAAGCTGAGGATGATTTATTTTATCTGACATTTTACTAGATTTAGCATTTGTCACTTTGCTTAGCAAGTGGGTTTGCATCGCTTTATCACCGAGTACTAGGTTAAAACATGGTTAGTTATACGGGTTAAAATTTAAAGTAGATCACTTTAATTCTATTTTTTTTGTAATTAAGATGATGCGGCTAATCATTGAGAATAATAGCGTGAACAAAGTTTTCTGCATCTTGATAAGAATGATCGTTAATAAAGGTATTTTTAATTGCTAAATTAATAGGTAAAAGTTCTAACCATCTTGCCACTACCCAACTAGCGTTATGGGTTGGCTTTTCATTGTAAAGAGTATTAAGCATGATATTGTTTTTAAAAACGTCTTCTAGTGATGAAGAAAGTTCGCTAAGTTTTATATGATTAACTTTTTGAGACCAGTGCGATTTTTCTTTAACACAGCCAAAATTTAATTGTTCTTTCTCGTTTTCAATGGATAAAATCTCTACTAAAGACTTACACTGAACGTCAATTTCCAATACGCCATCTTCACCTTCATCAAAGTTGATGATATCGACCCAGCTTCCCCACTTTATTTCAGTTAAAGATGATGATTTAGCGTTTAATAAAATAATAAACCCTTGTTCTGTGGAGGCTATTTTTACCAATTTTAAATAACGGGGTTCAAAAATTCTTAAGCGCGTGATGCCATTGGGTAATAAAAATACCGGTAAAGGGAAAATAGGTAATCTTGAGTTTACAGCTTTCATAAGTATATTCTTTTTTAACTATGTATTGATATACGAACAAGCGTAGATACTTGATCAGTTTAAGATAAAAAAAGCCCCTGAAGACAGGGGCAAAAACCATGCAGTACAATTAAATGGTATGCATTGTGGAAAGGGAGTTTGTTGGTTAATTAAGGATCACCGTGTCAATAACATGGATAACGCCATTAGTGGTATAGATGTCAGAAATGAAGACATGTGCACCGCCAATCATTAACATGCCAGTTTCTGCATTAATCATAACTTCAATCGTTTCGCCTGAAGCCGTTGTTAACATTTTACCATTAGCAGCGTAAGCATCTAATGAACTTAAAGTTGCACCGCCGATAACATGAGTTAGTAATACATTGGTTAATGCTTCTGTATCAGCTAATAAGGCTGATAAAGCATCAGGGTCGATCGCTGCAAAAGCATTATTAGTTGGAGCAAATACGGTGAACATTGCCTCTTCATTTGATAATGTTGTTACCAAATCTGCCGCAGTTAGAGCTGTAACAAGCGTTGAAAAGTTGTCAGGGTCCGATAATGCAACTTCAACAATGTTTTGTGTTGGAGTTTCCATCATTGCTGGTGGTAAAATAACGTTATCAATGACGTGAATCGTGCCATTATCAGCCATCACGTCTGCAGTACTTATCAATGCCCCGTTAACAAATAACATAGAGTCGACAAATGAAAGTGAAACCTTGTCTCCATTGGCAACTTCAACCATGTTATCTGAAGATTGTGCAAGGGTAATTGCTGCATCAGACATCACTTTTCCAGGTAGCACATGATAAAGCAAAATATTGGTTAATTGATCAGCCGTTAAGCTATCTAACGTACCTTCTGGTAACTTTGCAAATGCTGCGTCTGTCGGCGCAAATACAGTAAAATCAGTGTCTAAATCGGCTAGTGTTGTGTCTAAACCGGTTGATTGCAATGCAGCAACAAGTGTTGTGAAGTTGCCATTATTGACTGCTACATCGACTAAACTCATTGCTGGGGCTGGCACTTCAACGTCCCCGACTACCACAGCATCTATTACATGGATAACACCATTGGTTGTGTAAATATCTTTCATGATGATATTGGCACCACCAAACATCAGCATGTCAGTTGCTGAATTAATAGCTAAAGGAATTGTTGCCATTGAAGCGGTTTCAACCATAGTACCATTTAATGAATAAGCGGTTACTGAGTCGACAGCACTACCAGCAATGACATGTTGTAATAATATATTTGAAAGTACATCTGGGTTTTCTAACAAAGTAGTAATCGTTTCTTCACCTATCAGTGCAAAGGCGTCATCAGTTGGTGCAAAAACAGTAAACATTGTACTTTCATCCGCGAGCACAATATCTAAATCTGTTGCTTGCAGAGCCGCAACCAGTGTGGTGAAACTACCATTGGCAACAGCTGTTTCAACAATGTTTAGCGTGGGATCCATCATATCTTCAGGTGGCAGAAGCACCGCATCAATGACATGAATAATACCGTTATCTGTTTGAATATCTGCTGTGGTTACTGTCACGGTATTTACTAATAAATGACTACCATCCAGTGATAAACCAATAAAATCACCATTAACCATTTCAACCGTTGTGCCAGCTAAACCAATGGCTGTTTCAGCATCAACTTCACTACCAATTACATGATAAGTAAGAATGTCAGATAACGTATCGGTATCAGCTAGTAGCGCATCGATAGTTTCTTGTCCTAGTAATGCGAATGCATCGTCTGTTGGGGCAAATACTGTGAAACTGCTATTCGTGTCTGCTAATGTGTTGTCTAATCCTGTTGCTTGCAATGCGGCTACTAACGTAGTGAAGTTACCATTGCTCACAGCAGCATCAACAATTGTAGTGACAGCAATTTCTTCTGATTCTTCTACAATTACTTTGTTGTCGTCATCATTACAACCTTGCAAAAACATCATACTTAAAAGGGTTACGCTTATAATTTTTGAATATTTCATGTTAGCTCTCTCAATTAATGTTACTGAGAAATCTACGGCGAAAAAACAAACAGAGATCACAAGAAATTAATAAAAAAATATTTAATTATTTTGCTGATCCCTACCGTAAAAAAATTCGTATTATTTAAGTTAACAATACAAAATAATTTGGGTATTTAACGACAAGTAAGAGGAATAAAATGAACATACTTATTACTGGTGGTACTGGTCTTATTGGTCGTTCTTTGATTAATGCATTAAATACTGAAAATGATCAGATTACTGTTTTGACGAGAGATATTAAAAAAGCCTCAAAATTATTAAATGCAAACATAAAGTTAATTAGCTCCCTTTCTTTAGAGGATATAGAAAACCAAGACACGATTATTAATTTAGCAGGAGAGCCGATTGCTGATAAACGTTGGTCCTATAGTCAAAAAAATAAAATATGTAAGAGCCGTTGGGATATTACTGAAAAAATAAGCACATATATTCAGCAAGCAAAAAATCCACCTAGCTTATTCATTTCTGGCAGTGCAATAGGGATGTATGGCAGGCAAGATAATGACGTTATTGATGAAAATTTTCAGCAATTTCATCCAGAGTTTACTCATCGTGTTTGCAACACTTGGGAGCATTTTGCGCTGTTAGCTAAATCGTCAAAAACTCGTGTTGCAATCTTGAGAACGGGCATTGTATTAGCTAAAAAAGGCGGCGCTTTAGCTAAAATGTTATTGCCATTTAAATTAGGATTAGGTGGTAAAATTAGTCATGGTAAGCAAGTGATGTCTTGGATTCATATTGAGGATGTAATCGCGGCTATTATATTTATTCAAAATACACCTACGTTAGAGGGGGCGGTTAATATCACGGCACCGAATCCAGTGAGTAACCAAGTATTTACTTCTACATTAGCAAAAGTATTAAATAGGCCTAGTTTGATAACAACACCTGCGTTTATATTAAAAGTAATCTTTGGTGAAATGGCAGACCTTTTACTTTTTGGTCAACATGTTGTGCCAAATAAATTGCAAAAGAATGGCTTTAAGTTTAAATACCCAATCATTGAATCGGCACTTAGCCATCTAATTCAAAAATAATAGGATTATTTTTGACATTGTTTTACAGGGAGTTCTTTATCAAAAAATAACGTGATGTTTGCCACTTCTACACCAAATTTTTTCATGGATGTTTTATTCATCACTTTATGTTCGTCGATTTGGTACATCCAATCATCCATCGCAACTTGGTAGGTTTTATTATCAAGTGTAAGATTTAAGGTGTAATTAAATTGAAAAGCAAAGCCATTTTGTTTACCTATTGCTATTCCTTCTACATCTTCAGCGGTTCCTCGATAAGTGCCATCAGCTTTTTTGGTTAACTGCCAATTTCGATAAGAAACTTCGCCATCATTAAAATAAAAGGTTTCAGCTAAAATTCCTGTATTTCCTTGCCAATCTCCTTTTATCTCAACACAGAATCTTCTGTTTACTTTATTGTTATAGTCTTGAACGATACCCCACGCAATAACTTCACCGTTAAAGTAACTTTTAATGTCAAAGGGTGGATTACTGTTTTGGTAATCGGTGATAGCTGTAGAGCAACTTGATATTAAAAAAAAGACTATAAAAAACAATGGAATATTGTATAAACGGTTCATTATTTAATTTCTCCAAGCAGTTTACTTCTAAGTGTTTTTTGGCTTGTTTGTGGCGATAACCATATCGATAAGAACAAGGAGCCGAACGAGTGTTCTTCTATACTACCGATAAAATTACCATTAAAATAAAAGCGTGAATTTTGATTTTGAATCAATAAAGTGAGTGAATCCCCCGCTGATATATTTGGCCAAACCTCAGCTAATTCTGGCAAGAAATGTAGGTATTCATTTTCATGAATTTTAAGATGTTGCCATTGCTCAACGGTATGTTCTATTAAGTCGTCACGGGTAATATCTTTAAAATAGTCAATTTTAAAAACAATTGTTTGTTGTGCGCTTCCTTCAATGAATTTTCCTGACTCGGTATATAAAGTACTGTTATAAATATCCCAAAAAAGTACACTGAATAATGCACTACCTATTTTTTTATATTCTGACTCGATCATTTCTGTTGTTAAGTTTTCCGTTAACTTAAAAGGTAAATGATTTTTTTTGGCATTTAAGGTGTTAGATGAGCAGAGAAGTATTAATAAAAACAGGCGAATCATTCTGTCGCCTCCCCAAGATAAAAAGCATTTTTCAGTAAATAAATAAAAACGAATAAACATCCCCACAGTGGCGCTAAGATCAAATAAGTAGTTAAGGTTTGGTAGCCTAATTCTACTCTTGATAATGAAGCGCCTGCTAAATAACTAAATGGCGGAAAGATGAAGCCAATAACAAATTGTAATCGTTTATTCGCCGTTAAAAAATTTAAACTATGTGCAACAGTGCCAGAAAAAGCTGCCCATAACATGATTAACCACAATGGTAAGATAAAATGATCACTAAATGTGAATACTCCAAAAGCGACTAAAATGGTATCTAAACATACGCCAACAATTGTCACGGAGAAAATTAATTTAAGTTCAGCAATTCGCTGTTTAGATGAATATATATGAAATAAAAGCCATAGAGATACTATAGGAATAGCAGCATTTCCCACCAAGACTAACCCTAACCAAGAAGCATTAAATGCGATTAAATTGAATAACATAATAAATCTATATTGAGTTTTATCAGTTATACGATGAAAGTGAGCAATTAGTTTAATAAAAATGAAATTATATTATGCGCTCACTTGTGTGATGACCTGCAGATACCTCATCGAAAATCGAATTTTTGTCTTTGTTTTGTGCAGTAAATTTTACTTTTTATTAGTAATAAATAAATCTACTAACCTAACCACTTTTGATAAAAGAGGCGCAAAATTTAAAATTTACATAAACAATAGTTTATTATTTTCTATATCAACATCCCTCTGAATTAATGCTTTGCTTGAGCCATAAGTACCTAAAACCCCTCTACGTTTTTATAGCTAGGAAATGATTATTTACTATTCACTCTTTACATTCACTGAATAAAAATACTATTATCTGATTTATACTATAAATACGATAGTAGTATAAGTATGCATTAAGACATGCGTTTTATTGACATGAAAAATGGGGAATAGGTATGAAAAACGGTAAAAAATTCAAACTCAGCTATATATCATCTCTACTCATGCTAAATCTTGGGGTATCAGGAATTACATGGGCGAGTGAAACTACAAATGAAGAAAATGAAGCCGACCATGACACTGAGGTTATCACTGTCACTGGTATCCGTGGCAGTTTAATCAATTCTGTGGGGATCAAGCAGGATTCGAGCAATGTGGTAGACGCTATTTCTGCGGAAGACATTGGTAAATTTCCGGATCAAAACGTAGCTGAATCTTTACAACGAATAACCGGTGTTTCAATTGACCGAAGCGGTGGTGAAGGGCAACTTATCACCGTTCGAGGCATGGGACCAGAATTCAATTCGGTATTACTTAATGGTCGTACTTTAGCAACAACAAGTGGTGGACGTGCTTTTAGTTTTGATGTACTTGCTTCTGAATTAATCAATGGTGCTGAAGTTTATAAAACTCAAAATGCTTCCCTCCAAGAAGGGGCTATTGGTGCTACGGTTGATATAAGTACGGTTAAACCGATGGACTTTCCTGGCTTTAAAGCTGTAGGGAGCATTAAAGGTTTATATGATGATATGACGGGCAAAATGAGCCCGCAATTTTCTGGTCTTGTCAGTAATACCTTTGATGATGACAAGTTTGGTGTGCTCGCATCGTTTTCGCATTACAAACGAGAAAGTCGTTACGACCAAGCTAATACCGCATATTACTATAAAACAGAAAGTGATTTAGACGGTCAAAATTTTGGTGAAATATACTTCCCTCAAAACTTTGATCAAATTGCCCAAACAGAAACGCGAGAGAGAAACAGTGGCACGTTAGTCTTACAATATAAACCCAGCAAAAATGTTACCGTTACTGCTGATGCATTGTACTCAGATTTTAATGTGCAATATCGTCAAGATGTTTTCCCAATGTGGTTTGAAACGGGCAACGTAAGAAACCCTGTTATCGATGAAAATAACACCTTAGTAAAAGCTGATTTTGTTGATAGTTATATCGAAACTTTAGTACGTCAATCTGATGCGGATAATAAATTAAAAGCGTTTGGCTTAAATCTCGATTGGCAAATTAATGAAAACTGGGGATTAACAGCAGACATCAATACCTCTAAAGCGGAGCATGATCCCGGTAAAGGATGGTCGGATGTGGTTGCTGGTCGTCCAGGTGAATATAACTATGACCGTACATCAGGGGATCTAGTGCCTACTATGACCTTTGAAAACTTTAAAGATGGTGACGTTTTAACTGCTGGTTGGGCATCTTTACAAGGTACTCGGGTAGAAGATGAAGTACTTGAAGCTAAAATCGACAATGATTACTTCGTAGAAATGGGCGCATTAGTGAAAGTTGGCTTTGGCGTGCATTATTCTGATCGTACATTAGGCTCAACCTATGCTGAAACAGAGAATCCATTGCCGTGGATTTATGCCGATAACAGCACGCGTATTCCGTTACCCGCCGGTATGTTAACGACATACAATGCCGATGGCTTTTTATCGGGCGGCTCAGGGAGCCCTACTGAATTTTGGCCAACGTTAAATTCAGATGATTTATTTGCCTTTTTAGGAACAGAAGAAGCAATTGCCCAGTTAGATGATCCAGACGTTGCACGTGATATTTTTACCCGTGCGGGTTTTGCTATTGTCGATGATCCGACAGCCTATGATGTAAATGAAGAACTTATGTCACTGTACACCGACTTCTATTTTGAAGGAGACGTTAATGAAATGCCTTGGTCAGTAGTGGCGGGCGTTCGTTATGTGAAAACTGACAGTACTTCAAAAGGCAATCAAGTAGCGCTTTTAAACTTGGTCGAGTCTAATGAGAAGCCTGGCGAAGTACGTGCTATTACTTCTGATGATTATGTCTCTGTGGAGATTGGTCATAGCTATAGTAATGTGTTGCCAAGCTTAAATGGTAAACTTGAAATTACCGATGAAGTCATAGCACGTTTTGCTTGGTCGAAAAGTTTAACGCGTCCAGAGTTGTCTGAAATGTCACCGCTTGCTAACTACGGTGATGGTCCTACAGATCAATTATTTGGTTCAGGCTCCAATCCAAAACTTAATCCATTTGAATCAACCAATTATGACTTCTCACTTGAATGGTATTACCAAGAAGGCAGCTATGCCGCAATTGCTGGATTTACCAAAGATGTAGATGGGTATTTAGGTTCAGGTGAAACAGAAGAAACTGTGACGGTACCAAGTGGTACATACACATATAAAATGTCGCGCCCTATTAATGAAGATAATACCAAAATTGATGGTTTTGAAATTGCTGTTCAGCATATGTTTACTGAGTTGCCATCACCTTTTAACGGCTTAGGTGTTATTGCAAACATGACCTTTGTTGATAGTGAATCAACGGCTGATGAAGGCGGAGCAAAACTACCGTTAATTGGTTTAAGTGATTCTCAAAACTTAATCTTATTTTATGAGAAAGATGAGATTCAATTTAGGATTGCCTACAACAATCGTGACCGTTTTATGCAATCTAAACCGCAATCATGGCGCGATGGTCACTATGTCGATGATTATAAACAAGTAGATATTAGTGGTAGTTATGATCTCACTGAAAACTTAACGGTATTTTTCGAAGGAATTAACATAACCAACGAGCTTTATATTAAAAACGCAGAATATGCTAACCAAACGTTAACTGTGACCGAAACGGGACCTAGATATTCGGTCGGTATTCGAGGCAATTTCTAAATTTAGAATTTATATGATGCTGAGTCAGTTAGTTGTTTTTAATAAAAACGCTAACTGACTTTTACTTTGTTTTTGAATTCATTGAACAAGAAGTAGTAATTTTTATGAGTCAGACGCATATTTGGTTACGTGCCGAAACAAAACCACAAGAACAACGCACTGCACTTACCCCCTCAGGCGCTAAAACATTAATTGAATCAGGCTTTAAAGTGTCAGTTGAGCGAAGTGAGCAAAATATTTTCGATCCCGAAAAGTACCGAAAAGTGGGGTGTGACATTGTCGCACAAGGAAGCTGGCCACAAGCACCCAACAGTGCTTTTATTTTAGGGCTAAAAGAATTACCAGAAGACAATTTTCCTTTGGTTCATAAACATATTTATTTCGCTCATGCTTATAAAGAGCAAACAGGCGCTAGTGACATTTTATCTCGTTTTAAACAAGGTGATGGTGCCTTATATGATTTGGAATTTTTAGTGGACGAAAATCAATGTCGCATTGCAGCCTTTGGTTATTGGGCTGGTTTTGCTGGCGCAGCACTTGGGATATGGACTTGGGCGAATAAACAACTGGGAAAAACTGCCTTATCACCCGTCAGTTCTTTTCCTGATCAAGCACAGTTGATTCGCGAGGTCTCAATATTGCTTGCTCAGTGCGCGACTAAACCAACAATGATGGTCATAGGCGCTAAAGGGCGAAGCGGCTCCGGCGCTATTGGTTTAGCAAAAGCGTTACAAATAAACACCATTGAATGGGATATGGAAGAAACGATGGTTGGTGGTCCATTTGCGCAAGTGAACAATGCAGATGTATTAGTAAACTGTGTTTTAGTGAATCGAGACCTACCGCCGTTTGTAACATACACCTCACTTGATACGGCTGAACGTACTCTAAGCGTTATTTGTGATGTTAGCTGTGATCCTTATGGTGATTATAACCCTATTCGGATTTATGACCATTGCACCACGTTTAATGAACCGACAATAGAGGTAATACCGCAGCCAAATAATTTGCACTTAATTGCGATTGATCATTTACCGTCGTTATTACCGAAAGAAAGTAGTGAAGATTTTGGCCAACAATTAGTGCCCTATTTAGCAAGGTTAGATGATTTGAGTCGACCTGTTTGGCAACAAGCACTCGATATTTATCATCAAAAAACGAAAAATTTATAAGAGTACCTTTTATGAAATCCACCATACATTGGCTTGGTGTTGGGCTATCTGCCACACCAGGAATTAAATATTTAGCAAACTCCTCACATAACTTAGTGGTGTGGAACCGTCGTATTGATAAAGCACAAACGATGTTAAACGAAGCTAAAATTCACTGCGAATTGAAACAATTAGATTGGCCTGCATTAGCTGAAAAAGTGAAATCGGGTGATATTTTGGTATCCATGCTACCGGCGAATATGCATGTTGAAGTAGCACAGCTTTGTTTAGAAAAATCGGCTCATTTTGTTTCAAGCAGCTATATTTCTCCGGAAATGAAAGCGCTTGATCAACAAGCAAAAGCGAAAGGCTTAACTTTTATCAATGAAATTGGTTTAGATCCAGGTATTGATCACTTATTTGCGCATTTATTAGTCGCACGTTTTAAAGCAAGTGACGCATGTAATACGGAATCAAAACTGTACTTTCGTTCTTATTGTGGTGGCTTTCCTAAAGTTGCAAATGACTTCAAATATAAATTCAGCTGGTCACCTTTAGGCGTACTTAAAGCATTAACATCGCCTGCAAAATGGCTAGAAAATGGGGTTGTAAAAACTTCCAAAGGCCCATGGGAAGCATTAAAAGATATTCACATTAGTGCAGTTAATGAAACATTCCAAGCATATCCAAACCGAGATTCTCTTCCTTTTGTTGAGCAATATGAGTTTGAACCTGAGTGGCAAATTGAAGAATTTGTTCGTGGCACCTTACGATTAAATGGTTGGTCACAAGCGTGGCAATATTTATTTGATCAAGTAGGTGACTTACAGGGCGAAGCTGGTTTAGCAGAAATGGAAGCTATTAGTAAGGACTTAGAAGACATGCATAGCTATGAAGAAGGTGAACCAGACCGTGTCGTTATGTCTGTTGAGCTTGAAGCAAAACGAGCAGGTAACACCATTTGGCATCAACGTTATTATATGGACGCTGCCGGTAATAGAAATGGGCAAGCAATGGCACGTTTAGTGTCTATTACAGTAGCGCTTGGCATAGAAGCTGTGATAGCTGGCGATATTCCAGCAGGTGTTCATGCCGCACCGAGTCAACCTGAAATTGCTCAACAATGGTTAGATAAACTTGCAACACTGGGTCAATCAGCGCAAATAGAGCAACTGATTTAATAGGAATTTCCTTGACTATGTTTTTATAACACTGTCGCCCCTTAGTTGATTCTAAGGGGTTTTTTTATTGATACCTTAGTTAATTAATTGCTTAGACGCTAAAATCTAACTAATTAAATTTTTATAATATTTTAATAAAGTTGGACTACTTGTGTACCAGATTTAACGGTCATCTTGATATCAAGTAACGACATTTTAGGTTGTGATTGTATTGGTTGCTCAACATTAATCACTAATTCATTATTATCTCTATGCCACGCAATATCAGAAATTAGATTTGAAGCAATAGGTACAAAGTAAGAGCGTTTTCGTTGTAAAGAATATACTTTTGCTGGGTATCGCGAGTTGTTTTTAGATATATACTGCATCCATTGACCATTTGGTGACCATTGTGCATTAAATTTTAAAGGGGTTTGGCTGAGCAGGTTATGTTCAATAAGCGTTACTGAGCTTTCTTCGATATTAAATAGCCATAAACTTCGATCGTTGTCAGTATATGTTAAGTACTGATCGCTACTCGACCAAGTGATGTTAGATAAATTTTTAGCTCTTGGAATTAGCTTTTTAGCAATAACTTCGTTGTTTTTATTACTAACAACAAGGTAATTAGCATTTTCTTTTTTAACAAACTGTGCTTTTAACTCTTTAGAAAAACTCCATTTTTCACTACTTTTTACAGTATGCTCATTAATATTGTTCGCACTAGCTAAAGCTTGAAAAATCATTAGGCTAATTATTGTCAATAGTTTGGTTGTATAGTTCATCATTTTCTCCTTCGACGTTAAATACTAAGTATTAATATTCAGTGGTTACTCCATGTCGTAGCATTATTGTTTAAAAAATGAAGAAAAGACTTACGGTTTCCTTACCATTTCAATGTTTTTAATAAAAACTATTAAATTCAGTTGCTTAGTTTTGTTTTTAGATAGACATTGATTGGCATAACCTGAACTTATACTATAAGCTTTAGGAAAAATTTATCATTATTCTAAATAAAAGGTAGGAAATGAGTGGACTCTAAAAGGACTAAAGAGCAATCAGATCTATCTCGTACTTTTGTTTTAGGGGCATGGTCAGTTGACGGCGATTCTAACCAACTGATAAAAGCAGGTGAGCGCTTTGTCATTGAACCAAAAATGATGGATGTTCTCATTTACCTTTGCCAACATATAGGCGAAACGGTTAGCGCAGAACAATTATTAATTGCCTGTTGGTCCGGTACCTTTTACGGTGATGCACCGGTACAAAAATGTATTGCAGGGTTACGAAAAAAACTTGGTTGTAATGCTAAAAACCCCAGTTATATTGAGACCATTTATCGTCGCGGTTATAAAATAATAGCGGAAGTTGAATTTCCAACAACAGCTAACCAGGTGTCTGAAAGACAATCATTACAAAAGTGGACAAAAGGTTCGCCATACTTAGGGCTAAGTACGTTTCATCAGCATCACAGTAACGTTTATTTCGGGAGAACCAAAGCGATTGTTGATGTCATCTCCCAGTTAAAAACGAGTGTTAATAGAGCAAATAACTTTTTATTGCTTTTAGGTAAAAGCGGTAGTGGTAAATCATCATTAATAAGAGCTGGAGTGTTACCTTTTTTAAACAGTCACACTGGATTTTCACAATTAAGAGTAACTCAATATCATATAGTAAGCCCTAGCCAAAGTATTGATGAATCACCAATAGCAACCCTTGTACATGCCTTAGTAAAACTTAACTTAATACATACCTCTATTGAATTGCCAACATTAATCTCACAAATTGCTGACGATCCTTTCGCGCTAAAAAGTGCCTTAAAAGATATTCCTAGTGAAAAGAATGAAGAAGTTAAGCTTGAACAATCTCAACAAGTTAAAGATTATAAATTGCTTGTTATTGATCAATTTGAACGATTTTTATTGGATGAAGATTTAACTAAAGCCAATAAACAAAATTTAGTGAATTGTTTAACTATACTCGCGCAATGCCAACAGTTACTTTTCATCGCAATACTTAGAAATGACTTTTATGCTGAGTGCCTTGATGTAAATGGTTTTTATGAATTAAAAGATCAAGGAAAACAATACGACTTACAAGCCCCTACGCCGGTTGAAATAACTAGAATGATCAGAAATCCAGCCATTGCTGCAGGATTAAGTTTTGAGTATGACGAAAAAACCGAAGAACGCTTAGACGAAATATTACTCGCGGCAGCAGTAAAAAATCCCGATGCATTGCCACTATTAGAATACACCTTAGATTTGTTATACCAGCAACGTAATCGAGAGAATGTATTATTACTGAGCGCTTACCGTAAAATGGGGGGGATTGAAGGGGCAATCGCACAGCAAGCTGAAAAAGTATTTAATGAGTTGCCTAAAAGTGTACAAGCTTGCTGGGATAATATTCTTCATGCGTTAATTCAAGTTGACCACAAAAACAAACACAATGTTACTGCTCGAAAAGTCCCGATAAATTTTTTTAAAAAGCCTGATGAAAAAAAATTCATTCAACATTTTCTTAATGCCCGCTTATTTGTCACCCTCATTCAAACTAACACCGGTGAACAACGCCGTTATTCAACAGAAGATCGGGGTTACAGTGCTCAAAATATTCAATTTATTAGTATTGCTCATGAAGCTTTATTGCAGCATTGGCAACGTATTAAATTATGGTTAAACAACAATAGCGTTGCCCTACATAAACGAGAACAACTCGCGGAAGATTGTCAATTTTGGTTGGATAATCACAAAGCGAATGACGCACTACTTAACTCCAAACAAAAGGTGCTCGACGCTCAAGGTTTAATCAAAAGTAAAGCTATCACGCTAAATGATAACGAACTTGCATTTATTAAGCGTTCTAAACGCTACCAAGAAAGAAAAAAATTAGTGTTAAGCTTTGCCGTTATTGCGCTTATGGGATTTAGCATTCTGACTTGGTTTCAAGCGAAACAAGTGACGAAAGAGCGCGATATTGCTTTACTGCAAAGTCAAAAAACAAAGGCAATTTCAAAATTTTTAACAGATACATTAGCGGCGAGTAGCCCTTTTGTTGCTCAAGGTAAAGAAGTCTCATTACTTGATGTGCTTATCGATGCCGGAAAAAAATTAAATGATCCTACTCAAAATACCTATCCCGCTCATGTAGAAGCCTTACTTCATAAAACATTAGGTCTTATTTATATTGATTTAGGGAAAATAGCCCCCGCAGAACAACACTTATCTAAAGGGTTTGATATATACAAAGAAAATCAGTTAGAAAAAGATGAAGGTTATTTAGGTTTATTGTTCAATTTTAGCCGGTTAAATAATTTAAAATACGGCATGGATGATTTGACGATAATAAAAGAAACTATTGATGTCAGTAAAACTATTTATGGCGATGATCATAAAGATACCTTAGGTGCTTTGGACAATTTAGGAAGTTATTATTTAAATAACAAAGAATTTGCTCAAGCGGAAGACATTTTTACTCAGGTTTATCAGAAGCGTAGAGAGTTTTTTGGCGAAAATTTTCGTCATACATTATATTCAGTTGAAAATTTAGGTGATCTTTATTATACCCAGCAAGACTACAAACAAGCAGAGCAATATTATCAGCTTTGTTATGAACAGTGGTTAAATAAATCAGGCATCAGTAATCCTTATAGCCTTTTTTGTTTAAAAGGGCTCGCTTTAACAAAGTTAGCAAACGGGCAATATCCTCAGGCTGAAAACTTATTAACCCAACTTATCAAAGCTGCCACACTTGTTTATGGCTCAGAACACCCTGAAGTGTTAGAGGCAAATCATTACTTAGCAAAGCTATTTATGGAAACAACAAGGGTGAAATTTGCTGAAGCACTCTTTCGACAAACGCTGCAAGCAAGAACGGTAGTGTTAGGGGGAAATCATAAGGATACTTTAGAAACAAAAGCGCAATTAACACAATTGTTAAATCAGCATCGTACAGAATTAAACTAAATGTAAGTATTCAAACATAAGCTATCGCCAATACCAGTTTTATTAAATATTTCTTGCTTTGTTTTCCTTGGCGATTAGCCGTGATACATGTTGCAAAGAGGACATCGTTAATTCGACCAGCTCGGTTAACTTTGCTGAACATTGTTGCGATGACTTAAATTGTTGCCATTTTATTTGTTGAAATACATATAAGCCGGTCACTTTTATTGCCGTGTCATCATTTAATCTAATGTCGAGTTTTACCGGCTCTAATAATTCATCATCGTTAACTGGTAATAGCGTAGTTGCATTCGTATTCTCAAGGTATCTTTTTCTATTGATATCGTCAGCGTGAAGAAGCTTACCTTGGTCAGTTAAATGGGTTAAATAAATAGGTGAATAGCCGGATGTTGTTTTCTTAAAAAACACCGGATATTGTTGGCTTACTTTTGATAGATGATTGTTGGGTACGTATTGCCATGGTTGACTTGTTGGTAAATTTTCTTGAGTAATGTCTATAGTAATTTCACGGTTCAATTGATTAATTTGTGTCAATATTTCACGGTTTGTTGGTAATAAAGCAGGCATTTTTCTCTGTCTTGATTTTACTTTTTCAATCGCATTGTTTGATAATTTAGCTAATTCCGTTTCGTTACCCAGACAGTTCACTTGAGTATTAAACCCCATTCCATAAAGAATATATTGATAACTTGCTGCGGGAAATAGATCGTAAGGACTTAAAAAACCGTTGTTTTCTGGCGGTTGGTATTGCCATAAGGTCAGTAACTCTTTTAATGAATCAGGTATTGTTGCTGGGTCTCGGTTATCACGCCAAAAATCACTATCACCTCGTTTGCTCAGTACATAATGTAACTTTAAAAAGTCGATAATACGTTGCCATCGAAAGGTCATATTTTTGTTGTACTGGCGGGCGATAACATCCATTGCTTCACGACTCGCTGGCATTTGCAGGGCAAGTGTTTTAGCGGCGAGTTCCACCATGACTAATGCTGATGCTTCTAGAGGCTCTAGAAAGCCAGAAGACATGCCAACTGCAACACAGTTTTTATGCCAAAAGGTTGCTCGATATCCAGGGTTGATATCAAGTGTTCTAAAAGTAAGTTGTTCAATGTTATCTACAGATTGTGCTAAATATGATTTAAGTTGTGCTGTAGCTGCTTCAATAGTTGTATATTTTGTACTAAATACATGCCCAACGCCTCGCCTATTAGGTAAGCCAATATCCCATATCCAGCCCGCGGATTGTGCCGTTGATATGGTGGCAGATTCTACTGGCGCTTTTTCACAAGGGTAGGGAACCTGCACTGTAATGGCTTTATCTATAAACAATACCTCTTTTTTGCTGATAAAAGGCACTTGATAATGTTTACCTATTAATGCTGCTGCTTGACCCGAGCAATCGATAAATAAATCTCCGTTAATATCTCCGTGTTCTTTGGTGGTTAATGATGCAATATCACCGTTTGACTTACTTTTTACCGCGATAACATCATCAAGGATATGTTTAACGCTCAGTTTTTCAGTGCCATGTTCTGTTAATAGCTGTGAAAATTTACTGGCATTTAAATGATAGCCATAGTTTTCTATCGTCTTGAAATCGCCAAGGTTAAGTTGTTTAGGAGCACGTTTTTGCTGACAAAGTAATGCTTGTAAACAAACGGTTTCTGCAAAAGGCTTATCAGAGTATTGTTGTTGCCAAGCTCTCCCTAAACTGATTTGATCAAATGACTGTGGCGGGGTAAATGGATGATAGTATTCATCGCCTGGTTTATTGTTCACCCAATTTACAAATTTCGACGCTTGTTTAAATGAAGCATCGCAACGTTGTATAAAAGTTAATTCACTAATACCAATTTGTTGTAAGGTGTTTACCATGGTTGGCCATGTTCCTTCTCCTACACCTATGGTTGGAATATTAGGAGACTCAACTAAGGTTACGGAAAAAGGAGAATTTTCGTTAACGTGTTTAGCGGCAATTAAGCATGCAGTTAACCAACCTGCGCTACCACCACCTAATACAACGATTGATTTAATCATTTACTTTCCCCGAAAAATGTGAAGAATGTAAAATATATAGTATAAATGGGATATTTAAAAGGGTTCGCGAAATTGTTTCATCGCGAGGGTGAATATTTTTGCCATAAGTACTTGATATAAATAATAAAGAGGGCGTTATGTTAAATAGATGGTTCATAGGGGGATTATCCCTTTTCTTAATGAGTACTGTTCATGCTTTTGATGAAGATTATCAATTTAAAAACTTGATTAATCGTTCAGGCACTCCGGTTGCTCATCAAGATTTTGACCAATATGGTAACCAACAATATAACCCGTTATTTGACGCTGGTAGTTGGCATGGCTTTTTGTTACCAACTCATCATAGTGAATTAGGTGGTTTTACAGGCCCGATGGTCATTGCAGAAGAATATGGAGTATTTATCGCGCAGCAGTTAGAAAAACTAACGCTGATCAATCAAGAAAATGGTCAAGTTATCGACTGGCAAACATTTAGCCACGAAAAATATTCATTGCCTGGAAAGCTCGTTCAGAAATATCGTCGAGAAGATATCCACGTTACTTTTACCCTGCAATTTGTGTCAAACCGAACCGCACTCGTCAGCACTTCAATCGATAATTTAAGCTCAACAACCAGACAACTTTCTTTGTTATGGACAGGTGAATTATTATCGCAATGGACGCCCGAAATATCAGTGACTGAGCAATTTTCGAGTTGGCAACGTAAATTATCTAAAACAGCACAAGGTGTGACGGTTAAGTTTGAACGACTTCGCAGTACTTGGAACATGATGTTTTCTGGAACTTCTCAGTATGTTATTAAGCGTTCAATTGACAGCGAAACAACGTTGGATCAGCAGCAGTTGTCTTATGCAAGCCAATCATCGCTGACTTTATTACCCAATGAAAATCAAACTATTTATTCAACGCAAAGCTATTACCATAATGAACAAGAAGCTAAGTCTGGAGAGGATTTAACCGCTAAAGTTTTAGTGAACCCTGAACAATTTTTATCAGATGCATCAATTCGTTGGCAGCAATACTTAACCAGTATTAAATTGATTGAAAATAAAAAACAACAAGATATCGCAGCCAAATCTATTGAAACATTAATTGGTAATTGGCGAAGCCCTGCTGGTGAATTAAAACATGATGGGGTAACGCCTTCAGTCACCGCAAGGTGGTTCAATGGTGTATGGGCATGGGATAGCTGGAAACATGCAGTTGCTATGGCGCATTTTGCCCCAGAAGTGGCAAAAGAAAATATTAGAGCCATGTTTGATTATCAGGTCAAATCTAATGATCCAGTTCGTCCGCAAGATCATGGCATGGTCATTGATGCTGTTTTTTATAACAAAGATAGTGCGCGAAGTGGTGACGGCGGCAATTGGAATGAACGAAATACCAAACCCGCATTAGCCGCTTGGGCTGTTTGGGAAATATATAAAACAACTCAAGATTTGTCATTTGTAAAAGAAATGTTTGAACCTTTATTAGATTACCATGATTGGTGGTATCGAAATCGAGACCATAATAACAATGGATTAATTGAATATGGCGCAACAAAACATCGTTTTCATAATGATGCACAGGGCAATATCAGTTTTAGTTTGAAAGTAACCGGAAAAAGTCATGACAAATATAAACAACATTGTCAGCCTGCTAATGAAGGATGGTTGTCTTGCCAAGGTTTAGCACTTTATGAGCAAGTACTGGCTAATGGTGATTATAAAGAGTTAGACATTGGAGCTCAACATGGCGCCGGTTGGGAGTCGGGTATGGATAATGCGGCGCGCTTTGGTTTTATTAATCAAACCCAGTTAACCGCATATTCGCAAAAACATTATCAAGGAAATTTAGCAAAAGCGAAAAAAGATTGGCAAGTAAGGTTTTTTGAAAACCGTGACAGACAAGGTCAGTTACTTGGCTTTTCTATTGATCAAGAGTCAGTTGAGTTAAATGCATACTTGGTGAAAGAAAAGAAAATATTAGCCGAGATGGCATCTTTACTAAACAAAGAGTCACTTAAAAATGACTTGCTAAAAGATATAAACAGCTTAACTCGCTTGATCAATCATTGCTTTTTTGATCAAAAAACTGGTTTTTATTATGACTTACAAATAAGTGCTAAAACTTTGAAGCCACTCGAGTGTCAGGGTGAGTTGTTGACACATCGTGGCATGGGGCCAGAAGGTTGGAGTCCGCTTTGGGCTGAAGTTGCCTCTGCAGAAAAAGCAAATAAAGTGGTTGCAACTATGTTATCTGAAAAGCAATTTAATACGCTAATTCCAATGCCAACAGCAGCATTAACAAACCCTGCATATGACAAAGATATTTATTGGCGTGGCCGTGTTTGGTTAGATCAATTCTATTTTGGTATTGAAGCATTAAACAACTACGGCTTCACTAAGCAAGCAAACACTATGGTTAATAAGCTGTTTAATAATGCACAAGGGTTAGTGTTAAACGAGCCAATTCGAGAAAATTATAACCCTGAAACAGGAGAAATGCAGGGAGCAACAAACTTTAGTTGGAGTGCAGCACATTTATACATGCTATCGCTGGAAAAATAGCTAAATCATTGTTTTTTATAAGTCGGGGGCTGAATTTTACTTAATGAGTTTAATTTAGCCGTTTTTACACTATTGATTTGCTTCAAACTTTTTAATTGCTTGATCAACAAGTGCTAAGGTAGCTGATTGTGTTTTCATCGCGAAATTGTATGCTTTAGTGGCATCGCCATTTTTAATTGACGCAAATAAATCGGCATGTGCTTGGTATTCACGTTCTGTTACTGGGTTAATGCGATTTGTGTAGCGTAAGTTTACTTGTAATGCTGTTTCAATAAAATTTTCTAATTGAATGAAGAAAGGGTTTTGTGTTGCATTTAAAATGGCTTTATGAAATTCAACATCAGAATGATGCGTAGCTTCTGCATCATTATTAACTTCAGCTAATTGCATATTTGACAGAGCGTGTTCGATAGATTCATAGTCTTCATTTGTCGCATAATGTGCTGCTAAAAATGCTGCTTGTGCTTCAACAGGTTGCCTTAACTGTAAAAAATGACGCAACATATATAAATCAGGTTTACCTACTAAAATCCAACCGAGTACGTCCGTGTCAAACAAGTTCCATTTGTTCTTTTCAACTACTTGAATACCTTTACGGGGACGTGAATTAATCAACCCTTTAGCCGTTAACATTTTTACCGCTTCTCGAGTAGCATTTCGGCTGATATCGTAAATTTCACCGAGCTCTGCTTCAGAAGGAAGTTTATCGCCTACTTTATATTTCCCTTTCAGTATTGCTCGGCCAAGCTCATGGACAAGTTGTTGAGTTAAATTTAAATGTCGAGCGTGCATGTGGTCCCTTTGAATTTATAATAAAGCCGAGAAAGCTTACTTAATCTTTTGATAATAAATGAGTAAATTACTTAACTCCAGCACTAACTTATTATTCATTTATTTTTATCCCATTAATAATAAAAATACCATTAAATTACATGTGATTACGAAATAGGCTTAATAAATATCTATTTTTCTCTTGTCTGTTATATTATATATTGTAGTATAAATACTATAAAGATTGAGAAGAGCATAAAAATGTTATTAAAACCAGTTTTCGCAGTAGTATCCTTGTTATTGTTAGTTAATATAGTTGTTGCAAGTGAATTAAAAGAACCATGGCGAGACCATACGGTATTTGCAATTAATAAGCTTGAACCACGAGCAACACTTTTTCCATTTCAAAGTGAAGAAGCCGCGTTGATCGATCAAAAAGAACTCAATAGTAACTTTATGTTACTGAATGGCTTATGGGCGTTCGACTGGAAAAAGACACCTAAACGCGCACCGAAATCCTTTTATTTACCTGAGTTTGATGATAGTCATTGGGGTACAATTGCTGTGCCGGGAAATTGGGAAATTGAAGGTTATGGCTACCCAATATACTTAGATGAAAGGTTTCCATTCACTACCAAGTGGCCAAATGTGCCTACCGACTATAATCCAATTGGCTCTTATCGGAAGACCTTTACCATACCTGATCAGTGGCGAGGGGAAAAAGTCTTTTTACATGTAGGAGCAGCAAAGTCATCGCTTGATGTGTGGTTAAATGGACAGAAAGTGGGCTTTAGCCAAGGCGCAAAAACACCTGCTGAATTTGATTTAACGCCCTTTATACAAACGGGTGACAATCTTTTAGCTTTTCAAATAAGACGATGGACCGATGCCAGCTTTTTAGAAAGTCAGGATATGCTACGAATATCGGGGATTGAACGAGATGTTTATTTATTTACAAGTAAAATGCAGCATATTTTCGATTTTCATGCTCAGCCACGTCTAATAAATAATTTTACACAAGGTGTATTTACTTTAGCGGTTACCGTTCAAAATTATCAAAATAAAAAGCAAGTTTCTCAGATTGAATATAAACTACTAGATCCAAGAAATGGAATGAAACCTGTCCTTAGTGGTCAGAAAAAAGTGCAACTTTTTGCTAAAAAATCGACGGAAATTTCGTTAATAGGCGAGCTAGACAAGCCTGCATTATGGTCTGCAGAAACCCCCAACTTATATACATTAGTGATTAATCTTCTCGATCATAATGGTCAGTTAATAGAGTCGGTGAAAGATGATATTGGCTTTCGTCATATTGAAATTAAAAATGCTCAACTATTGGTAAATGGTCAGCCTATTTATATTAAAGGGGTTGATCGCCATGAAACGGATCCACGCACGGGTCATGTTGTTGATAAAGCGTCGATGGAACGTGATATTCAATTAATGAAACAGTTTAATATTAATGCTGTGCGTTCTAGCCATTATCCGAACGACCCTTATTGGTATGATTTGACGGATAAATATGGACTATATGTGATTGACGAGGCAAATATTGAGTCACATCCGCTTGCAACAAATCCAGCAACACAAATTGGTAATGAAGAGAGCTGGATCCCTGCTCATATTGAACGGACTCGTCGTATGTATGAGCGTGATAAGAATCACCCTTCTATTATTATTTGGTCTCTTGGTAATGAAGCTGGCGAAGGTAAAGTCTTCGAAGCAACTTACCAATGGTTAAAAGAAAACGATAATTCGCGCCCTGTACAATATGAACCTGCTGGTACCGAGCATTACACTGATATTTTTGCGCCTATGTATCCATCAATTGAACGCTTAATTGAATATGCAGAGTCTGATCCGTATCGCCCTGGCATTATGATCGAATATGCTCATGCTATGGGAAATTCGGTAGGCAATTTAAAAGATTATTGGGCAGCAATAGAAAAATATCCTTCATTACAAGGTGGTTTTATCTGGGACTGGGTCGATCAATCATTGGAGTATGTTAATGATAATGGTCAAAAATACTATGCGTACGGTAAAGACTTTCATCCAGAATTACCGAGTGATGGTAACTTTTTAAACAATGGTTTATTCAACCCAGATCGTGTACCTCACCCACATGCATATGAAGTAAAAAAGGTTTACCAAAATATTCAATTTACCGCCTTAAATGCCAAAGCGGGTACTTTTGAAATTAACAACCAATTTTTCTTCACCAATATCGGCGAATATCAATTACAGTGGCAGGTTTCTGCAGACGGTGAAAAACTAGCGAGTGGCCAGCAATCTATGCCTGCTATCGCACCCCGTGAAACAGGCAAGATAACATTGCCTATTCGTAAGCTTTTAACTGATGACAGTAAAGAGTACGTGATTACGATAAGTGCTGTGATTAGGAATAAACAACCTTTACTCCCTATCGGCCATGAAATTGCTTTTGAACAATTTATTATTGAGAGCAAAGAACAACAAGCACCTTTTACCATTGCAGCGACTGGACAATTAATACAAGCAAAAGATCGGCAATTTATCCACTTCACAGGAAATGAATTTAAGGCGACTTTTGATAAAAACACCGGGTATTTAAGTGCTTATCAATATCATGACGAACAACTGTTGCTTGCACCTTTAAAGCCTAATTTTTGGCGTGCACCTACAGATAATGATTTAGGTAATAATATGCAAAACAGGGCTGCAATGTGGCAAACGGCAGAACAAGGTTTATCATTAACTAGCTTAAAAGTAAGCGATGCAGGGTTGTTAGCACGTTACCGTTCAAAGGACTTTGCAGGTTCATTTAGCTTACACTATGAGATTGCCAAAGACGGCAAATTACAAGTTACCTCAACCCTTGATTTAGACGATGGTCAAACGTTACCTAACTTGCCTCGATTTGGTATGCAACTTGTTATGCCAGGCCAATTTGAAAATTTAACTTGGTACGGTAGAGGACCCCATGAGACATACTGGGATAGAAAAACAGGTGCAAAAGTAGGATTGTATAAAGCAAAAGTAGATGAACAAATTGAACACTATATTCGTCCACAAGAGAATGCCAATAAAACTGAGGTACGTTGGCTAACGGTCACCAATGATAACGGTGTCGGATTTACAGCAGCAGGCGAGCAGTTATTAAATGTTAGTGCATGGCCCTATTTACAGGCTGATATTGACTTTGCTAAAGGTGACGCCTCTGCTTCTGCATCTGGGTTGGTGCCGGTAACAACGAAACACGCAATAGATGTTCCTCGACGTGATTTAACGACAGTAAATATCGATCACTTGCAGATGGGGGTAGGCGGTGATACCTCGTGGGGGCGTTTAGTACATGATAAATATTCCATTAAAGCGACAGATTTAAGTTATCGCTTTACCTTATCGCCGATTAATCTTAACTAAGGTATTTATGGTTGTGAATCTTACTAAAAAGTGAGGTTCGCATCAGCTTACACAACAGAGATCAGTATGAATTCAGTAAAGCCAACATTTACAATGGATACTTTATTAACGTATTTAAAGCAGCACTATCAATTAGCAGGCGAGTTAACGCCTCTAGCAAGTTATAGCGATCAAAATTTTTTATTAAATACTGGTCAACAGCGTTATGTCATTAAAGTTGCCAATGGAGCAGATAAAAAAGTTGAGCTTGAAATGCAAAACAGTGCAATGGCGCACTTAACTGCGAAAGGCTTACCTGTTCCTCAGGCTCAAAAAAATGAAGATGGCTATTACATTACTGAAATTCACGACGAAGACGATAACACCTTTTATTTAAGGGTACTTACGTATTTAACAGGTGATTTCTACGCTCAAGCAAGTTGTGAAGCTGTTGGGCCTGAGTTATGGGAAAACCTTGGGCAGTTTATGGCAACAGTAACTTCGGCGCTCGCTGATTTTCAACATCCAGGCGCCTACCGTTATTTCGACTGGGATCTAGCGCATGGTTTTTCGATTTGCCAACAAAAGAAACAATTTCTCAACAAAAAACAAGAGAAAATTGTCACTGACTGTTTAATGAATTATCAAGCCCAGACAATGCCGATTCTCGCGAAGTTGCCACGCAGTGTTATTCATAATGATGCAAATGATCATAATCTTTTAGTCGATAACATTACTAACCCTAAAAATATCTGTGGGTTGATTGATTTTGGCGATATGGTTTTTAGTCATTCTATCAATGAACTCGCTGTTACAGCGGCTTATGCAATGATGGGACAAGCTGAACCAATTGAAACCCTAAAACGCGTCGTGGTTGGTTTTTATCAAGAGTATCCACTTAATAACGACGAATTCGATGTTTTACTGAGTTTGATCCTACTAAGATTGTGTAGCAGTGTGTGTAATGCAGCATTAGCCATGAAAAAAGAGCCCGATAACGACTACTTAGCGGTTTCAGTAGCGCCCGCTTGGCAGTTACTTAGTTACTTCAAGCAACAACATATTTTTACCATTACTTGTCAACTAAAGGCGGCATGTCATGTAAATCCTGACTCAGGGAAAAGTAAAAAAGATATAAAAACCTTTAGAGAAACTCATCTAGGTAAAACATTAAGCCTTAGTTTTAAAGAGCCGCTTAAAATTGTCCGAGGAAAAGGTACATATCTATATGATGAACTGGGTACTCCTTACCTTGATATGGTTAATAACGTTTGTCATGTAGGCCATTGCCATCCCAAAGTGGTTGCCGCTGGACAAGCACAAATGGCAAAACTTAATACGAATACGCGTTTTTTGCATGATAACTTGGTGACTTATGCAGAGAAATTATTAGCAACTATGCCAGAGCCTTTATCTGTGTGTATGTTTGTTAATTCAGGGAGCGAAGCGAATGAGCTAGCTTTTCGATTGGCAAAAAATTACACCGGTTCAGAAGAGCTCTTAACCGTCGAAGGTGCCTATCATGGTAATACTAATGCCTGTATTAATGCTAGTCCCTATAAGTTTGATGGTCCAGGCGGAGAAGGAGCAAAAAAATATGTGCACCAAGTCATGTTACCTGATCCCTATCGAGGAAAATTTACCGGAAATAGTCTCATTAGTGCACAGGCATATGCTGAAGATGTACAACGTGTGATCACTGGACTTGGTGCACAAGATAAAAAGCCAGGGATGTTTATTTGTGAATCACTACAAGGGGTTGCTGGACAAATTATTATGCCAGTTGGATATTTGCAATCTGTGTATTCAATGATTAGAGATGCAGGTGGCGTTTGTATTGCAGATGAAGTACAGGTAGGTTTTGGTCGTGTTGGTAGCCATATGTGGGCGTTTGAAACACAAAACGTGGTACCAGATATTGTTACTTTAGGTAAGCCTATCGGCAATGGTCATCCAATGGCTGCAGTGATCACAACACAGGCTATAGCGGATGCTTTTGTTACTGGTATGGAATATTTCAATACCTTTGGGGGTAATCCTGTTTCATGTGCTATTGGACAGGCAGTTTTAGAGGTTATCCAAGAAGAAAAATTGATGGACAATGCACTTGAGACAGGGAAATACTTGCAACAAGAGTTAGAAAAATTACAACAAGTATATGAGGTTATTGGTGATATCCGAGGTCTTGGTTTATTTATTGGTGTTGAATTAGTCGTTGATCGAACGAGTAAGGAGCCAGCGACGGAGTTCACTGAACAACTGATTGAGTGTTTAAAAGCTCAACAGATAATTCTTAGTACAGAAGGCAAATTTCATAATATTTTAAAAATTAAGCCTCCTATGGTTTTTAATAAAACTGATGCAGATATCTTTATAAAAGCACTGAAATACGGCTTTGAATTATTAATTAAGCAGTTGTAACCTTACTCAAGTAAACCCAGAATAAAATGTTATTGAGGGTAAAGAACCGGTTAAAATTGACTAAATTTAAAGAGAGTAGTTTGTCGGTAAATGTCTCCTTTTTCGACAATAATACTGGGGAAGTTTGCATGGTTAACCGCATCGGGGTAGCCATGAGTTTCAATACATAAACCTTTGAATTTATTCAATGGTTTACCATCACCGCCAAAATGGCTATTGGTTAAAAAGTTGCCGCTATACAATTGAAGGCCTTTTTCTGTCGATAAAACCTCCATGGTAAGGCCCGACTTTGGATCGAATAATTCAGCAACTTTTATTAAATCACGGGTTTTACGATCGATAATAAAATAATGATCATAACCATGAGCAAGCGTTTCAATATCTTTACCTATGGATTTACTGTGGCGAAAGTCAAATGCCGTATTGGTTACAGGTAGTAACGCTCCTGTTGGAATTTGTTGTTCATTTAGCGCTAGGATATGTTCGGCAGGTAACTCAAGTGTTAGATCTAAAATATCACGGGATGTTGTGCCGGCAATATTCCAATAAGTATGGTTCGTTAAATTAATAGGGGTGGTTTGATCGGCAATTGCTTGATAGCTGAGTGTTAACTCATTGCTATTGTTCAAACTATAAGTTATTTCAATGTCCATGTTTCCAGGGTAACCTTGATCTCCATCTGGACTGTGATATCGATAAATAACGCCGACAGTATTCGGTTTTTCAAAGCTTTCAAATGACCAAAAAGCTTTGCTTATTCCCTCGGGGCCACCATGTAATTGATTGTCGCCTTCGTTGGCTGATAATTTAATTTTTTTACGATTAAGCGCAAAACAAGCATGGCTGATCCGGTTTGCTACTCGCCCGACTGTCACACCAAAATAATATGGGTTAGATGACCAATCAGCAACATTATGATAATTAAGTACTAATTCTTTATCAGCTTGGTTGTTGTGCTGACTAGGTATTGTGACAGACCAAATACTTGCTCCCAAGTTTGATAATGAGACGGTTAAACCATTATCGTTGGTTAAAGTAACAAGTTTAATAGGTTTGTCCAAAGCACTGTTAATGATTTGCTTTTGAGCAATGGTTAAAGAATGTAACGATGTCATAAAATCTTCAGCAACAAAGTAAGGCAAAAATTCTTCAGTGGTGAAATTTATTCAACCTCGTTATATTCAAAGAAAATTACCGATTATAATTTTAGGTAAATGCGCGATTCTTTATTAGGGATTCGCGCATTTTTTAGATTGATTACCACCAAGCCGCGTACAAGGCTATTAAAATCAATGTTACGCCAAGAGCCGCTAGATTGAAGCTTTTTTCCGTTGAAAAGCTAATGTTTTTGATATCAACACAGCTATCGCTATTAGCTGTGTTACCTTGTAAAGAAACTAGGTAACATAATGCTAAACAGATTAAAAAGACTAAGCCAACACGATCCATAAATGGCAGTGATGGCCACGCAAATTTAAGCGTTAATGAGAAAACAGCTGAACCGATTGCGGCAGCGAGGGCTCCGTTGGACGTTGTACGTTTCCAAAACATTCCCATAACAAATATCACCACAATGCCAGGAGTAAAAAATCCGGTAAATTCTTGAATATACTGAAACGCTTGCTCAAACTTACCGAGTAAGGGCTCGGCAACCACTAATGCGATGCAAAGAGAAACTAAAGCTGCAATTCGTCCAATACGTACATAGTGTCGTTCTGATTGATTTGGCTTAAATTTATGATAAATATCCATAGTGAAAATAGTTGAAATACTATTGGTCATAGATGCTAAAGAAGAAACGATTGCTGCCACTAAGGCTGCAAAAACAAGACCTTTAATACCTTCTGGCATTAACGCCATCATTGAAGGGTAAGCTTTATCGGGCGTCGTTAAGTCAGGTTGTAAAATAACGGCGGCAATACCCGGTAGAACGACAATTAACGGCATAAGTAATTTTAAATAGGCGGCAAACGCGATCCCTTTTTGTGCCTCTTTAATATTTTTAGCAGCTAAAGCTCGTTGAATAATATATTGATTAAATCCCCAATAACTGAAGTTCATCACCCACATCCCACCAATTAGCACTGAAAGACCAGGTAAACTCATATAATTTGGATGATCGGGGCTTAAAATCATATCGAAATGGCCAGGTATTTCTGTGGTGATCCGAGTAAAGCCCGCAAAAATACCAGAGCCTGCACCGAGCGCATCTAAGGCAAGATAGCTCAAAAATAAGCCACCGAATACCAGGAGGGTTACTTGTAGTATATCAGTATAAGCAACCGCTTTTAGTCCACCGTACAATGAATAAGCTATCGAAAAAACGGCTAAAAATATCATACCGTACATCCAATCAACGCCTGCGACTGTTTCAATGGCTAAACCACCTAACCACAAAACAGCGGTAAGGTTGACAAAAATATAAACCGCTAACCAAAATATTGCCATAACGGTTTTAACACGATTATCATATCTTTGTTGCAAGTATTGCGGCATGGTAAATATTTTATTTTCTAAGAAAATAGGTAGCATGTATTTACCGACTAAAATCAAAGTAATTGCTGCCATCCATTCATATGAAGCAATGGCCATACCTAAAGCATAACCTGAACCAGACATACCAATAATTTGCTCTGCTGAAATATTTGATGCGATTAACGACGCCCCAATTGCCCACCAAGGAAGTGCTTTACTGGCAAGAAAGTAATCTTCGGTATTTGCTCCTTCACTTTTTTCATTGCGTGAAATCCACAAGGCTAAGATGAGTAGCCCTGCCACATATACCATAAAAACACCGCTATCTAGGGTGCTTAGTGTAGTTTCAAAATTCATTATTCCTACCTACCTGTTTTTTATTATATTAAGATATATTAATTTTTTTGATTACTCGTAGAATGCGCCATTGGTGGTACTACAAACAAAAATATCTGCAGTTAACCCGGTTTTATCTTTGTAACAACGAGTGATTTTTTCGGTGATCTGTTGGGTCATCTTATGGGGTGCTAATGCCACTACACAACCACCAAAGCCTCCTCCTGTCATTCGTACTCCACCATATTCCCCTAACTCTTGTGCAACTATTTCTACTAAGTAATCTATTTCAGTTGTTGTGATTTGAAAATCATTTTTCATGGAAAGATGTGAGTCTTGCATTAGTTTGCTCATCATTTTCATGTCATTATTGTTTAATGCCTGTAAAGCTTTTTCAGTTCTAATATTTTCAGTGATGACATGCATGGCTCTTCGAAACAACACTGGAGATAATTCTGCTTGATTAGCTTGTAAATCCGCTAATGAAACCGCTCGTAAGGTCGGCTTATTAAAGTACTTAGCAACTTGCTCACATTGCTCTCGGCGAGTGTTATATTCGCTGTCAACTAGGCCTCGTTTAACGTTAGAATTGACAATTATTAATGCTAAATTATCAGGAATATTGGCATATTGATAACGTAATGATTGGCAATCTAGTAACATCGCATGTGATTGCTTACCTAGGGCCGAGACTAGTTGATCCATAATGCCACAGTTACATCCGACAAAGGTATTTTCAGCTTGCTGCCCAATTAAAGCGGCTTTGACGCCATCTAGTGCTAAGTGATGAAGTTGTGCGAAAGTTTTGAGTACGGCAATTTCAAAACTTGCGGATGAACTTAATCCCGTCCCTTGAGGGACATTGCCACTTACCACAAGCTCTGCGCCAGTAAAGTGTGGGAAAACTTCACGTAATATTTTTAATGTGCCAGCGACATAATTTATCCAGATGCTGTCTGGGTTATATGAAATTTCCTCTAAGTTAAAGTCAATAACTTCACTATCTAAGTCGACGGCAACAATACGGACTATGTTATCTGTACGCTTTTTGGCGGCGATATCTGTACCAAAATTAATCGCTGCCGGTAACACAAATCCAGCGTTGTAATCGGTATGTTCGCCAATTAAATTAACTCGGCCAGGAGCATGACAAATTATATCGGGTGTGGAGGTAAAATGTTGCGTAAAAGCCTTGGTAATCCATATTTTTCTATCCATTACACATCCTCTAAATAGTGTACTGATGAGGTATTTCTGAGTTTTTCAACGGCCTGCTCTGGCGTTAAATCTCGCTGTGCTTCCGCCATCATTTCATAACCCACCATAAATTTTCGTACTGTGGATGAACGTAATAATGGCGGTAAAAAACTTGCGTGTAATTGCCACTCTGGGTGGGGTTTGTCATCAAATGGCGCACCATGCCACCCCATCGAATAAGGAAATGAGCAATTGAATAAATTGTCATAACGAATCGTGATTTGCTTTAAAATATCCGCGAGTGATGTTTGTTGGGTTAAAGTGAGATCTACCATTCGCTGCACATTGAATTTAGGTAACACTATCGTTTCAAATGGCCAAGCGGCCCAATAAGGAACAACCACCAACCAATCATCATTTTCAACGACTGTTCGCTCCGCAGCTTTGGCCTCTTTAATGGCGTAATCAAGTAATAGCGGTTGTTGATAATCGTGAAAATATTTTTGTTGTCCGCGTTGTTTCTTTGCAATTAATGTGGGGATTTGTTGTTGAGCCCAAATTTGTCCATGCGGATGTGGATTTGAGCAGCCCATCATTGCGCCTTTATTTTCAAATATTTGAACTGAGCAATACGTTTTACCCAGTGCTTGATATTGTTGAATCCAGGTTTTGATAATGGCGCTAATTTCGTTCTGACTTAACTGTGGCAGTGTTTTGCTATGATCTGGTGAAAAACAAATGACACGACTTTCTCCTTGTTCTACGGAAAACTTAAAAAGCGGATCGTTTGAACTGATTTTAGGAGTATCCGTTTTTAAAGCGGCAAAATCATTTTGAAAAACATAAGTCGAGTTATATTGGTTGTTAACTTCGCCATTAATTCTTGTATTCCCCGGACACAAATAGCAACTTTCGTCATAACTAGGACGACATATCTGTTCTATTGATTCTATTTGCCCTTGCCAAGGGCGTATAGCGCGGTGTGGCGACACCAATACCCACTCATCCGTTAATGGATTAAAGCGACGATGAGGATGTTCAGTTGGATCAAATATATTTGTCATCTTGTTTATTCACTTGGACTTTTTATAAAAGGGTAAACGTTTACATTTTTATTTGCAACGATTCTACTGATTTTTATTGAACACAATCTAATTAATCGTTAAGTTAGTCATATAAATATCCCAGCAAAGGTTAAACGATTACCCTTGTCGACAATAAAAGATGTTGCCAGTATTGCAGGCGTCTCTATTGCAACCGTTTCTCGTGTGGTAAATAACGGGCCTAAAGTTGGCAATAAAACGCGGGATAAAGTATTAAAAGTGATGGCTGAGATTGGCTACACGCCTAATGCAAATGCGCGTGCCTTAGTAAAGAAAAAAAATACCACGTTAGGCGTCGTCATTCCTGCCTTAAATGATCCGTTCTTTGCTTCATTAGCAAATGGTGTTGAACGTATCGCACGTGATAAGAAACAACATATGCTATTGAGTACTGGTGGTTTTAGTTGTGAAAGTGAACTGAATGCTATTAACCTACTGATTGAGCAAAGATGTGAATCTATGGTGGTACATAGCAAAAAACTTGCTGATGAGACATTAATAGAATTGAGTAAAAAAGTGCCAGGTATCATTTTTATTGACCGTATCATTCCCGGTATTGAAGAAAGATGTATATGGTTAGAAAATATGGAAGGCGGAAAAATTGCCGCGCGGCATTTATTGGCGTTAGGTCATGCTAACTTTGCTTTATTAAACAGTAATTTTGATATTGAAGATCCAAATTTAAGACGTAAAGGTTTTGTTGAAACCATTGAAAATGCGAATTCAGTGCAAGCCATTATTCAAGAAATAAATCATGAACCTACGCTAAAAGGAGGGGAAATGGCGGCGCAACAGTTACTCTCGCTAAATAAACCTTTTTCAGCTGTTTTTGCTTATAATGACGCAATGGCGATTGGCGCTATTTCCGTACTTGAAGATAATGGTATTCGAATTCCCGAAGATGTGTCCGTGATCGGTTTTGATGATGTATTATTGTCGCAGTATTCAAGACCTAAGCTAACGACTATGCATTATCCTATTGAAAATATGGCTGAAAATGCTGCCAAGTTAGCGATCGAGTTTGGTAATAACTCTGCATCGAAAAATGACTTTAAGCATCGTTATATACCCAGTTTAGTAAAAAGAGAATCAACTAGCAGTTGTCTTGATTAGCCGCTAAGTTAGTCATTTATTAAATAATGACACCCTCTTGTTATTTTCTAATGGTAGAGGGGTTAACAAGTGTTTTATTGATTGTTTCTCGATAACTTTCAGCATTAATATCTAGTGCCATGTTATTTAAAATATGCGTTAACTTAGGCACTAATTCATGATGTTTTTTATGCAAATAATGAAATAACGGTTCTTTCCCTAATGTTTTGCCATAAATACTATGAAAAAACTGAGAGTCTATTTTTTTGAAATGTAATCCGACCGATAAAGGAAGTATGAGCGCATCTAGTTTATTTTTATTCAACATATCAATTGCTTGTTTAAAGCCTGTTAAACTATGACATGTTTCATTGAGTTTTGAGATAATTTTCTCAACGAGAACAACTCCTTTGATACAGCCTATCCGGTAAAAACTACTTATGTTTTTTTCATGGCTCAAGAGCTTTTTATTATAAGTAAACATTCTAATGTCGACATAATTAATCGCAACAGGCACTCTGATAAGATTCTTATATTGATTTTCTACATTGGTTATTCTTGATACTTCACCGTCTACTTCCCCATTGTTGGCTAAAAGTAATGATCTGCCTACGGGAGCATGAATAATCGTTAAATTTATGCCTAAATCTTGATAGGCTTTTAATAGCACGCTTTCTGAAACACTTTGCACAGTCGCGTCATGTCCCCTACTTAAGGTGATTGTTTTTGCAACGGATAGCTTAGGTAATAATAGCAAGAAAAATACCCATAAAATTTTCACCTAATCTCCTTATTTATTGCATATGTGATGAGTGTAGCAGAAAATTGGATATTCAGCTTTGCGACTTACCTAGCTTTGCAGTGGTGAAATAATTATTGAAATAGCAAGGTGTTTAGCACGCAAGTATTGCTAATGTGAACGCAGCTATTTTTCTGCTTTAGAGAGTAAAAGCAATTTTACCTGCTTTTTGTAATTATTTATTCCTTTTTTGTGTATATTCTTTCAGTTTTTGCTGCGAATTTGAGTTATAATCCGCGCTAACTATATTCATCAACGCAGTAAAAGGTATCAATCGTTATGTTTTCCCAGTTAAAGCAATTACCCGCCGATCCAATTTTAGGTTTATCGATTAAATTTAAAGCGGATAATAACCCTAATAAAATTGATTTAGGTGCAGGTATTTATAAGGATGCTGCAGGTAATACGCCAGTGTTAGACTGTGTAAAAGTAGCGGAACAATTTCGCGTTGATAATGAAGCAAGTAAAGCGTATTTAGGTTCAACAGGCTCGCCAGTATTTAATACGAAAATGACTGACCTTATATTAGGCGATCACAAGGTTATTACTGAAAATCGTATTCGCACTGTGTCTACTCCTGGGGGCACTGGCGCATTACGTGTTGCAGGTGAATTCATTAAAAAATGTACGCCTGGCGCGACTATTTGGGTCAGTAACCCAACATGGGCAAACCATAAAGGGGTATTCGAAGCAGCAGGTTTAATTGTAAAAACATATCCGTATTACGATTATGAAAACAACTGCTTAGATTTTGAAGGCATGGTAAATGCACTGAAAAATATTCCACAAGAAGATGCGGTTTTGCTTCATGCCTGTTGCCATAACCCAAGTGGTATGGACTTAAACCAAGAACAGTGGCAAGCGGTAGCAGAAGTTGCAAAAGATGTTGGTTTTATGCCAGTTGTTGATATGGCTTATCAAGGTTTCGGTACTGATTTAGACTCCGATGCATACGGTTTACGCTTAATGGCAGACACTGTTGAGCAAATGATTATTTGTAGTTCATGTTCGAAAAACTTTGGTTTATATCGTGAACGAATTGGTGCTTGCTCGATTATTGGGCGAAGTGCAGAGGCTGCTGATATTATTAATTCAGTGTTACTTTCTGTAGTACGTGTTGCTTATTCTATGCCGCCAGCGCATGGTGCAGCGATTGTTGAAACGATTTTGAGCTCGCATGAATTAACAACACAATGGCATGGCGAATTAAAAGAAATGCGTGACCGCATTAATAACATGCGTCAGTTGTTAGTTGATAAATTAAAAGAAAACGGTGTAGAACGTGATTTTAGTTTTATCACGAGTCAAAATGGCATGTTCTCATTTTTAGGTATAGATCAAGCGCAAGTGCAACGTCTACAAGACGAATTTAGCATTTATATTGTTGGTTCTAGCCGTATAAGTTTGGCAGGCATTTCAACTGACAATGTTGATTACTTAACGCAATCCATCGCGAAAGTATTATAATAACTAAGATAAAATAACTAAACAAAGAAAAGCCCTTGGAATTAAATTTTCAAGGGCTTCTTTATTTACTTACTTTACTCTATAAGTCAAGTAATAAATACTAATTTTTCAGCTTTTTATCTTATATCTAGAAGTCAAAATAATTAATAATATAAGACCTACTCCAATACTACCTCCACCGCCAGAAGAGCTCTTATTTGTTAAAATAGTGGTAGATTTAGATCGGCTGCTATCTAAGGGGTAAGCATCTTCACTATCGTTAACCCCGTCGTTGTCGTCATCGGGATCTGCATTATTACCAATGCCATCATCGTCAGTATCAATGGATTCTGAATCATCAAGTGGAAATGCATCTTCACTGTCATTAACCCCGTCGTTGTCGTCATCGGGATCTGCATTATTACCAATACCATCCTGGTCATTGTCTAGTGATTCTGAATCATCAAGTGGAAATGCATCTTCACTGTCAATAACACCATCGTTGTCATCGTCATTATCTGCATTATTACCAATAGTATCTCCATCAGTGTCTAACCATTCACTTGGATCTAATGGAAAAGCATCCTCATCATTTAATACATCATCACAGTCAGCATCATTTTCTAATAGTTCATAGTCTGTAACATGGAAAGCGGGCTCTGCGCTATAAGTTAGACTGTTTTCATTTACATCTATGGCTGAAAAATTTAAATCATAAAAGCCTACTAATAGTTCTGAAAGATCTACAACTATTAAATTATTCTGCTTTTGGATTGTTGGAAATTCTCTCTCAGTTTTATCTGATGATTTAATTGATAATTGTAAATTATCTAATGCTATGTCTTTATTTAATTCAATTGAAATACTACCTTTACCGCAATGTAGTTGATGCGTTAATTTTCCGAGAGAGTTGATTTTCAAGTCTTTGATACTTGGAGGGCTGAATTGTTCTCTATCTAAATCGAAAGTTAATTGAGTTGATATGTTACTTTGTCTGTCTTCGATAATATAGCCATCAAAGCTAATGTCAGTTTGTATTTTCCCGCTTTGTTTGGGAATAGTGATGTTTTGTGTAATCCCTCCCTGATATATATTAACGTACCGATTACTAATAGTGTTTTCGTTGATGTTATTGGTAATAATAGAAATGTCATCTTTCCAATAGCTAAAATGGCTATCTCTGAAAAAAGCATTGCTGTCGTTGTCGGTAAAGTTATATACAAATTGTCCGTTTTCTTGCTTGCTTACAATACCAGTCCAAAAAGGTAATAATTTACCAACAGTTAATTCATAGTCATCACTTTGTTGATAAGTTTTTATAACGTCATCACTGAAAAAATTGTATAAAGCTAATTGATTGTTTTCATTAACTTTAAAGTTCGGCCCAGAATAAAGTATTTCATGACCTTCTTCAGTCCACTGTTTATTATTAATTTGTTCACTAAAATAAGAAAATTGGAAGTTATCGTTCATGTTTGTGATAAATAAAGTACGGCCATCATTTATATCATTAAACTCTATCTGAACAGCACCACCTAGAGCAGTTTCGGCATAAATGTTTTCTTTTTGATATATAAAAGGTAATAAATATGGCGAGGTTAAGTATGAAGGTTGTGCATAACTCAATGATATTTTATGAAAATCTTCCGACTTAATATCTATATTGATATCTTGAGTTATTGGACTGTTAAACTCTTTTGCAAAAGCAATATTTTCAGATGGGTTTGGAGTGTGCTCATTGTTTTCTGAAAAAAGATGAAAAGAGTATCCTTCAGGGATATCTGTAAAACTAAAGGTTGCTTCTTGGTTTTCATTTAGTGACCACGGAAGCCATTCATTTTCAATAATAAATCCTGAGGTTTTATCAAACATTGCTAACCTTACACCTTTTTGCATACCATTCTTTATTCCTACATCACCACTAATTTTATCTCCATGGGGATCTTCTAAATTTAATAAGACTTTGTTAATAGCATGTTCGGTTGAAACTTCAATTGTTAATGCATTTACAAGTTCAATATTGGGGTAAAAAAGGAATGCTACTTCCCTTAATTCATTCGATCTTTCATTAGAAGCAGAATCAACTATGTTATATGTACCAGGGGCAATAAATATTCTTTTTGTTTGATCTGATAGAGAATTAGGAGACCAAATATTTTTCCATATATTTACTTCTGAATTGAAAAATTTCATATCCGAATAATTTTCTGCGTAGTTACTAAATTTAATGTCTATATATGAACGATGAAAAAGTATCGTTGGTATGTGGTAAGTAACACCTTCAATATCAAAATTTAATGAAGTGCTATAAGTCGGGTTTCCTTTTGAAATGGGTAGCTGATTTGTATCAACATTAACAGACATATCTAAAGTGATAGTTTCATTAGCTGGAATAACAAGATTAGACAATGAGTTTTGAAAAGTAATAGCCGAGTGACTAACCTCATTTAAATCTAAAGAAAAACTAACTTCATTAGAGCTCGGATTATGGAATTCTACAGGAACACTTACTTCAAATGTTTCTTCAGAGAAATTGCTGTCTCCAAATGAAATAATGGGAGTATTAATGTTAATAGGCAATTCTATTGCCGACAGCGCATTAATTAGGCCAGAACCTTCAATTTGTATATCATTTACTATAGGTGATGCTGTTGCTATTAATGCAGCCTTAATTTGCTCAGGCGATTTCTCAGGAGAATGCTGTTTTATTAAGGCAATAACACCTGCAACCATAGGTGATGCCATACTGGTACCACTTCTTTGGCCATATTTTCCATCAAGTAATGTTGAGTTTATCGAAACGCCTGGAGCAGCCACCTCAGGTTTCAGTAATGGCTCGCCTGAAGAAGGGAAACCTCTTGAACTAAAGTCTGCAATACTGTTATTACTATTACTAGCCGCGACAGTTATCGCTTTTTCAGCATCGGCGGGTGAGCCTATTGTATTTGTATTTGGACCATCGTTACCAGCCGCAACGACAACAACTATTCCTTGTTTAACAATATTATTTGTCGTTTCCATTAGCGCTTTATCATGTGAAGAAGAACCTATGCTCATGTTCACTATATCTACAGCATCGTTTGTCTCAGGATCACCATCAGGGTCTAACGAGAATTCCAGCCCCTCAATAATATCAGTTGTAGAACAAAAGCCGTGTTCATTACAAACCTTTACAGCCAATAATTTTGCATCTGGTGCAACACCTTTTATTTCACCATTTGCAGCGATAATACCTGAAACATGAGTTCCATGGCTTTCATCGTCTAGAGGGTCATCATCATCATTAACAAAATCATAACCGCTGTAAACTTTGCAATCAGATCCAAAGCAACCACCTAAATCTTGGTGGTTATAATCAATTCCTGTATCTAATACACCTACTGTGACGTTTTTCCCAGTGACATTGATGCCGTTAATTTCTTTAGACCAAACTTGATCAGCGTTAATGACATTAATATCTGTTACATTTTCGGTAGCATTGATTTTATGGTAAACAACCTTATCGATTCTCTTTACGGATTTTAATAAAGAAATTTGACTTACTTGACTTTTTGATGCAGAAATTACTACTGCATTTATTAAATTTTGAAATTGATTGCTAACAACAACCTTTCCCTTAAATTTATTATTAATTTCTGCTGAAATTTTTTGCTGTTGGAGTATAACATTTGTTCTAGCCAAAAAGCGTTGCGAGGCTTTAGTGTTATTTGTAGATGCTTTACTTGATGAGTTAATTTTTTCGTAGATGGAAGGCTCTTTTAACACAACAATATATTGTTCTATTGGAGCATTTATAATTTTTGTTGAGGAGATCATTTCAACTTTTTTAATTCCTGCAAAACAATTAGGAATATAAAAGAGCATCAAAAGCGAAAAGACAGAAATATTTTTCAAAATACATCCTTGTAGTTTGTTTACATTATTATAATGTTTTGAATGTTACCGATTAATGAGCATCTAAGTAAAGCAAATGATGTACGTCATTAAACTTATTTTAAAAACTAGACACTATATTATTTTTTCTTTGGTAACTATCACGCCATCAGTATCAGCATAAAGATAATCACCTTGGCTAAATTCAACGCCACCAAAAGCGAGCTTAATGGCACGTTCGCCTGAAGTTACCGGAATTGATTTTCTTGGGCAGGTCCCTAATGCGTATAATGCAACAGGAATATCGGTTATTTGAAACGTGTCTCTGACATAACCATTAATAATAATGCCGGCGTAATTATTTTGATGAGCAAATTTCATTAAATTTTCACCCACTACCGCAAAGTATTCTTTATCTACATCAACAACAACGACTTTTCCGGTGCCATCTTCGTCACGAAGTAGTTTGATAAGATCACTATTGTTTTTATTGAGTTTGATGGTGATAATTTCGCCATGGCAGTTATCTACTCCGCCATAATTTTGAAAACCAGCCGCCAAAACCTGTACTTGGTCACTATATTCATCACAAAGGTCTGCAGTGAAAATTGTCATATATCTTTCCTGTTCTTACTTATAAGCCAGTATTCTATCATTAAAGCAGTGTTTTATTAGAATATTTGATACTATATATTCACATTTATTGAATAAATATACTTGTATATACATTAGGCAATTTACCATATGAAAGTTGTAACAGGCGTTGTGGGAAATGATATCCATGTTGTCGCCAACCGTTTGATTGATCTTTCCTTGCAAGCAAGGGGTTTTGAAGTGTTTAACCTCGGGGTAAATACTTATTTAGAGGAATTTTTTGACGCTGTTATCGAAACTGGCGCAGAAGTTTTATTGATCTCGTCGTTAAATGGTGAAGCTGAAGGTTGGGGGCGAGAAGTACAACTGCTTAAAGCTAAATATAAGAAACTAGATGACGTTATTATGATGATTGGTGGCAACTTAGTGGTTGGTACAGGTAACGCTGATGACATTATTCCACGTTACAAAGGTTACGGTTTTGATATTGTTTGTCATCAAGTAGATTTAAATACTGGTTTAGACTCATTAGAAGCAATGATCAATGAAAGACAATTAGAAGTGAGAAAAAACTAATGAGTTTATTGCAAGAAGAACGAGAAATTATTCTCAATAATGAATACGTTGATAGTTTTGATTTGACGGAAGTGGCGGAATTTGTCACTAATGCCAGCAAAGATTTATTTATCTCACATCATTTTAAAAATCAAAAAAAAATGCTGGTGCAACCACGTGGCGGTTTTCCAACGTATAAAAAGCAATATGCGTTATATGAATTTTTTGTTGATGCCAATGTTGATGTATTACCACTTACCATAGATTCTAATACTCGCCTTAATGATTATGCTACGTCGAAGAAAATGCTACGTTTGAGTGAAGAAAACGATGTGGATATGTTAAATGGTTATCCGCTGGTTAATCATGGTTATCGCACAACGCGTAAAATGATCACCCATTTTAACAAGCCAGTAAGTTTACGACACGGAACGCCAGATGCTCGCTTACTAATTGAAACGGCGATTGCTTCCGGTATTTTTGAAATTGAAGGCGGACCTATCACTTATCTGTTACCTTATTCAAAGAATTTTCCGTTAGATAAAGCGTTTTTGTACTGGAAATATGTTGAGCGGGTTTGTGCGAATTACTCAAAATTAAATGAGCCAATAAATCGTGAATCATTTGGGCCACTAACCGCTACCTTAGTACCGCCATCAATTACCATTGTTATTCAATTATTAGAAATGTTGCTGTCTTTAGAAGAAGGCGTGAAATCATTCTCAGTGTCTTTCGCGCAACAAGGTTCAATGAATCAAGATATTGTCACCGGTGCAGTACTTAAAAAACTTGCTAAGCATTATGCCGCAGAAATTAACTGTTCAGACGCCGCCATTAATTTGGTTTATCACCAATGGATGGGGGCATTTCCGATGAACAAAAATTATGCTGAGCAATTAATTAGTATTTCTACGGTGATTGCCTCTATGGTTGGCGCAGATAAAATTATCACTAAAACCCGTGAAGAAGCTTCTGGTATTCCAACCAAAGAAGCGAATGCAAAGACTGTAGCTAATACGCAATATTCATTAGGTATTTTAAATGGCTTACCAAATGTAGTAGATGAAGAAGAAGAAGAAATTCTTACTTTAGAAGTGAAAGCGATTATGGAAGCAGTTTTTAACGATCCTGCTGATACTTTATGGCGAAAAGTGTTTAACTCAATTAAAAATGGCATCATTGATGTGCCATTTTCACCACATATTATTAATCACAATAATATGATCACCGTGCGCGATGCTAACAAAAATATTCGTATTATTAAACGTGGCAATGTGCCCATTCCTGATCGTTGTTACACGTTTGAAAAAGCTCAATGTAATTTGACAAAAGATACCACAGATATTGTCAACGACATTATTCATGACATAGGAATTATGCAATGAGCCAGCTAAAAAATGCCGATAACGGCCAAGAAAAGTTATTAATTGATGTCGGCAGTACTTATTTTAAATTAAGCACCAATAACAGTATTGAGCAACATTTTCGTGATTTTAATAAGTCTATTATCGATGATTTAACCCATAAATGTGGCCATGCTATCGACAGCTTTGATAAAAAAGATATTCATATTTGTTCTTCAGCAAATGGTGGTTTAAGTACGCTTATTATCGGTGTGACCAATTCTTTTTCGTTAAAGTATGCCACCAATATCGCCTTTAATTCTGGCATCAATATTATCGATACCCTACTGTTTCAAAACATTGAAACGTATTCGGTACCGAGTGACTTAATTGATGTGGTGATTATTACTGGTGGTATTAACTCAAACGCGAATAATTTTTCTGATGATTTATTTCGTTATTTAGCAAAATTGAATTACTCAAATATTGTGTATGTAGGCAGCGAATGTGATGCGCAACTTATAAAAGACAATATTAACGATGTTGTGGTCTTACCCAATATTATTGATGACCGGTTGCATATTGTTGAAGATGACTTAAAAGAGTATTTAACTAACCTTTATCAGCAAGATATTGAAGGCAAAGAAGACATCAAAGACTTATACGACATTACCGATAATCAAATTTTTTCTACGCCTTACGTAGTCAATAAAACCTTGCCGTTTATTGATTCAAAATATTCAGTGGTCAATCCGTTTGTTTTGCTTGATATTGGTGGCGCAACCACAGATATTCATTACTCTAAAGACTTAGTTGATGAAAACATTGTCACCGAAAATGAATACGATCGTTTAGTGTTCAAAAAATTAGGGGTATATAAATCGAAACAGTCGTTAATTTTTGCCGCGAAAAACAACGAATTTGTTTATGAGTTATTAATGCATTTAAAAGTGACGGAAAATATCTTCGAAGAACAAAGTGAAAAAGCTACTAAGATTTTGATGCAATTAGCCATTTTTTTAGTTTTATGCAAAATATCACATTACAAAAAAGCATATGTTAACCTAAAATTATTATCTGTGAACTCTTTTGTGTTAACCGGAGGGATCACGAAAGTGCTTACCGTGGAAGAAATTGAAGATATTATCTCCTTCTTTTATAAGAAAATTATGAATTCAGATCACAATCCTGCGACTGTACTAGATAGTAATTATGATATCTGGACTTTAGGTGCCAAAGGAAAAGCAGCATGTCAATAAACTGTATTAGAACGCTTCTTGAAAATGCGGTAGAAACGCATAGCGATAAAACTGCCATTGTATATAACGATAAATCAATAACTTACAAAGAACTTTTTGCAAAAGTGAATCAAGTTGCTTTTTATTTGAAAGAGCTCGATTTACCGAAAGATTCACGCATTGGTATCTATTCAAGTAAAAGTATTGAACAAGTAATTGCCATCTTAGCGATTTTATCGACCGACTATATTTTAGTACCGCTCACTAAGTTGTTAAAACCTGAGCAAGTTGAGTATATTATTAACGATTGTGGCATACAGTGTATTATTACTGATAAGCAACAACTTGAAAGTATTGAAGAAATAAACTTTTCAGGCAAAGTCATTTCATATCAAACCACCGATAACAACATGGCTTCGTTTGAAGAGATTTTCAAATATTATAATAAGCCTTATCACTGCAATATTAATAGTTACAGCAGTGCCGTAATTACTTATTCGTTTGGTATGTCGGGTCGACCAAAAGGTATTGTAATTTCTCATCGTAACTTAATTGATTCAGCACGTGTAGTTTCGCAATATTTAGCCTTAGAACAAGATGATGTGATCTCAGGTACGTTGATTTTTAATTTAGATTACGGTCTAAATCAAATATTTTGCACCCTTTATAAAAAAGCCACGTTAGCATTACACTTGTTTATTCTACCGGATGACTTTTTTAATCATGTGATTAATGACAAAGTAACCGTTTTACCGTTAATGCCGGTTAATATTTCACAAATGTTTGAAGACTCAGGTCAACGAATCCCAAGTGCAGCACTCTTTTCTCATGTGAAAACAATTACCTCATCTGGCGGTAATGTCACAGAAAAAATGATCAATGACTGTAAAAATACGTTTTCTGAGGCTAAGTTTTATTCGATGCATGGCTTAACGGAAGCGTTTCGTTCAACGTATTTAGATCCCTCACAAGTACAAATTCGTCCTGATTCTATCGGAAAACCTATTGCTGATGTAGAACTCTATATCATTAATGAAGACGGTAAAGAATGCGCGGTGCGAGAAGTCGGAGAAATGATTCATCGTGGCGGCTACATATATAAAGGTTTTTGGAATGCACCTAACCAAAATGCTTTGCGGTTCAAGTCGATCGATATTTTAAAAGATGTGATAAAACTTGAAGGGCAATTAACGGATGAAATTGTCGTGGCCACAGGTGATTATGTTTATAAAGACGAAGAGGGTTATTTTTACTTTGTTTCAAGGCATGACGATATGATTAAAACGCGTGGATTTAGGGTATCGCCTTATGAAGTTGAATCGGTTGTCGCAAAAAATATTAGTCAAATTGATCAATGTGCGGTGTTTGGTATCGATAATGAACTCATAGAAGAAGAGATTATTATGGTGTATTCCGCTGCGAGTGAAATATCTGAAGAAGAAATTATCTTTGAACTTAAAAAGCACTTAGCTTCATATATGATCCCAAGTCGGGTCATTTACAAAAAGTCACTACCCTTAGTGCAAACAGATAAAAACAAAATAGATAAAGATGAACTAAAGGCAGAATTAGCACGAGTATAATGTAATTTCCCTCCCATAATTATTCGTTAAAAAAACGCTATTAAATTTATTGATAGCGTTTTTTATTATCTATATTTCAATGATTTAAATGCTAGGTATTGCAGTTCACAATCGTATATCTATACGTATTGCTTAAAGTTGAACGTTCAAACTCCTTAAATTTATTTTCTTTGAACGACTCTTGTCGTTCATCAGACTAACGTAGACCCTGAAAACAAAAAAATATAAGCAAGCGTTATAACGCTGCATTAACATTTGGGGAGTTCGCACCATGAGAAATAATTCTCAACGAAAAAATTCAAATCATCACAATAAAAGGGGCATATTTAAATATTCTTTAATTGCTTCTGCAATTGTTGGACTGTCATCTACAGCAGTACAAGCTGAAGAAAAGATCAAACAAGAAGATATCGAAGTTATCGAAGTAAAAGGCCAACGTGGCAATTTAATTTCGGCGCAAAATATGAAAATGGAAGCCGATACGGTAATAGACGCTATTTCCGCTGAAGATATGGGCTCATTACCAGATAGAAGTGTGCTTGAAGCTATTTCAAGAATGCCTGGTGTTGCCATTGAGCGCTTTGCCGCAGCAGACGATCCAGATCATTTTGGTGTTGAAGGTGGCGGCGTGGTTGTTCGTGGTTTAACACATGTTCGCAGTGAGTTTAATGCAAGAGATACTTTTTCAGCAGATTCAGGTCGAGGATTGAGCTTTGAAGATGTTTCCCCTGAGTTAATGGGATCGGTTGAAATTTATAAGAACCAAACCGCCGATATGATTGAAGGTGGAATTGCCGGGACTGTTAATTTAAATACACGTAAAGCATTTGATGCCGACGGGCGAGTATTTGCTTTTAGTGCCGATGCCACATACACAGATTTACGCGAACAAACTTCTCCGACTTTTTCGGCGTTATATAGCGATATTTGGCAACTAGATTCAGGTCGATTAGGCTTCTTAGTTAATTATTCTAATTCTGAAATGAAAGTAGAATCTAATGGTGTACAGGTTGGGCTTTATGAAATGCAAAGCTGGGACAACTCGAAGTTTATTCCTCGCTCAACGCGTTTAAGTAAAAAGTTAGATGATCGTACCCGTGAAGGTTTTGCGACCTCTTTACAGTGGGAAAATACGGATAGAACGATTTTACTAACCGGTGAGTATATTCGCTCTGAAGCAGGCCTCTCTTGGGGGGAAAGCGTCATGGAAATGGATGACAGTGATTCTCATTCTAATATGTTACCTGTTGCGGGCACTGAGTTTGAATTTGATGAAAATGGTTATTTTGAGAGTGGGGTTATTACTTCTGAAGCAGGGTGGCGAGGTGATGGCAATCCTCAGCGTTACGGAATGCAACACAATATGCAATCGCGTTCACGTATTGAAGAATCAATTGTTAATGACTACAGCTTTAACGTTAAATATACCCCGAATGATTCTTGGGCATTTAATTTTGATATCCAATATGTTGATTCAACAATGGAGATTGAAGATGTTTCTTTGATGGGAGCAACCCGTGCCGTGGTAGGAATGGATTTGACCGGTAGCAGTGTCGCAGACATTACCTTATATCATCCAGGTTACGATGGTGAAGGGAGTGATACTTCAGCAAACCCATTTACTGATCCAACTAAACACTTTTTTAGAAGTGCTATGGACCATGTATCGGATAATGAAGGTGATGAATTTGCTAGTCAATTAGATGCTGAATATACCTTTGATGAAGGTGTTATTAAGTCTGTTCAATTCGGTGTGCGATATTCCGATAGAGAGCAAACTACTCGTCAGTCAGATTATAACTGGGGCGTCTTGTCTGAAGCTTGGGCAGGAGGCAATATTTGGTATTCCGATACGGATGTTCCTCATGAAACTGTCAGTTTTGATAATTTTGCTCGGGGCGGCGTATTATCGATGGAAGGTGGAAATGCTTTCATTTTTCCTTCAATGGATTTAGTGCGTGATTATCGTAATTTAAATGCATCATTGGCTAATGCTAAAGCGGTTGATTGGGGGTGGAATCCGTTAGCAGATCGTGGCGATACTACCGGAGGTTTTATTCCTAATGAAATTAATGATACGCAAGAAAAAAGTACCGCAGCATACGTAAGATTTGACTTTGAAGGTGATATAGACGGACTAGATTACAGTGCCAATGTTGGTTTACGTTATGTTAAATTAGAAAATGATACTGCAGGTTTTATTATATACCCAGATAACGTGCCAGAAGATCCAGTCGATAACGGAGATGGCACAGTTACTATTGATGGTGACTTTTACCGAGTTGCCGATCAAAAAGCGTTTGGTAATGGTGGCTCTGAAAGCCAAATCGCTTCAAGTGAGTACACCAATATACTGCCAAGCGTTAATTTCAAATTAAACCTTACTGACGAACTATTATTACGATTTGGCTTTTCTGAGGCGATTGCGTTGCCTTCGTTAGGAAATTTGCGTAATTATGTTGATATCACTGGTGAAGATAATGTTATTACTTATGGTAGTGATATTAATCCTGAAACTGGCCAACCTGATATTGTGTCTATGGCATATGATCGTTATACCGCAAACTCAGGTAACCCATATTTAAAGCCAATGGAATCATATAATTATGATTTATCTTTAGAGTGGTACTTTGCTGAAGCAGGCTCGCTTACTTTTTCACTATTTTATAAAGATTTAAGTAACTACTTTATTAATGGCGTTACAATTCGTGATTATACCAATAATGGTGCTACTCAACAGGTGCAAGTATCTGGTGCAACGAATGGTGATAAAGGCACCATTAAAGGTTATGAAATTGCTTATCAACAATTCTTTGATACTTTACCAGGCGCATTGTCAGGCTTAGGTATTCAGTTAAATTACACACATATTAATGAGGATGGTTCACCGAATGCCGGATTAAATGATTCTAACCCGGATAGTAGTGAGGCAGCTGATTTTGCTTTTGATGATTTACCACTGGAAGGTTTATCTGAAAAAAATGCCAATGCAGCTTTATTGTATGAGAAAAATGGCTTTTCAGGGCGAATTGCTTATAACTGGCGTTCAGAGTACTTACTGACCACGCGTGATGTTATTACTACCCTGCCTATTTATAACCAAGCGAATGGGCAACTTGACGCATCGTTATTTTGGGATGTGACTGAAAACTGGAAACTTGGTATTCAAGGGACTAACTTAAATAACAATATTACCGAAACGATGATGCAAATAAATCAAGCGGGCGATAAAAAAACACGCTCATGGTTTACCAACGATAGACGCTATAGCTTCGTTGTACGTGGCACATTCTAAGGTGAGTTTATACGATTAATGTAACTTCCCTCATACATTATCGTATTAGTGAAAGTCGGTATTCAGAATTGAGTATCGGCTTTTTACTTTCTTTTATTGAGTGTTAGCATCGTTATATCAAACAGTTATGGAACGTTTATGTCGGCAAAAAATAATCATATAAAAAAAATAGTGATCGTCGGTGGCGGCACTGCCGGTTGGATGACCGCGGCAACACTGGCCAAAGTGTTAGGTCAAAATTACGGCGAGATACAATTAATAGAGTCTGACGCCATCGGTACTGTGTCTGTTGGCGAAGCAACAATTCCACAAATAACACTATTTAATCGTATTTTAGGTATAGATGAAAATGACTTTATAAAGAAAACCAAAGGCACTTTTAAGCTCGGTATTGAGTTTATTGATTGGACTAAAAAAGGTGGCGGATATATGCACCCTTTTGGCAATCATGGCAAAGGTATGGACGCGATACAATTTCATCATTATTGGCTTAAGATGAATCAACTAGGCGCAGTACCAGACCTTGAAGCGTATTCACTTGCGGCTGTTGCTGCTAGACAAGGTCGGTTTATGCGACCACAAAATATGGGGAACTCACCACTTTCCGAAATTAATTATGCTTTCCATTTTGATGCAACTTTATACGCAGATTATTTACGTGATTATTCAACGGCTCGCGGCGTAAAACGCACAGAAGGCAAAGTCGTCGATGTTTTATTGAGAAATAGTGACGGGTTTATCGACTCAATAAAGCTTGAGAGTGGCGAGAGAATTGAAGGTGATTTGTTTGTTGATTGCACAGGTTTTAAAGGCTTGTTAATTGAAGGAGCTTTAAAAACTGGCTTTATTGATTGGAGTGATGAACTGCCATGTGATAGCGCTGTTGCTATGCCTTGCATGGCGAAAGAACCTGAAAATTTAAAGCCGTTCACCCAGTCCACTGCACAGAAAGTAGGTTGGACATGGCGTATTCCTTTACAACATCGTATTGGCAATGGTTATGTGTATTCAAGCAAATACCTGAGTGATGACGAAGCGGTTAGTATATTGACCAAACAAATGGAAAATGAACCGTTATCAAAACCAAATTTTTTACGTTGGAAAACGGGGATGCGTAAACAAGGCTGGAATAAAAATTGTATTGCGATTGGTTTATCTGCGGGCTTCGTCGAACCCCTAGAGTCCACTGGGCTTCATTTGATCCAAAGTGCTATTGCTAAATTGATGGGGCTGTTTCCTCACCAAGGTTTTGATCAAATTGATATCGATACGTATAACCAACAATCGAAATCTGAACTCGAATACATTAAAGATTTTATTGTCTTACATTATAAAGTAACAGATCGAGACGATTCGGAATTTTGGCGGTTTTGCCGAGATATGAAAGTATCTGACCGTTTACAAGCGAAAATTGCGTTATATCAATCCAATGGCAGAATTTACCGAGAGAATGTCGAACTTTTTAATGAAACATCATGGCTTGCCGTTATGCATGGCCAAGGTTTACAACCTAAAGGCTATCATCCTTTAGTTGATGTTCTCGACGAAGATGAAATACAACGCCGATTAGATCATATCAAATCAGTGATAGATAAATCAGCAGAGACAATGCCGTTACACAAAGACTATATTACAAAAAACTGTCAAGAATAGCGTATGTCAGATGATTTTATTCAGAGTACAATTGCAGTAAATATTAAGTGATATCGAACACTTCGCGTTGTTCTGCTTTTTCAATACGAATATCAAAATCACGAGGTAAATTTGAATTGTCATAATCAAATTCAGTTGACTCATTTTGATTTAATTCAGTGCTACTTAATTCTGTTGGTTGTTGATTTACATCGGTCATATATATTCACTTATCTATTTAGTGGTGTTGTATTATTACAACAAATCATAGTGATTAACAAGTTTTTACGGGTTTAGTAGCGGTATATGTAGTTAAATTACTATTTAATCGGAGTGTATCAAGTTAAAAAACGTTTAATTTTAGGATCATTGATGAAGTTGAACGAAAAGCTATTTCAATAACAGGTAAATTCACATATGAGGTTTTGCTATATTTATTATTCTTCCATATAATAAATGTAAGCGCTTTCATAAGTGTATTAATTATTTAAACTAATCAGGTATAACAATGACAAAATATCTAAAACAGAGCTGCTTTGTAATTTCTATTATCGGGCTACTTGCTTGCTCAAAAGTTACTAATGAGCCAGTCAATAAAACTGGGTCAATAGACAAACCTCACGATACTCGACTAGCCACGGTCGAGACAAACGTTGAAGCAATGCTCGCTCAGTTGACCTTGGAAGAAAAAGTGTCATTAGTTCATGCCAGCGGCAAGTTTCATATCAATGCTATTGAGCGAGTGGGTATACCAGAAATGTGGCTTTCTGATGGGCCGCATGGTGTTCGTCACCAAATTAATCGACATGATTGGGCATCTGCAGGTTGGACAGATGATCATGCTACCTACTTACCTCATTTAACCTCGGTTGCCGCTAGTTGGGATAAAGAGATGGCAATTTTACATGGCAAGGTTTTAGGAGCTGAAGCTAGAGATCGTAAAAAAGATTTTATTTTAGGACCGGGTGTAAACTTAGCGCGGTTACCTTTATATGGCAGAAATTTTGAATATATGGGTGAAGACCCTATTCTTGCAGCAAAACTTGTTGTCCCACAAATTAAAGCCATCCAAGAAAATGACGTGGCTGCCACGATAAAACATTATGCTTTAAATACACAAGAGCTAAATCGTACCGGTGTTAATGCAAAACCGGATGAACGTACGTTGCGAGAGGTGTATTTACCGGCATTTGAGGCGGCGGTAAAAGAAGCCAATGTGTTAGGAATGATGGGGGCTTACAATGAATATTACGGTACAAATGCGAACCAAAGTAAGCACTTAGTGATGGATATTTTAAAAGGTGAATGGGGCTTTAAGGGAGTACTTTTAACTGACTGGAATGTTGATATTAATACCCATGATGCCGCTATGCACGGCTTAGATTTAGAAATGGGTACAGATGTTCCTACGTATGATGAATATTTTCTTGCTCAACCCCTATTGAAAGAAATTAAAGCAGGTAACATTCCTGAGTCGGTGTTAGACGATAAAGTGCGTCGTATTTTACGGGTACAATATAGCATTGGTATGTATGATGATAATCGCTTGCCTGGACAACGTAATACCAAATCACATCAGTTTGCAGCACGTAAAATTGCGGCCGAAGGTGTGGTTTTACTTAAAAATGAAGTCGTTGGTGAAAAAAATGTCTTACCACTTGATGAAAAAACCATTAAAAACATTTTAGTGTTAGGCCCAAATGCGGATAAAAAACATGGCACTGGTGGTGGGTCTTCCGAAGTAAAATCACTCTATGAAATTACACCTTTAGCAGGATTAAAAGAACAATTAGGCGAAGACGTTAATATTACCGTGATGCGTGCTCGCAGTAGTGTATTAGCACCAATTGCAAGTGATTATGTTGCTTCTCGCCATTGGACAGGTACACCGGCATGGAATATTTCATATTTCAAAGATAAAGCCCGAAAAGAGCTAGCTTCAGAATCTTGGATTGTTGATTCTAAGTTTACATCATTAAATGATAATGGTGTTGATCACATCACCATGAAGGCGCAAATTAAACCGCTACAAGCTGGAGTGCATACGTTAAATGTATCAGCTGTTGGTGATTTTACTTTGAGCGTTGATGGTGATGTAGTGGTAAATCATACCAGTGTTGACAGTGCTATATTAAGTCATGATATTGAACTTGATGCGGATAAAGAATATGCCTTTGAAATAAAATACGACGGCAATACTTCGTTCACGCTTGGTTGGGATGCCCCTGGGAACTTATTTACTGATGAAGCTGAATATTTGGCAGCGGCAAAAGCTGCCGATGCGGTCATTTACTTTGGTGGTCTAAGTCATGGTGATGACCGGGAATCAATTGACAGACCCGACATGAAATTACCGAACAGCCAAGATGAGATTATTAGTAAGCTATTAGCGGCTAACGAAAAAACAGTGGTATTTTTAGTTGCTGGCTCTGCTGTTGAAATGCCTTGGGCTGAGCAAGCCAATGCGATTGTTTGGGGTTGGTATGGAGGGATGGAAGCTGGCCATGCATTTGCTGATGTTCTTTTTGGTGAAGTCAACCCAAGTGGTAAAATGCCAATAACCTTACCGGAAAAATTAGAGCATACCGCCCCTATTGCCTTGAATGATTATAACGCGGAAGAATCGCTATATACAGAAGGTGTTTTTATTGGCTATCGATGGTTTGAACAACAAAATATTAAACCAACTTTTGCCTTTGGGCATGGTCTTTCTTATACAAATTTCGCCTTAAGTGACATTCAAGTTTCAAGTAAAACCATCAGCAATGAGCAAAGCGTTCAGGTAACGGCACAAGTGACGAATACGGGTAAACTTGCTGGCGCTGAAGTGGTGCAATTATATTTACATGATAGAGCGGCAAGTGTTGAACGCCCAATCAAAGAGTTGAAAGGTTTTGATAAAGTGTTTTTGCAGCCGGGGGAAACAAAGCAGGTTTCAATGACCCTAACAAAGAGAGATTTATCGTTTTGGGATACTAATAGCAATGATTGGCTAGCAGAGCCAGGAGAATTTGAAGTGCAACTTGGTACTTCGTCAGATAAGATAATATTAAAAGAAACATTTACTTATCAAAATCAATGATGAAGACTCTGCCATGCTTGTTGAGCAAATAACAGCACAACTGATAAATGCTGGAAATCCAGACATTGCTCAACATTCTCAGCGTTTTTTTAAAACAGCCAAAGGTGAATACGGAGAAGGTGATAAATTCATTGGAATTCGTATTCCTGTGCTTCGTCAGACACTTAAGTTGTATCAAAACGCAACTTTAAAGGAGGCGTTAGTTTTACTCAAACATGAATATCATGAAATAAGATTGTTTGCGGTATTGCTGTTAGTTCAGCTTTTTGAACAATCAAAAAAAGATGAAGCCAAGCAAAGTGAAATAGTAAAAGCTTACTTAGCGAATACCCACTACATTAACAGTTGGGATATTGTTGATAGTTCGGCACATAAAATCCTTGGAAAATTTTATTTTAATCGCAATAAATCAATCCTACATCAATTAGCACTTTCTAGTCATTTATGGGAAAGGCGCATGGCAATGATGTCAACCTACACTTTTATTAAAAATCATCAATTTGATGATGCGTTAATATTGGCAGAAATCTTACTCCATGATAAACACGATTTAATCCATAAAATTGTTGGATGGATGTTAAGGGAAGTCGGAAATAAAAATAAACAAGTTGCAGAGCGTTTTTTGCAAAAACATTACCAAAACATGCCACGTACTATGCTACGGTATGCAATTGAAAAGTTTACCAAAGTAGAAAGAACAGCCTATTTAAAAGGGCAAATGTAATGGATTCATTTTGGAGATTAAGTTTGTATAGTAAAAATTATACCAAGGTTCTTATATTACTTTGCACGTTAAGTTTATTGTCAGCTTGTGCCTTAAAACGAGAGAGCCCTTCTCAAGAGCAGCTCATTCGGAAAAGTTATATCAGTCAGCTAAATAACCAAGAAAGAGATTATTTTCTTTATCTACCGAAAGGTTATTTTTCAGAGCCAGATAAAAAATGGCCTGTAATGATGTTTTTGCATGGTAACGGTGAGCGGGGTAATGGTAAAGATGAATTAGATTTTGTTTTAAAGCATGGGCCTGTTTATCAAGCATGGATCCAGAAACAAGATTTACCTTTTATTATCATTTCTCCACAGTTACACATGTTCGATTTTGACCAACGCGGTATTGGTTATATTGATAATAGGAAGTACTCTGATATACCTCAAAGACAAACACAAGGAACACCTCCTAGCGTTGAATCTCGCCCTCAGAATCCGATTATAAGAACACCATCACTGCAAGATATGAGTGAAATATCACCGTTGTTGCCATTGGGTTGGGATAAAGTTGAATTAGATTTAATCAATATTTTGAGTGAAGTAAGTACCAACTATAATGTTAATAAAAATAAAACATACTTAACGGGATTAAGTTATGGAGGGTTTGGCACTTGGTTTATGGCGAGCCAGTACCCGAATAAATTTGCTGCTATTGCTCCTGTGGTTGGTTGGGGGCATCCCGATTTAATGCAAGCCATTGCCGCTGAACAACTACCTATTTGGCAATTTGCCGGTGGTCATGATAACGCAGTAGAAATTCAATACTTTTATGCAGGTATCGAAAAGCTAAGAGAATTAGGACATAACGAGGTGCGTTTCACTGTCCATGAAGATATGGGTCATGATGCTTGGAAGCGTGTGTATGCCAGTAGTGACTTTTATGAATGGTTGTTAAGTCACTCATTAAAATAATGAGTGACTAATGAAATAACAGGGTCATTTACAAAGTAGCTAAGCCTGATTCCTCAAAGACCTCGATCCTCATTTTTAGGCATACTCCAATGTTTGATGATGTTTTTAAGGTAAAGACCATTAGGAGTTAATTCATCATCCTTCCAGGGTCCAACATTGGTTGTGGTTGGTTTTAACATGGCCGACCCTTCATCTTTATTGGTAATAGACCAGCTACAATGAGATAAGGCATGCTCTTTCATAAAACTTAGCCATTGTTGGGTACTTTCTTTAGCGATTTCACCATCACCGTTCGCATTCACTGTGCCCCATTCAGAAACAAAGAGTGCTAGACCCGCATCAAGTGCCTTTTTTGCTTTGATTCGCAAATCATCTTTATGTGTTCCGGCATAAAAATGTAAGGTGTAGGCAATATTGTCGAAACCAAGTATGGGATCTTGTGCGGCTTTATCGACATCTTGCGACCAGGTTTGTGTACCGACGAGAATTAAATTGTTGTTATCAATTGCTCTAATGGCTTTAATCACCTGTTCGGCATATGGTTTTATGACTGATGACCAATCGGTATTATTTAAAGGTTCGTTATAAATTTCATAGATAACATTGGGATATTGATGATATTTTGTCGCTATTTTTTCAAAAAAATCGATAGCTTGTTCAATATTATCTTCGGCATGATGAGAGTGCCAATCAACAATCACATATATATTTTCGGCAATGGCAGCATCAACAACGGTTGATACTTTTTGACGAAGGCGATCCGGATGAGTTAAATAACTGCCATCACCTTGTGCCGACATTGCCGCTCGAATAATGGTGGCGTTCCAGTCATTGGCTACTGTTTTAACCGTTTGCGGATGATAAAACGGCTCACCTTCTTTATCTTTAGTCGACCAAAATAAACTGGGTCCAGCTAAAGAAACTACCTGGTTGTTTTGATCAACAATTTTTCCTTGTTGCACGGCTAATTGACCATGAATTTTTACCGGAGATTGACTGGCGTTAACGCTAAACGTAACTAAAGTATTGGCAAATACAAGCCAAAATAATGTTCGAATAACCACGTTTGATATAGACTTACATGTGATAATCATAATTTCGCTTTATGTTATTTTTTTGTGTTGCCATGATAACCAGTGAACGACGTAAATTCGTCTGAAAAAGTTCGAATAATAGAGTTTGAACTAATATCAGCTATCGTATTTTATCTAATAAAAACATAGGATTATAAATTATAGTCGTTCAGGTCTACTCTTGATTGTAAAGTTGAACGATTTTAGCGGTTAAGCAAGGTATGTTTATCGTGAATGAAATAATTAAGGTAAATTATGGTTAGAGTCATCACGTTTTTTGCGCTTATTGGCATGTTTTTCACAGGAGTTAATGCCAGTGAAGTTGTAAAAATTCAATCGCAACAAATTCAACATTGGAATCACCCTGCCACTTCACCCGAACAATTTAAAGGCTTGAAAAGTCAGGCAACCGCCTATGCTCCTTTTATAGAAAACACAGCAACAACTGAAAAAATTCACATAACGTTAATTAAGAAATTGGCGAATTGGCATCAACAACATAGCAATGGCTTGAAAATCGTTTTTTCACAACCTGAGTTAACCTTTGGTCAAATCAAAGCGTTTTCATTTAGGCTTTCCCTCGATAAACAAGCATCGTTTATTCCAAGCTTAGCGCAGGTTAAAAAGGGTTATAGCAAATACATTGATGCTGGTTTAATTGATGAACAGTGGCTTAAAGCGCTGCTCTCTGAACATGGCGTGATTAATATTAAATTTTTTGGTGCGCATCACGAGGATCAAAACATTGCAACTGTCTTGGCTAATTATCAACTGGTGATCAAGTCATCTATGGTGAGTTCAGCTAAGCTTAAACAAGAGAAAACCATAGATATTTTGTTATCAGACTTTGATTTTTATCGGCAAAAAAACTGGCAAGAACAACCGATTTCAAGAGATGAAATAAAATCAGTCAAAGTGATGGGTTTGTTGATCACTGCTGAAACAAGCAATGAAAAAACACTCAGAAGCTATCTACTTGATAACTATATTGAAGAATTGCCTGAATATTATACGGAGTTAGCCATCAGTTTTGCAGACGTAACACTCGAATTAGCCGACTAAACTTGTGATAAAAGTATTTAACAACAATACTGAAAGCAACTTTAGCTATCCCGCTAAACATAAATGCGAATGTAACAATTGAGGAGATTGAAAATGGCTTATATGGATGGTTTTGTCGCAGCAGTACCGACTAAAAATAAAGATCAGTATTTAACCCACGCAAAATTAACCGCTAAGGTATTTAAAGATCACGGAGCGCTAAAAATAACCGAAGGTTGGGGAGATGATGTTCCTGAAGGTGAAGTCACGTCTTTCCCTATGTCGGTTAAGTGCCAAGCTGACGAGACGGTGGTGTTTTCATCGGTTATTTGGCCTTCAAAAGAAGTTCGTGATGCTGGTTGGCAAGCAATGATGGAAGACCCTCGGATGAATCCAGAAGAAAATCCGATGCCATTTGATGGTAAGCGATTAATTTATGGCGGTTTTAACATTATTTTTGATGAATCACTTTAGCTGCTCTTTTCGATATTGTGTCGGTGTTAATCCGACACTTTTTTTGAAAAAAGTATTAAACGTTGCCTTAGAATTAAAACCCGCCTGATCCATAATGTCGAGCATAGTGACTTTTCTATTTTCTTCTTGCTGTAATAAATACTTACTCTCTTCAATACGATATCGATTGATAAATTCAAAAAAGTTTTGTTTGAAATGACGGTTAATAATTTGCGATAAGTTTCTGGCAGGCATTTGTAACTGCATTGATAAGTTTTCCAAATTTAACAAATGATTTAAATAAGGCTTTTTTTCACGCATAAACGTTTCTATTTTTGCCACTTGAGCTAAATCAATCGGATCTTTTTCTATTACTTTTTCTTTGTTTTCAATACCTTTGAATACACTTGAGAAGCCTAAGCTATAAAACATTAAAAAGCTGATCAAAAACATCACCATAAAATTAGATATTTGGCCGATTAAGGCATAATTAATATTGATGTGTAAATCAATCGAGGTCATAAAGCCTAATGTCGTGATTATCGCTTGTACCCTAATGACTAAAAAGCCAATCACTAATATTTTGAGCCAGGTTAAATCTATTGCTTCAATATCAGCAAACTCGTTTTTAATGTGTTTTTGATAACGATGAAGTTCTACTATACAAAGCACACCACAAAATGTTCTAAAGCATTCTCTAAATAAATTGATATAACGCGTATAAGCAGGCTCGTTGGCTAATTGATAACCCTCTAAAATCAAAAACTTTGTTTGTGAGTCAAGCAAATGCCAATCGTGAATATCATGGGCTGCAAAAATAAGAAAAGGTAAGAAATATAATATGTCTTTGGGTTGTAAGGAGAAGTTTTTATAGATTAAAGACCGGACAAAAAATAGTAGTAACACCGCTTCTATCCAATAGGCCATTCCGAAGATATAAAAAATATTGGGCGAAAAATCCATGGCGAATTGTCTAAACGCAGCACCAAAATTAATTAATGTATCAAGAGGGATGGCAGCATAAGAGAGTAAAAATAATGCCAATAAAATATTACTTTGTCTTTTACCTTTCTTGAGTAAGATTAAAAATAGAGCAAAAAGAGTGCACTGATAAATGGTGATAAGTAGTGCCAAATCAAAGGTATTAAAGAGAAGACGATCCATAACGTGCTCAAAGCAAATAGTGATTCTCTATAGATAGTAGCTTGAATCAAACTTGATGTCAGCAGATAACAAAAACATTTTGAAAGCGGTTACATTTTTATCGGCTATTGTTAGGCTTTTAATTTATCTATGTTTTTAGTGTAGTTTGGCAGCATGAAGAACTCACACGCTGAATGTTATAAAATATTCATGAGTATCTCAGCATATTCATCTTTATATTCCTGATATGATGAATAAGAATTCGCTTGAAATTCAATTGATTCAAGCAAAAGGAACAAACAATGAAACTTGGTGAAAAAATAAAACAACTCCGTCAGGATGCTGGTTTAACGCAACCAGAATTAGCAGAAAAAGCGCACATTGAACAATCTTATTTATCCAAATTAGAAAATGAGAAAGGCTCTCCTTCGTTTGACGTGATATCAAAAATAGCGGGCGCGTTTGAGATTGATGTATTCACTTTAATTGATAGTTTGAGCATGTCGTATTTACAAGAAAATTTGCAACATTTACCCGAAATTGCCGTGAAAATTGAGTCTCAAAGAGCTGCTAAAAAATTAAAGATGCGTCGTAGCTATATTTTGGCAGCCATGCTGATTGTTTTGGGTGTTGCTTTTGTCATTATAGGAAACTCATCGACCATTTTTCCTCACTCAATATATCAATACAAATCAATGGGGTTAATTAACGAAGGCGAAATTAATCAACATTATCAAATGTCACCACTAAGAGAGCTCGCAGAAGACTGGGAGATAAGCAAAAAGCGTATTGCTGATAACATTGCTCGTTTAGATGAAAGTTTATTATTAACTCGAAGTTATCGAGGAGAAGGGTTTGTTGAAGAATATGGTCAACAGCGCCGTTATTATGAACTCATAGATGTTCGTGAAATGGAGTCTCCGATGAAAGATTTTGCCGTTGTTTTTGGTTTTATTTTCTTATTAACGGGTGGCTTTATAATGATCTATCTCTTTAAATGGTTAAATTAACCAAAGACTTGACCGCCATTAGGGTAATTTTTATATTGAGGGTGAAATTCAATATTGTCGCACCAACTACTGAAATTAGCATAGCTGTAGCGCGTATCATTGGCCGTAAACCACCGTGAAGTTGCGGCCGGCGGTAATCGAAATTTTGCCTTAAAACCATCAATCGCAACCCAACAGGCCAGTTCTTTGGTGGTTTCATTTTTAATTTGTGTGCGTGCGAACCCTTCAGCGTTATGACCATTTATCACTTTAATTCTTGCTTGGCTAAACGCCGAGATTGCATAAAAAAAGCACAAAAAACTCAATAAAGTCATAATCACTGATGATAAACCTATCTTATTTTTTTGAACTGAGTTAAATGTAAAAATCATTTTAATTCACCACGTTATCAGGTTTATTCGCTGGTTTGTTTTCATGAATCAGTAAATTTTGATCAATATTTATTATATTTTTAATTATTCACTATTGAAAGCATTAACCATCGTCTCCATAACTTATTTCACATTATAAGATCTGTTAAAAATAATTAGTTCAATAGTCCTAAATATAGACAGAAAAAATTTCAAAAAAGTTAGAGTGAATTAAAATATGAATATAGTAGCCATTAAAAAAGAGCAACATCAAAATTTAAAAGTTGCCAACCAACGTGATTTATCACATGTTGCCAATCAACATATTGCGCCAATTAACGTGCGTGAATTCCCTCAAGCTTCCACTAGTTATCCTATTGTTTTAATCAAAGATCCTGATTCTGAGCGTTACCGTACCGTAGTCATGTTAGGGTTAGAAGCCGGTGAAAACTTATATCACGAAGAGAAAAAATGGCAGGCCATTTATATTCCACACTCTATTTCAATGGTGCCATTTTCATTAGGATTAGATCCTGAAAAAGAAAAAACCTTAACAGCTTGTATCGATTTAGATAGCCCTTTTGTCGGTGAAGATAAAGATCAGGCGTTATTCGATGCAGATGGTAATGACACAGAATACTTCAAAGGAATTCAGGAGCAATTAGGTCGTTTGTATGACAATGAAGTTGCGAATGAAAATTTTGTTAAAATCTTATTAGAAAATGATTTATTACAAGAATTAGAACTTAATATTGCTTTCAATAATGAAGAGAAGAAAAAACTGGTTGGTATTTTCGGTATCAACGAAGAAAAACTTCACGGTTTAAGTGATGAAAAAGCATTAGAGTTCTATAAGTCAGGTTTATTTATGCCAATTCACGCCATGTTAGCGTCTGCAGGCCAAGTAAATCGTTTAGCTCAACTTCGCAATGCTAGTGAAAATCCGGTGAAAGTTAGCGGTATTCAATACAGTGTAGTTAAAGCTGAAGAAGCAAAATAAGCCTTCATTGAAAATGTTTGCTAAAAAGGGAGCTTAAACGCTCCCTTTTTTATTGTGTTAAGCTATGCTAGTTTTAGTGAAAGCAATTAACTTTTCTGAGGCTTGAATGGTTGAAAAGAACAAAATCCCTAAAGAATTAGATGATAAAATTCAATCTCTTGCTGGTGAAATTTATGTTCAAATAGAAGAAAAAGTTACTAACTTTTTTCTCGGTCAGCAACAAATTAATGAAATTACCGACGAAGTCATCGCAAAACACCCTCAATATCAAGCTATTGTAGAACAGCTTAACTCAGAAAAAAGCAAAAATTCAGCCTTAGAAACCACTCTGAATAACAACACAAAAGAATTTCAAGAAAAGTCAAAAGTATTAGAAAACACTGTTCAAGAGCAACAGCAAATTATTACAAATAATGCTGAGTTTAATGAAGTCAAATTAACGGATACAGAATCGGCGTTACAAGAAAAAATGGCTGAAAACGCCAATCTTTTGGAAAAAGTTAAACAATTAACCGCAACAAATAAACAGCAACAAAAGCAAATTATTCAATCAGAAGATGTTACACAAGCACAACTGACAGAATTGACCTCGTTGCGTGAATCAGAAAAAACATCGCAAAAAAATGCACAAGCGAAATCGGCGACATTAGATGTTCAGAATCAACAAATTTCTGACTTGCAAAATCAACTGAATATCACTTTAGCTGAACTAGCACACATTAAAGCGGAACAAACGCAAAACAGTTCAAGTAATAAGCTTGCCTTAACGGAATATCAACAACGAGAATTAGTCTTTAAGCAACAAGTTGACCAAGCGACAGCGGATCAGCAACAGAGCCAAGCGTTAATTGATAAACTTCATACACAACTGTCAGAGCTCGAAGAACACAATCAGTCCTTACAGCAAAATGTTGACCAACAAACAGCACAGCTTCAGGAGTTAGAAAATACTCTTGCGAGCAAGCAACAAATGTTTGATCAGAAACTTCAAGATCTCAGTGAAGCTAAAAGTAAAAGCGATAAACAAACCGCTGAAAAAAATGCTCAAATTAATGCATTACAAAAAGATAATGAGAAACTTTCTGACCAGCTTGAAACCGCAATTGCCTCACTTAAAACTAGTGAAAGTAATCTTATAGAACAAGAACAGAGTTACCTTTCCTTGCAATCAGAGCAGCATAAATTACAGGAAGCTTGCGATAAACTTAATGAACAACTTGCAACAGCGACGACAGCTCTCAGTACCAGTGAAAGTCATTTTAATGAACAACAACAAAGTTTTTCAGCATTACAAGTGGAACATGACGAATTGCAGCAAAATCACCATCAATTGCAAAAAACTGTCGAGCAACAAAAACAACAATTAGCAGAACAAGAAAGTGCCAATAATCAACGACAGCAAAAAGCTGAAGAGCAGCTTGCTGAAATGGCTCAGCGAATTATGGTTAATGACGAACAACTCAGCAAAAATACTCAAGCATTGGCACAACTTCAGGAAAATTGTGACACTTTAACCGCTTCGAATGAGCAAGCGAAGCAAGAGATTGAACATTATCGAGTGATGACTGAAAACTTAACGAAAGATCTCGAGCAAGCAACAATAAATATCGAACAAAATCAGCAGCGTCATCTCGCGCAAATAGAAAAAAGAGATAAACAAGAAGTTGAGTACAATAAAGCACGCGATACTATCAAATATCTACGAGACGAGAATACCGAGCTATCTCAGAAGCTTGAACAACAAGTTGCAGAGCTAGAAACGAAATTAACTGAATACCGGTTACGATTTGAATATGCACAAAAAGAATTGGCAAAAAAATAACTTTATTTTTCACGACTGGTTATAATCGAGGCAGTTTTTTCAGAATAGGAAATATTTGTGCCCATTCACCTTCCTTTTACAAAATTATCGCAATGGCAAAACATTGCTTTTGGTGCAACGTTAATTGAACGTATGTTGCCCAACTACGAAATGTTTGCGGAAAACTCTGGCTTTGGAAACTATCAGTTAATACGTAATCAGCTCGACCTTATCTGGCAACGATTAGATAAAAGTCAAAAAGTTAAAATCAACTACGATGCGCAATTATTAAAGCTTGAAGAACAGGTACCAGATCCACAAGCATTCGATTTTTTTGGGGTTTATCCTGCATTAGATGTAACTATGGCTGTCATGTCTTTATTGCAAGCAATGCAAACTAATGAAGATGAAGGCTTTGACAATATTTCACGTTTGTCGCAAAACAGTGTTCATTTTTATGTGGAGCTTTGTTTAACACAAGCACTGGATGAGCAGAACTCTGCTGAGACTGAAGAAATATCGCAACAAGATATTCAAGCTCACCCGTTGATGGAATGGGAAGTGGCGACTCAAAATGAGCTTTTTGATTTTGTGAAAAATTCCCCAGAAAATAAAGCGACTATCAAAGCATTAAAAAATATCGTGTCTGAACAAGGCTTATCAAACTTAGGTATTGAAATTCAATAAGTCCTTTTTAATGATAGGTAGTGAGTTAATGATTCAATACACTTTAAAATCAATCGTTGTAAAATTTAGCTGATCTCCTCATAACTTTTTTGAAAGGTTGAGTCATTGTTGACGAGGATATAAAGTTTCCTTATCTCATTTTAATATTGAAAGAATTACTGGTTTTTTAAATAAAATTTGGTTATTTTCTTTTAAAAAAAATAAAAGAGGAATAATTTTGAAATTCATCAAATTATTATCGATTGCTGTTGTATTTGTTATCTGGCCATTTACGAGTAATGCACAATCAAACGTGCAACATAATCATCGGATAAAGGACGTTATCTCTCAAGCAATGGCAGTGTTTCAGGTGCCTGGAGTTGCTGTCGCCATTATCAAAGACGATAAGGTTGTCATGAACCAAGGATTTGGAGTTATCGAGCATGGTAAACCTACAAAAGTAAACAGTGATACATTATTTGGAATCGCTTCTAATACTAAGGCCATGACTTCAGCGTTAATTGCACAATTAGTTGATCAAGGTAAATTATCTTGGAAAACTAAAGTCATTGATATTATTCCCGAATTTCAAATGCCCAACGCTTATGTTACGCGCGAATTTACCCTTGTAGATTTATTATCACACAATAGTGGTTTAGGGTTAGGTGCCGGTGATTTAATGATTTGGCCAGAAACAACCCATACCATAGACGATATTATTAAAGGGATTAAATATCTGCCTGAGGTGTCGAGTTTTCGCAGTGAATATGCCTACGATAACTTAATGTATATCATCGCGGGTGAAATTATCGCACGTGTTACGGGGCGATCTTGGGAAGAAAATATACAACAAAATATTTTCACTCCGCTTGGTATGACAACTACTAGGTCTAAATTTTCGCTAATAGAAAAAACCAACGCAAATGTTGCTCGTGCGCACGTACCTTTAAATGGAGAGATTAACGTAGTTGGTGGTAACTTTTTAGAAAAATTTCATTCAGCGGCGTCGGTTGCTTCTAGTGTAAATGATATGTCGCTATGGTTAAAAGCCCAGTTAAATCGTGGTGTGTATCAAATAAATGGTAAAGAAGCCCGATTATTTAGTCCGCAGCAAAGTCGAAAAATGTGGCAAGCGCATACTTTAAAAACGGTTTCTGAAAGTGCGATGAAAAATGACAAAACTCATTTTTCTGCTTATGGCTTAGGCTGGGATCTCAAAGATTATCATGGGGTTAAACTCGTGCAACATACCGGTGGTATTTTAGGGATGATTTCAAAAGTCGTCATGGTACCTGAAGAGAACCTAGCCTTGGTGATTCTAACTAATCAGCAATCGGGCTATGCTTTTAATGCGATTGCCAATACCATTTTACACCGCTATTTAAACATCAGTGATACAGATTGGGTAAAACACTACCAAGCTATTCAAGAAAAACGTACCGCGAAAGAAAAAGCTCGCTTGGCGCAGGAGTCGAAAAAAATAGCTAAAGACTCAAAGCCATCGTTACCACTCGCAGAATACGCGCAAACCTATCAAGATAATTGGTATGGCAATATAGATATTACTTTTGATGGTAAACAGCTTCATATGCAATTTAGTAAAACAGCTCAATTAACTGGTACTTTAACGCATTATCAGCATAATACTTTTATTGTTCATTGGCAGGATAGAACGTTAGAAGCCGATGCCTTCGTTAACTTTAATTTGCGTGAAGATGGGTCAATCAATTTTGCGACCATGAAAGCTGTATCTAAGTTCACTGATTTTAGCTTTGATTTTCATGATTTGAAACTAACGCCGTTACCATAAATTTAGTTGCAATGAGTTAGCCGATTATGAAATGCTAACTCATTGTTTTCAGTTACTCTTCATCATTGCGGTATAAACGATAACTCACTTGTCCAGCAGTTTTTTCTTTTAGTAATGTCCAATGATCTGGTATTAAAACCTGATTGTTTTCACTTTCCATTTCAATATAAATTAAAGCATCCTTGGCTAACCAATGATCATTAAGTCGGTTGATAACTTGTTCGGCTAACCCTTTCCTAAAGGGCGGGTCGATAAAAATAATGTCAAATTTTCCCCTTGGTTTAGCGGCTAAATAATTTAAAACATTGGTTTGATGAATGTCGATATTATCGGCATTCAGTAAGGCTTTATTCTGTTGCAATTGTTTCGCGGCATTTTTGTCAAGTTCGATTAAAGTGACTTGCTTGGCCCCTCTAGATAGGGCTTCAAACCCTAAACTTCCTGCCCCAGCAAAACAATCTAAACAATGACTTTGCTGAATGTAAGGCATTAACCAGTTAAAAACTGTTTCTTTTACTCTATCCGTTGTTGGTCGTAAACCCTCTGACATTAGCACAGGAAGTTTTCTTCCACGATGCTTGCCCGCAATTATGCGAATATTACCGGTAGCTTTGGCTTTTTGAGAGCCTTTTGAAGCATGATTTCTTGTTTTGCGCATAAGTTGAGCTACTTTAGTTTTTTGTCAGCAGTTTAGGTGTTATTATCCAATTTTATCCTTGTTTAACGCGTTATGACTACAACTATTCATAATGCAGAGAAAGAAATAATCGTATGTCGAAAAAGAAAGGTATGTTTTCTTGGTTAGGCCTTGGTGGTCAAAAAGAAGAATCGACCGGAGCGTTGGTTGAAGAAACAAGCCAAGAACATGAGCAAGACTCCGTTGAAAATAATTCTGAAGATCAATTAGAAACTATTGAAAAACAACAGGATGCCGTTGATGCATCATGTCCAAAGGTTGAAGATAGCCTGCCAGAGCCAGAGCCAGAGCCAGAGCCAGAGCCAGAGCCAGAGCCAGAGCCAGAGCCAGAGCCAGAGCCAGAGCCCAAAACTGGCTTCTTTGCACGATTAAAGCAAGGTTTATCTAAAACCCGACAAAATTTAGGCGGTGGAGTCTTTGATTTATTTCGGGGTAAAAAAATTGATGATGAGCTTTTCGAAGAATTAGAAACGCATTTGTTACTTGCCGATGTTGGTGTTGAAACCACAACTAAAATTATTAACTCGTTAACTGACTCGGCTTCTCGTCGACAGTTAAAAGATGCTGAATCGTTATATGAGCTTTTAAAAGTTGAATTACAAAAAATCATCGAGCCGGTGAGTCAACCACTTGAAATTCCTGAAGGCGAAGGCCCTTTTGTTATTCTAATGGTTGGGGTAAATGGCGTTGGTAAAACAACCACGATAGGTAAATTAGCCAAACAATTTCAAGCACAAGGCAAGTCTGTGATGTTAGCTGCTGGAGATACTTTCAGAGCCGCTGCGGTAGAACAATTGCAAGTATGGGGAGAGCGAAATGATATTCCAGTTATTGCCCAACATACTGGTGCTGATAGTGCCTCAGTGATTTTTGATGCCATTAGTGCCGCCAAAGCACGAAAAGCTGATGTATTAATAGCGGATACCGCTGGACGCTTACAAAATAAAAATCATCTGATGGAAGAGCTCAAAAAAGTAGTACGAGTGATGAAGAAATTAGATGAGCATGCACCACATGAAGTTATGTTAACCATAGATGCCGGAACAGGGCAAAACGCCTTAAGTCAGACACAATTATTTGATGAAGCGGTTGGCTTAACGGGATTAACGTTAACAAAATTGGATGGAACCGCGAAAGGCGGTGTCGTTTTTGCCGTAGCAGATAAATACAAAATGCCCATTCGTTATTTAGGGGTTGGTGAAGGTATTGATGACTTAAGACCATTTAATGGCACAGATTTTATCGATGCATTATTTGTTGATAATAATGCGCAAGCTGCCCCTTTAGGCAATAAAACATAAGAACTTAATTAATGATCCGTTTTAATCACGTCAATAAAACTTATCCTGGTGGCTTTATCGCGCTAAATAATGTCAGCTTTAGTTTAGCTGCTGGAGAAATGGCATTTTTAACGGGGCATTCTGGCGCGGGTAAAAGTACGTTATTAAAATTGATGAGTTTGATGGAAAAACCTACTAGCGGTCAGGTTATCATTAATGACGTCGATTTATCGACGGTGACTTATCAACAAATTCCTTATGTAAGACGTGGCATTGGAATGATTTTTCAAAACCATAACTTGCTGATGGACCGTACTGTGTTTGATAACGTTGCGCTACCGTTAATTATTGAAGGTTACAGTCATAAAGAAACCAAGAAACGAGTGGATGCAGCTTTAGATAAAGTCCATTTATCGGCTAAATCGCGTTGTTTTCCAAATATGCTTTCTGGTGGCGAACAACAGCGAGTCGGTATTGCGCGTGCTTTGGTCAACAAGCCTCCTATTTTATTAGCAGATGAACCTACGGGGAATCTCGACCCTAAACTCTCTCTTGATATCATAAAATTATTCGAAGAATTCAACGACATGGGTGTAGCAGTCTTGATTGCTACTCATGATTTAGGGCTAATTGCTCGATTAAAATATCGCACTTTAACGCTCAAACAAGGTTCTATGATTAATGATGGTTTGCTTGAAGGTTTAAGAGGAGAATAAAGTGACGAAGTTTACTGCGGGTAATTTTTCACAACATCAATCTGATAAACCTAATATCATTGCGAAAATTGCTGCTCGATTTATTCGTCATTTACAACAAAGTATTGGTAGTTTAGGTGATTTATGGCGTACACCTTTCACTTCAGTAATGACAGTCTTGGTTCTCGGGATAAGTTTAACCTTACCTGCGACGTTGCACTTGTTTGTAAAAAATGCCAAAGCTATTTCACAGCAGTGGGATTCTGCTTCAGAAATTAGTTTATTTTTAAAGCTATCGGTTGATGATAAAGCGGCAAAAAACCTTGTCCAGCGTATCAATTTATATCCTGAAGTGGCGGAAGTGAAATATATTTCAGCAGACAGTGCACTAAAAGAATTTAAAGAATTATCAGGTTTTGGTGATGCGCTTGAGTATTTATCATCAAACCCTTTACCTGCCACTATCCTGGTGACGCCAACTCAACGCGCCAGTAAAACTCAAGCGGCACGAGAACTCCTTCAAAAGTTATCAAATGAACGAGAAGTGGAGCAAGGTAAGTTAGATTTAGAATGGTTAACGAGATTAGAAGCAATTACCCAACTCATTGAAGATATTGTTACCGGTATTGCGATATTACTGTGTTTATCGGTGGTTTTAATTATTGGTAACACCATACGTTTGGCAATTTTAAATCAAAAAGACGCCATTGCCGTGATGAAACTTGTTGGCGCAACCGATAGCTTTATTCAACGCCCTTTTTTATACTCAGGCGTTTGGTATGGTGTGCTAGGTGGTGTTGTCGCGGTTATATGTGTTGCGGTTTTAGCGCAATACTTTACGGGCGCATTGCTCAATCTTACGGATTTATACCAAAGTGATTTTCAATTAATTGGACTAGATGCTTTTGAAATGTTTATTTTAATTTCTTTTGCGGTATTACTCGGGCTAACAGGCAGTTATATTTCCGTTAGAAAACATATTCGAGCCATAGAGCCAACGGCAGATTAATTTGAGAATCTAGTTTATTGATCAGATAACATACCATCTGCCCACGCAAGCGACTCTTGGTAAGTTTCAAAACAATAGTCTGTTGTTAAATCTATTTTGTTTGTTAGTGCTTCACATTCTTGCCAACATCCTTTTTCAATCAGTTTAGCTAACGTTAAATAATCATTTAAGTAATTGTCTTCATTACGTAATGCTGATTTAATCTCTGGGTGAATAGGCAAGGCATTTAATACATATTCCAAATCATGGTCTAAAACGCCATCAATTAAAGACAGTATTCCGGTGAGAAAAGCCTTGGGTGGGTTTTCTTCATCTAACTTAGTTTGCGAAATAAGTTCACAAAATTTTGCCCGAATTAATGACAAGCGCATGATTTCATCACACTTCCCAGCATTTAAATCGGATAAAGCTAACAAGGTGATAAATTTCTTTAATTCAAGTTCACCGATATAAATAAGTGCGTGTCTTAAAGAGGTGATTTCTTGATTATTGCCATAGGTAGGGCTATTGATAAAACGCAATAATTTATAGGTTAAGCCAGGATCCAAGCTGAAAATATCCCCGATCACTTCATTATCTAATTCAGCTTTGCTCGCTTGACCGATAAGGTCTAATATATTTTGTTTAGTGGTAGTGATTTTGCGTTGTTTTAACATTTCTGGTTTGGCAAAAAAATACCCTTGAAACAAAGTAAATCCTAACATTTTTAGTTTTTCATATTGTTCTAACGTTTCAACTTTTTCCGCAAGTAATGTCACGTTAGTATCAGGAAGTCTGCGAATAAATTTACTTATTTCTAATAAAGAAAAAACTAAAACGTCTACTTTAATAATGTCAATATAGGGTAATAAAACATCCCATTTCGGATCAAAATCAAAGTCATCTAATGCTAAGGTATAACCTTTTTCTTTAAGTTGTTTTACTGCTTCGACAAGTTTGTTGGAAATTTCGAGGTCTTCTAAAATTTCAATGACAACTTTTTTAGGATCGAGAAAGTTTGGAAAGCGACGTATAAGGGTAATAGCATGAAAATTAATATAGGCAGGTAAGTCACCTGTAACTTGTTCTACCCCTAAGGTTAAATGGTTATTAGTAAGAATATTTGATGTGGCTAAATTGGGATCAATATTTGGGAAACTATTGCTTTTGCCATCACGAAATAATAGCTCATAAGCGATAACATTCTTGTTAATATCTAAAATAGGCTGTCTAGCTATGTAAGAATACAAAATAACACCTCAATACATTAAAATTTAATAAATATGTAATTTTAGTAGTCAACATCTTGTAATTTCTTTAAAAATCTATTTTATTTTACAAATTTACACACATTATTTTTCGTATCTATGAAAGCATTTATTGTATCGTCCTGTCTAGTACGTTATGTTGATTGCAGTAAATACTCGATCAGAGAAAAGCTTCGTGTTATTATCGCGAGCTAGGTAAAGAAAAGGGTTTAAATAAATGAGTGATAATATTCAAAGTATGGCGCTAACGGTTCCACAAAGCGGCAGTATTGAATCATATATGCAATCTGCTTATAGCATTCCTATGCTAACAGCTGAGCGTGAACATGATCTTGCAACTCGTTTATATGCAGAAAATGATCTACAAGCGGCGCAAGAATTAATTATGTCGCATTTACGCTTTGTTATCCATGTCGCTAAAGGTTATGCAGGTTATGGCTTACCACAAGCTGATTTAATCCAAGAAGGTAATGTCGGCTTGATGAAAGCCGTTAAACGTTTTAATCCTGAAGTCGGTGTGCGACTTGTTTCATTTGCTGTTCATTGGATTAAAGCTGAAATTCATGAATTTGTTTTGAAAAACTGGCGTATTGTTAAAGTTGCAACGACCAAAGCGCAACGTAAATTATTTTTTAATTTACGAAAAAATAAAAAGCGTTTAGGTTGGTTTAGTAACGATGAAATCTCTAATGTTGCAGAAACACTCGGTGTAAGTGAAAAAGATGTGTTAGAGATGGAATCTCGTATGACTAGCCAAGATCAAGCGTTTGAGTTGTCTTCTGACGATGATGATAGTGCCATGGGATCGGGTAATTTTTCTCCTGCTCAGTATTTAGAAGATAAACAATCTGATCTAGCGACTGAAGTAGAAGATCAAAACTGGGAAGATCATGCGAACAAACGGTTAATGAACGCATTAATTACCCTTGATGATCGTAGTCAAGATATCGTGAAAACACGTTGGTTAAATGACGAAAAAAGCACATTGCAAGAGTTAGCCGATAAATATGAAATATCTGCAGAACGTGTACGCCAATTAGAAAAAAATGCGTTAAATAAGTTAAAAGCTGGCATGGCCGCTTAAACTAATAAATGTATCGATAAAAGCCGACAAATATGTCGGCTTTTTTATAGAAAAAATAAAATAGCGTATTATTAGACCAAATTTACACTAGCAAAGTAATCATATTTTGGTAGACTAATCGCTCAATAAAAATACTAATAATAATTAAATGGGTTAGCCTTAATGGAAGTAAAGGCGAAAAACGATATTCAAGCTGCGCGCCAACTACCTAAGCTAAAATCGTTACTAAAAAAATATCGTCAAATAAAAACGATGCAATCGGGATTACTGCAATTGTCTGAACTGGCAAGTACAGTGACGGATATGGCATCTTTTTATCGTGCTCTTGAATCAGTGATTAAAATGCTTTTAGTGACTGATAGCTTTCATATTGTTTTGTTAAATAGATCTCGCCAACTTTCCCTTGCTTATAGCCATAATTCGAAAGAAGAACAATTACTCGCGCACTTTGACATTAACCACTGGCAACATACACTTACCGGGTTAGTGTTTGAAGAGAGTGAATCTTTTCATTGCAGTTCAGCAGAAAGAATGGCACTGGTACGTACTGAAAAAATAGCCTTTCATGGTTCACCCTGTGTTGATTGGTTAGGTGTACCATTAAAGCGTGGATATCAAACGATTGGCGTAATCGCACTACAGAGTTACGATAAAAAGTTATTTTTTGATGACCGAGATTGCCAATTATTAGAATTTATTGCCGAACATTTAGTCACAGCGATTGATCGGGTACGAAGTCGAGAGTTACTTGAAAAAAACATTCGTCAACGAACACAAAAACTAACCGCTACCAATGTAAAATTACAACAAGAAATTGCTGAACGCCAAAAAGCCGTTAAAATGCATAAAGCTTTATTGGCGATATCTGAGCTTTCTTCATCAACTAAAGATATCAATAGTTTTTATGAAATATTGCATGGTGAGGTGAATAGCTTTTTACCAGCAAAAAACTTATATATTGCATTAATCTCTGATGATGATACAGAGTTATCTTTTCCTTATTATCAAGATGAAAAAGTCTCCAGCCCCCAGCCAAGAAAATTTGCCAATGGATTAACTGAGTTGGCGATTAAAACCGGCTTACCGTTATTAATTGTTGATGAGAATGTTTATATATTATCGGCGCAAGGCAAAGTCACTAAACAAAAATTCTCATTAAATTACCCCGCTAAACAATTACCTAAGGCGTGGTTAGGCGCACCACTTATTGAAAATGGTAAAATTATTGGTGTATTAGCCATTCAACATTATCAAGACGAGCATGCGTATCAATATTGTGATTTAGAATTAATTCGATTTGTTAGCCAACATATTGCTTCGGCAATTATTAGGAAAAAAGCTCAGGAAGCGGTGCAGCAAAGTCATGAACAATTAGAAAAAATAGTCAATCAGCGTACACAAGAGTTACAGGCAACGAACCTTAATTTACGTATGCAAATTGAAGAACGACAAAAAGCTGAAAAGCAATTATATTTTGAAGCGAATCATGATGCGTTAACCAAATTACCCAATCGGGCCATGTTCTCAGATCGATTAGCTTATGCGTTAAGTCATTTAAAACGTCATCCAAAAAATCGCTCTGCGGTATTGTTTATCGATTTAGATAGATTCAAAGTAATCAATGACACTTTAGGGCATCATGCCGGTGATGAGTTTTTGATTGAAATTGCCGCTCGCTTAAGCGACTGTGTTAGGGATAACGACATATTAGCCAGATTAGGTGGCGATGAATTTGTTATTTTATTAGATTCATTGCAGTCTCAAGACGATGTGGAAGAAGTAGCCTCTCGAATCATTAGCGCTATTGAAAAACCGTTTGAATTAGACGGTCATACCTTGTACTCAAATGCCAGCATAGGGATTGCCTTATGTGGTCAGCAATATAATGATTCTAATGAGATTTTGCGTGATGCTGACGCCGCTATGTATCAAGCTAAAAGTTTGGGGCGTGGTCGTTATGTTTTCTTTGATGAAAGCATGCGTGAGCAACTTATTGCCAGTATGACACTTGAACAAGAATTACGTATCGCGATAAAAGAAAAGCAATTTGAGTTACATTATCAACAAATTTCTGATCTTGAATTTTCAAACACAATTGGCTTTGAAGCCTTATTACGTTGGCAACATCCCTCAAAAGGCTTATTAACGCCGAGTGAATTTCTGTTTATGGCGGAAGAAACAGGGATGATTCTTGATATTGAAACTTGGGTAATCGAAGAAGTTTGTTTACAGCTTAAGAGTTGGCAAACGAGTGAAGACTACCAACATGCATTTATAGGCATTAATTTATCTGGTAGACATCTGACACAAGCAAATCAACTTGCGCACTTAATCGACTTAATTAAAGTCAATACGGTTGAACCTGAACGGTTAATCTTAGAGTTTAATGAGTCAGCATTTAGCCAACATGCAGAACTAGCGCTAAAAGGATTAAGAAAGTTAAAAGAGTTTGGTGTGAAACTAGCCTTAGATGATTATGGGGCCGGTTTATCATCATTGAACTTTTTACATAGTTATCCTTTTGAATTTATTAAGTTAGATCGCAGTTTTATTCGCTCATTAAACTCCAATACTGACAATATATCTTTAGTGAAAGCGCTCCATGAATTAGGTAGTAAGTTTGGCTATCGATTAGTGGCAGAAGGGATAGAATCACAAGATATGTTAGATAAGCTGCAAAAAGTGGGGTGTGAATTTGGCCAAGGTTATCATATCAGTCGCCCAGAAAAGATAGCTAAATCGCCAGAAATCAATCAAGACTTACCGAAAGCGAGAGCATAACGGGATAATAAACTAGTTATCCTTTATAAAAAAAGCCTTCAACCCTTAAAGCTAATCCTGGTGTGGTGGTATAATTTTCTTGTTCAGACCATTCCAAAAAAGGTTCAACTTCAAAATATAACCAGCTTTTTATTGCGTTAAAGCGATAACGATAACTTAAAGTATAGTTATCAATTAAAAAGCCATTTTCGCCATTACGTTCACCTTCTACTTTTAATCCAAGGATAGTTGCAGCATTTTGTTCTAATTGAGTTAATTTATAAAAACTATGCTTCCATCGGATACCACTAAAAGCTTCTGAGCCTCGAATGCTATAATTAACCCTTAATTGCGATTGCGGATTAAGTTGGTAATCGTATTCAAGAAAAAGCTTAGCACCTAACCCATCATCAATAAAATAATATAAAGACGGTTCAAACCTAAAGCTATGGGTGTTATCCCAAGTGTAACGTCGTTTATGGCGTGCTTTAACAAAGATATCGCCACCAGAAATTCCGATTCGAGACTCGAGTAAGCGATTTTTATCTTTTTTATGGGTAAACCTTACCGCGGCCGCAAAGTTTTCTTCGTTACCTTCTTGATGTGCTTTAGGAGAGTCTAATGGCAGGTTACTTTGATCAAGCTCGTCATCATCCGATAAAATTAAATCGATCTTATCTTTAAAATGGGGCAGTTTCACTTTGATACGAAACCGTGTGTCTATTTCACTCCAATCTCGAGCTTTAGGCTCCCAACCGATACGTATTCTGGCATTTGTTCTAGGGGTTGCTTGTTCTGTGTTCTCATCAAGAAAAAATTTATCAAACCAAACAGCTGATTGATAAACAGAATTAGAAATGGATTGATGTAAACTTTCCATCCAAAGGTAATCTTCATTGCTGTGGGAACTGTTGGTGTTTTTTTGTAATGAGTGACTCTTCTCGTTTTGTTGTTTTGAAATCTTGGTATCAGATGTGCTCACTTGTTCGTGCGCTTGTGCGTAAGTATTGCTTACCATAAAGCAAGCAACTATCAATGAAAAACCGATATTAGAAAAATTAAAAAGTAACTTTTGTTGCAAAGTTTGTTTTACCTCATATTTTACTTGGCTAAATGGTGCTTTTTTTTCAATTAACTTTATAATGGATTCACTTGAATTATAGGAGTTTTTTTTATGGGTGGTATAAGTATTTGGCAATTAGTGATAATTGCCGTCATTGTGGTTTTATTATTCGGTACTAAAAAATTACGAAACTTAGGCTCAGACCTTGGTACAGCAGTTAAAGGCTTTAAAAAGTCAGTAACAGATGACGAAAATACGTCAGAAAAGAATGAGGCCTTAGCGGATAGCTCTAATAGCGAAGCGAAAGTTGAAGCAGAAGCTAAAGATAAAGAAAAAGTATAACTGATGTTTGATATTGGTTTTTGGGAATTGTTGCTAATTTCTATTATTGGTTTAGTGGTTTTAGGACCAGAGCGATTACCTGTGGCAATTCGTACGGTGCGCGGTTGGATCAGTGGCGTAAAAAGTTTTAGTAACAATGTCAAAACAGAATTAACGGAAGAGCTACGTATTCAGGAACTTCATGCAAATTTAAAAAAAGCGGAAGATGCGAATTTACAAAATTTGTCGCCTGAAGTGGCTGAGTCTTTAAAAACGTTACAAGAAGCCGCAGAATCCGTGAATCATCCTTATAAAAAAGACACGGTTATTGAGAATAAAACTGAGTCTAGCAGCAATAAAGAAAACGAAAATTAATGAGCTCATCCACAAAGCAATACACATTATTTGATCATCTGTTAGAGTTGCGATCTCGATTACTAAAAGCAGTGTTAGCTGTTTTAATCGTGTTTTGTTCGATGATTTATTTTGCCAATGATATATATGAGTATGTATCAAAGCCACTTATTGCCACTATGCCTGAAGGTGGACAAATGATTGCGACGGATGTTGCCTCGTCGTTCTTTGCACCGTTCAAATTAACCATTGTTTTAGCAATATTTATTGCTATGCCATATATCTTGTATCAAGTTTGGTCATTTATTGCTCCGGGTTTGTACCGCAATGAAAAAAGATTAGTCGGTCCCTTGATGTTTGGCAGCAGTTTTCTGTTTTATGGCGGCATTTCATTTGCTTATTATGTGGTTTTTCCAATCGTTTTTGCTTTCTTTACCTCAGTTGCTCCGGAAGGGGTGAATATTGCTACGGATATTAGTAGCTATCTCGATTTTGTCTTAAAGTTATTTTTTGCTTTTGGCGTGGCATTTGAAATTCCAATCGTGATTATTTTATTATGCTGGACTGGTTTTACCACACCACAAAGTTTACGACTGAAAAGACCGTATGTAGTTGTGGGAGCTTTTGTTATTGGTATGTTGTTGACGCCGCCAGATATTATTTCGCAAACATTATTAGCGGTACCTATGCTGTTATTGTTTGAAGTTGGCGTGCTTATTTCAGCCATTTATTATAAAGAGAGTGAAGACGAAGAGCACTCCGAGGAAGTTGAAAATGAATCTAAATAAACTGGTTACTTTTGTTGTTGTTTGCTTGGCTATCAGTCATGTACAGGCTGATCCTATAACAGATATACAAAAATGTGCTGGCATTAAAGATAGCCTCAAAAGGTTAGTTTGTTATGACACCCTGGCTAAATCATTAAAAAGTAGCCGTACAACCAAGCCACCAGTTGCGGTGAGAGTAACTGAACCGAAAAAGCATCCGTCTGATCTTGTTGCTGCGCGCCCTAGCCAAACTAAACCTATGGTTGTAAAACAATCGAAAGAAGCAAACAAAGTTGATGACTTTGGTGGAGAGCATTTAAAGAAAGCGAAAGAAAGTATCGACGAAGTATTTTTTACGGTGAAGTCTGTAAAAAAAGTGCTGCACAATAAACTCGTTATCACGTTTGAAAATGGACAAGTGTGGTATCAGACCGATGATAATTTCTTAAAGGTTTTACCTGGGGATCGTGTGAAATTATCTAAAGGGATGCTTGGGGTTATATATTTAAAAACAGAGAAGCAAAAAAGAAGAATTAAAGTTAAACGCAGAAAATAGTGAACTTATTTTGATAGATATAGGTGTTAACTTAACTAGCACACGCTTTGACAAAGACAGGTCAGCGGTAATTGAGCGAGCTAAATTAGCGAATATCAACGGGCTTTTAGTGACCGGGACAAATGTTACTGAAAGTCAGAAGGCTTTGTCTTTTTGTCATGAACATTCGCCATTTTTAGCTTGTACCGCTGGCGTTCATCCTCATGATGCCGATCAAGTTGAAGATAACTTTATTGAGCAATTGCGTGAGTTAGCTAAACATCATTATGTTAAGGCAATAGGCGAATGCGGGTTAGACTTTAACCGCAACTTTTCAACACCAAAAAACCAACAACAGGTTTTTGCGCAACAAGTGACGCTTGCTAGTGAAATTAACCTACCGCTTTTTTTACATCAACGAGACGCTTTTCAGCCATGGTTTGAAATCCTAAAACCATATATAGGTAAAATTCCTGCAATGGTGAGCCATTGTTTTACTGGAGACTTATCACAACTAAAACAATGTTTAGATGCTGATATGTATATTGGCATAACAGGGTGGCTATGTGATGAACGTCGAGGTCAGATACTAAGAGAGATTGTGAAATATATTCCACTCGAACGTTTGTTGATTGAAACTGATGCTCCATATCTTATGCCTCGAAGTATTCGTCCTAAGCCGAAAAGCAGTCGAAATGAACCCAGTTATTTACCTTATGTGGTCGCTGCGTTAGCAGAGTTGACGCCTTACTCTGCTTCAGAAATTATGCATAGTACTTATCAAAATGCTCAACACGTTTTTGCGTGGCAAATACAATGAATACTTTAGCGCGATATTTTATTGATAGTATTGCTTTGGGCGGAATTTTCACGCTTGCCATTGTGCTATTTAGTATTTTTTGTGTGAATAAATCTAAAACTTATGGTTATTTGTCGGGCTATTTTTTACTGACATCCCTCTCACTTTCAGCCATACAGAAGGTGCACTTTTTTTCTTCCATTGAAATGAGTGGCAATTTCACAACATTGACGCTGTTATTATTGTTTTCCATCCCTTTTTTATTGATGTTTTTACAGCTTTTTTTAACGCTAAATTTAAAAAATTATCCGGTAAAGTATTTAAATATCTTAGTGGTTTTACTGTGCGTATTAACCACATTTGCACCAATAGAACGCGTTTATTTATTGACTCATATCGCCTTATTTTTAACTTTATTTATTTTGCTAACGGTAAATTATATCTTAGTAAAACAAAAGCATGACTTAGTGCCCTACTTCACTGCACTTTCTGCTATTTATCTTATCAGTGTTAAAAGCAATATCATTTTATTTGGCTGGCACTCGTTTAATGGTGAAATTTTCAGTGCATGTTATTGGTTACTAGCACTGATGTTTTTGTATGTATTAAATCGACAGGCAGCATTATCAAGAGCAGAAATGACCGCCGCAAAGGCAGAAGCTGTCGCCGAATCTGAACAGTATCAAGCTGCCTATCAAAAATTGTTAGTGCAACAAGAAGCAGACCAAGAATTATTAGAGTCTCGTGTTCAAGAGCACACTCTTGAGTTAAATATTGCCTTACAAGAGCTCGAAGAAGTGAATCGAGAACTCAAAGAAAAAAATACGCTAGATGAATTGACCGGTTTATATAACCGTCGTTTCTATGATCAAAAAATATTAGCTGAATTTAGACGAAGTCGACGTAATTTAACCCCACTGAGCCTTGTAGTGGTTGATATTGACCATTTTAAAAAAATCAATGACAACTATGGACACTCTGCAGGTGATAAATGCTTGATAAAATTGGGTCAATTAATTAAGCAAGTTTTGCGTCGTAGTAGTGATATTGGTTGTCGATATGGTGGGGAAGAGTTTTGTCTTATTTTACCCGAAACTAACACAGATGGCGCGGTAGCTTTTGCGCAAGAATTAAGAGAATTAGTGTTTTCGACACCATTTGATTTTGATAGTCAGTCGATAAACTTAACGATTAGCTGTGGTGTTTGTACTTATCAACAGCAAAAAGATATTGCCCCTATCGATATATTTGACGGTGCTGACAAAGCTTTATATCAAGCGAAAGCTGATGGCCGTAATCAAGTGCAAGTAAAAGAAATTGTTGCGACAACCTCTCGCTCGCAATCAGGAGAAAATGATGAATAATGAGTTTGGTCAGTTCCCGGCGCGTCGTATGCGTAGAATGCGTCGTGATGACTTTTCAAGGCGTCTAATGGCAGAGCATCAATTAACGGTAAATGACCTGATTTATCCGGTGTTTGTGCTTGAAGGAGAAAATCAGCGAGAAACAATACAATCAATGCCTGGTGTCGAACGAAAAAGTATTGACCTGCTTCTTGAAGAAGCACAAGAGCTGGTTGATTTAGGCATCCCTGCTATCGCTATTTTTCCAGTTACCCCTAATGATAAAAAATCGTTAATGGCGGAAGAAGCTTATAATCCTGATGGCTTAGCACAAAGAACCGTGCGGGCAATAAAAGCAAAATTCCCTACATTAGGCGTCATTACTGATGTTGCTTTAGATCCGTTCACGACACATGGTCAAGATGGGATTTTGGGCACAAGCGACAATGGATTAAACGGTGTTGATGAAGGATATGTTTTAAATGATATCACTAAAGATGTGTTAGTTAAGCAAGCGGTTTCTCATGCTCAGGCAGGCGCTGATATTGTGGCTCCTTCAGATATGATGGACGGTCGAGTTGGTGCTATTCGAAAAGCACTAGAGGCACATGGCTTTGTGAATACTCGCATCTTAGCGTATTCAGCAAAGTACGCTTCTAATTATTATGGCCCATTTAGAGATGCGGTTGGCTCTGCTGGAAATATTAAAGGAGGCAATAAGCACTCATATCAAATGGATCCTGCAAACAGTAATGAAGCCTTACATGAAATAGCGCAAGATATTGCTGAAGGGGCTGATATGGTTATGGTGAAACCTGGAATGCCCTATTTAGATATTGTCCGTCGGGTAAAAGATAATTTTCAAGTGCCTACGTATGCTTATCAAGTCAGTGGTGAATATGCGATGCATATGGCTGCTATTCAAAACGGTTGGTTGGCAGAAAAACCTTGTGTCATGGAAGGCTTATTAGCGTTCAAACGAGCTGGTGCAGACGGAATTCTTACTTACTTTGCCAAACAAGTTGCGCGTTGGATACACGAAGACACTCAGTAAACATAGCAAAGCGTGGTTCATCGAAATAAATAACTGTCTTAATGCGCTGATTGTTCTTTGTACTTTAAGACTTTTCACGTGAAATGATTTAAGCGGCAGAGACTCTTTATCGTCTATTGATTTGTTATTTTCGCGGCAATCTCTTTGCCGCCTCGCTTGATAACTTTCTAAAATATTCTAAGTTAAACATCAGCTTCACTGATTAAATCACCATTCACCGTGTATTTTAAACATTCCAGCAGAATAGGTAAGCGCCGACTGTTAATTTATGTTAAATTTTTGTTATATACATGATGAGAATCAATGCATACTTATCAACTACCTTTCAAGAACGTAATACGGAGTATTATATGAAGTCGTTATTGACGATTATTGCTTTGATTGTGCTGTGCATTAGTCAGCCAATACAAGCAGTAACCCAAGCTGAGGATGTCAAAACATTTACCTTAAACAATGGAATGAAAATTATGGTATTAGAAGATCATTCTATTCCTAATGCCAATATGTATCTGTTTTGGAAAGTGGGTTCGAGAAATGAATACCCTGGTATTACAGGCTTGTCACACTTCTTTGAACATATGATGTTTAACGGCGCTAAAAAATATGGTCCTAAATTATTTGATCGTACTATGGAGGCTGCCGGTGGAAGCAATAATGCTTACACCACTGAAAACTTAACGGTATATACGAATTGGTTTCCTGTGTCTGCCATTGAAACTATTTTTGATTTAGAAGCTGATCGCATCGCCAATTTAGCCATAGATGCAAAAATGGTAGAAAGTGAACGTGGTGTGGTAACTTCGGAACGTAGTACAGGCCTTGAAAATTCAAATTATCGTAGTATTTCTGTTGAAGTTAAAAATGCTGCTTTTCGCGCTCACCCTTATAGTTGGTCTGTTATTGGTCATCAATCAGACATCGATAATTGGAGCCTAGCAGATTTAAAGCAATACCATAAAACTTATTATGCACCAAACAACGCCGTAGTTGTTATTTCTGGTGATGTAACGGTTGAACAAGTAAAGCGATTAGCAAAACAATACTTTGAGCCTATTCCTGCTCAACCAGCGCCTAGAAAAGTCCATACTGTAGAGCCCGAGCAAAAAGGTGAAAGACGGGTTTATTTACAAAAAAAATCGGTCACAACACCGAATATCTTAATGGCTTATCATGTCCCTGAAACTCAACATCAAGACTTTTACGCGCTCGAAATTTTAAATGATATTTTAACAACAGGTGATAGTGCTCGTTTGCAAAAAGCATTGGTGAATGAACAGCAAGTTGCCAGTTCAGTTTTTAGTTATCAACCTGAGTCGATTGACCCTAACCTATTTTATATTTATGCCGTAGCAGCAAAAGATGTGAGTGCACAACAATTAGAAAAAAGTATTATTGCTGAAATAAATAGCATAATTAAAGCAGGTATTTCCGAGCAAGAGTTACAAAAAGTTAAAAACACTAAGCTGGTGAATTTTTATCGTCAAATGGCAACCATTAACGGTAAAGCTAATACCATTGGTAGCTATGAAATTTATTTTGGTGATTATAAAAAGCTATTCACTGCTCCACAAGAATATAGCAAAGTCACGTTAGCAGACGTACAAAGAGTGGCTAAAACATATTTGAAAAAAGCCAATAGAACAGTTGGTGTATTATCTTCACAAGAGGACAGCAATGATGCGGATCTTTAATTATTTATTCTTGCTGAGTATTACGGTTTTTAGTGCAGTTAGTCTGGCAAAGTATACTTTACCCACCTATGAAAAATTGAAATTAAACAATGGCTTAGTGATTTATTTAATGGAGCAGAAAGAAGTTCCATTAATTGATATTAGTGTTGTGGTAAAAGTAGGAGCCATTGAAGATGGAAAACGCGCGGGCTTAAATTACTTTACCGCCAGAAATCTTACTTTGGGCACACAATCGTTAAATAAAAGTGAGCTAGATGAAACGATCGATTTTGTCGGAGCTGACATTTTTAGTAGTGCAAATTTAGAGTTTGTCACTCTTGGTGCTTCCCTTGCAAGCAAAGATCAACAAAAAATCTTACCTATAGTTCGCGATCTGGTCACCGCTCCTCGTTTCGATAAAAGTGAGTTTGACAAAATAAAGCAACGACATATTTTAAACTTACAGCAAAGTAAAGAACGCCCTGGTGCGGTGATTAATCACTATTTCAACCAGCTTGTTTTTGGTGAACAAGGCTATGGCTCTGTCGTACAAGGCGATAGCCAATCTATTGAAAAACTGACATTGGAACAGTTAAAACAACATTATCAACAATGGTATCAGCCGAGTAATAGTGCCGTGATTGTTGTGGGTGACTTTGACCGTCAGCAAATGAAAAAACAACTGAAGTCTTTGTTTGCAAGTTGGAAAAATACTCAACAAGTTACAGCCACCCAAATTGCCAAAGTGGCAAAGGCATCGCAGTCAAAAGTATTGTTGGTAAATAAACCTGACGCTCGCCAATCGACGTTTTTAATAGGCGGCAAAGGGATTGCGCAAAGCAATCCGGATCGGGTTGGTATTTCAGTGATAAACACTATTTTAGGCGCTCGATTTACTTCATGGCTCAACGATGAATTACGGGTGAATGCAGGTTTAACCTATGGCGCTAGAAGTCGTTTTAATTCATACAGTCAAGACGGTAGCTTTGCGATATCAACTTTTACTAAAACTGATACTACGGTTGAGGCCATTGATTTAGCATTGCAAACTTATGCTAGGTTGTGGGAAAAAGGTATTGATAATGATACTTTAAACTCAGCAAAAGCGTACGTAAAAGGTCAATTTCCACCGCAATTTGAAACCTCTAGTGAGCTTGCCTCGTTACTGGTAAATATGTATGGCTATCAGTTTGATGAAAGCTTTATTAATACCTTTGAACAACAAGTTGACTCGCTAACTACTGAAAAGAGCAAGCAACTGATTCAGCAATATTTTCCACAGGAAAACCTACAATTTGTTGTTATTGGCCAAGCAGATGCTATACGAGATAAATTGACTAAATATGGTGAAATAGTTGAAGTGAACATTAATGATATTGGTTTTAATACTAAATAACATAAAATTGAATAAAAAATTAAAAGGAGAAGTCTGTTGAAAAAGTGGAGCATTGCTTTAGTCATTGCTTGTTTAGGCGCTTGTGAACAAGCGAGCACGCCTATCCAGGAAAATATATTGCCGTCAGGAGTTAAATTTATTGAAGAAGTCAAAGCACAGTCAGGTAAAACGGTTATTCCATATAAAAAATATACCTTAGACAATGGCTTGACGGTAATTTTGCATCAAGATAATTCCGATCCATTAGTGCATGTTGACATGACTTACCACGTTGGCTCAGGACGTGAAGAAATAGGAAAGTCGGGATTTGCTCACTTTTTTGAACACATGATGTTTCAAGGCTCCGAAAATGTTGAAGATGAACAACATTTTAAATTAGTCACGGAAGCTGGCGGTACCATGAATGGTACGACGAACAGCGATAGAACTAATTATTTCCAAACCGTACCGGCAAATCAGTTTGAAAAAATGCTATGGCTTGAAGCCGATAGAATGGGTTTTTTAGTTGATGCGGTGACACAAGAGAAATTTGAAGTACAACGTGAAACCGTAAAGAATGAACGTGGTCAACGGGTTGATAATCGCCCATACGGACGATTGAATGAACGTGTCTCTGAAGCACTTTACCCTGCTGGTCATCCATATTCATGGCCAGTGATAGGCTATATGGAAGACCTTAATCGCGTAAACGTAAATGACTTAAAAGCCTTTTTCTTAAAATGGTATGGCCCAAACAATGCGACGTTAACCATAGGTGGCGATATTGATGAACAAGAAGCGCTAAGCTTAGTGAATAAGTATTTCGGCACGATTCCGCGTGGTCCTGAGGTTGCAATGCCTGAAAAACCGACCGTGACAGTAGCAGAAGATCGCTATATTTCGATGGAAGATAATGTTCACTTACCTCTGATATATATGTCTTATCCAACCGTGTCTATTCGTCACGAAGATGAAGCGCCATTGGATGTTCTTTCTAGTATTTTAGGAGGTGGTAAAACTTCTTTGTTTTATAAGAATTTAGTTAAAAATCAATTGGCTGTTCAAGCTTCTGTAAGTCACCCTTGTGCAGAATTAGCCTGTACCTTTAATTTATTTGCTTTACCTCATCCGGCATCGGGAAAGACGCTTGCTGATATTGAAAAAGTGATCCGAGATACTCTTGTAGAGTTTGAAGAACGTGGTGTTGAAGATGATGATTTAACAAAAGTTAAAGCAAGTATGGAAGCAAGCTATGTCTTTGGCCTACAGAGTGTAGCAGGAAAAGTCAGTACATTAGCTTCTAACGAAACCTTTAAAGGTAATCCAAATTATATTGCTCAAGATATTGCGCGTTACGCAAATGTCACTAAAGCCGATGTGATGCGAGTGTTTAAACAATACATCAAAGGTCAACACGGTGTCATTATGAGCGTTATTCCAAAAGGTAAAACGGAATTAATTGCTGCAGAAGATAATTTTACCCCGCCATTAAGAAGTGCAGGCGTATTATCTAAGACATCTTCTGAAGAGCTTGTCATTCGTAAAGCAAAAGACAACTTTGATCGTAGTGTAATTCCAACATCTGGGGCGAATAAAGCGGTTGAAGTACCAAAAATGTGGCAAAAAACACTGGCCAATGGCATTAAAGTCTTAGGTACACAAAGCATTGAAACGCCTACTACTACATTATTATTGAAAATACCTGCTGGTCATTACTATTCGGATAAAGAAAAAGCCGGGGTTGTTTCATTGCTCGCAAGTGCGTTGAATGAGTCGACGACGGAACGTAGTGCCGAAGAAATGAGTAATGCCTTACAAAAGCTGGGTAGCTCAGTAAGTATTTCAGCTGGTAATCAATACTTGAATGTTAACGTGAGCACGTTAACTAAAAATTTAGACGCTACTTTGCTTTTAGTAAATGAAAAACTATTAAAGCCAGCGTTTATCGAGTCTGAATTTGCCCGTAATAAAAGTAATGCTATTCAAGGAATTATTAATAATAAAAAAGATGCAGGCTATTTAGCATCAACAGCTTATCGTCAATTGTTACAAGCTGACAATATCGCCTCTATATCTAGTCAAGGTAGCGAAGAGAGCATTAAAAGCATTTCTCTGGATGATATAAAAGCCTTTTACCAACAGCAGGTAAAACCATTTGATAGCCAGCTTATTGTTGTATCAGACTTGCAAGAAAAAGCCTTATCAAAATCCCTTGATGTATTTAGTGCTTGGCAAGGAAAAGGCGAAAAGCTATCACTGGTGTTAGCTGAACCTGATACCCAAACAGGCGTTATTTATTTGGTTAATAAGGATGAAGCGGCACAATCAGCTATTCGCATCGGTAAACGCTCAATTACACAAGACATTACCGGAGAGTATTATAAATCTTACTTGATGAATTTTGCCTTAGGCGGCGCGTTTAATAGCCGAATAAATTTAAACTTGCGTGAAGATAAAGGCTACACCTACGGAGCTCGTTCTTATTTTAGTGCTGATAAATTTTCGGGTAACTACACGGCTTCTGCGGAAGTGCGTGCCGATGCTACAGATAAATCTATCGTGGAATTTGTAAAAGAAATACAGGCATATCATGACAACGGCATTACCGATGAAGAGTTAAGCTTTATGCGAAATGCTATTAATCAAAAAGATGCCTTAAAATATGAAACGCCACGCGCTAAATTAGGCTTTTTGGCGCAAATTTTAGAGCATGATTTAACCGCCGATTTTGTTAAACAACGCGCGAATATCGTAGAGACTATCACAAAAGAAGAAATCAACGCGTTAGCGAAAAAACACTTAAATATTGCGGATATGTTTATGGTGGTCGTGGGAGATGCCAAAACATTAAAACCGCAGCTTGAAGCGCTAGGTTATCAAGTGGTTAATTATGATATTTAAATAACGAGTATTGTTAGAGATTATCGCTTTAAAGTCTCGAACAACTTAGAAATTAGTTTGCAGGGTTAATCACCAGTGGATTAACCCTTTTTTACACGCCGATTTATGCCCAAGGCAAATGAAATTCTATTTCTTTTAGTAACTTATTTGCATCAACTGGCTTTGTTAAATAACACGCGCCACCCAATTTTTTAGCTGTTATTTGATCGTGTGGACAATCTGAACTTGAAATAAAAATAATCGGTATGTCTGCTCTGCTGCTTGAATTTTTGATACGTTTACAACATTCAAAACCATCCATGTTTGGCATATTTATATCGAGTAAAATCAAACTTGGTTTAAATGTGGTGAGTAACTTTAAGGCTTCTGGACCACTGTTAGCAACGAGCACTTGATGGTTCAAATCACTGATCATTTTAGCAATGATTCGCGTATTTATGGTGCTGTCATCGACGATTAAAATGCTCGTTTCTAATGACTCTGCCATGTTTTTCTATCTCATAAATTAGTATTTTAATTAATACTAGATAGATACTGATCACTTGTAAAGATTTTATAACTAAGTCGAAGGGTAGGTTTTTGACGGGCTTTTTTAAATATAACTTATTGATAAAAAAGGTAAAGCCTTGTCAGTAAGGCTTTACCAATGAGCTAGGGATATTTAATACTTAGCGGCTTTAGATTTGCTCGGTAAAGTATTTTTCATAAATGCACGAATGTCATTATTTGACGTTTTTAAATCTTCATGACGTAGATACATCATGTGACCACTTTCATAACCTTTAAATGATAAGCGGTCTTTCATTTTTCCACTTGGATCTAGCTGCCACATGGTATATTTCGCATCAAAATAATTAGTTGCGCCATCAAAATAACCGGATTGGATCATAACGTTTAAATAAGGGTTTGACGCCATAGCTAAACGAAGGTTTTCACCCGTATTATTTTTAGAACGATCCCATGGATGAACATTACCAAACATGTTGTATTTGATATCTGTTTTATAGTTAAGCTCTTCACGTAAATAGTAATTTATCGCTGGCGTAAAGCTGTGTAACCAAGACGTTAATTCTGCATTATAGTCAGGTCTAGCGCCGACGGCTTTTTTGTCGATACCTAAATATCGCGAATCTAAACGGCCAATTGTTTGTTCACGATCGCGTAATAACTCTTTCCAAAAATAAGCATTACTGATGTCTAAATTACTACGTAAAACTTCTTGCTTAGATAGACCTGAATATTGCGCAACTTGATCGGCAATCGTTTGCTTTTCTAGCTCACTAATAAATGCGCCTTTAGCAAGGGCCGGTAGGTATTGATTAATCGTAAAAGCTTCAACTTCCGGCAATAGCTCTAATAAAGACTTACTTTGTAAGTTGCTGTTTAACGCTTTATGGTACCAGGCTGCTGCGGCAAAATAAGGTAAGCGATTTGCTGCTTTAACTGGGCCTTCACGTTTAATACCGATATCGGTCGGTGAAACTAATATCACACCATTTACATACATCCATTGGCGTGATTGCAATTCTAGCGCTAAACCTGAAACACGCGTGGTACCGTAACTTTCACCAATTAAATACTTAGGTGAACGCCAGCGATCATGACGAGAAACAAAGGTGGTGATCCAATCAGCTAAATATTTTATGTCAGCATTTACCCCGAAAAACATTTTCTTTTGCTGTTCTTTTGATGGCATCTTGCCGTCTTTATCGGGTAATACACGTGAATAACCAGTATTCACTGGGTTTACAAAGACAATATCAGCGACATCTAATACAGAATAAGGGTTTGTTTTTACACCATAAGGCTGTAATGGGTAACCTTCGTCATCCACATTCAAAGTTCTAGGGCCGGTATAAGCCACGTGCATCCAAACCGAAGCAGAGCCTGGACCACCATTAAACGAAATTAATAATGGCCTTGAACTGTCATCTTTTACATCACTTCGTTGATAGTATGTATAAAATAAACTGGCGGTTGGATGACCTTCATCATCCCATACTGGTTGGGTGCCAGTAGTGGCAGTGTAGCTAATTTTTTTACCATTAATCTTGGTTGTGTGTTTTGTTTGGTTTTTTGTGTCTACTTCCAACTTACGCATATTGTCAGCGAAAGCAAAAGAAGTAAGACAAGTCATAAGGAGAGTGAATTGAATGAATTTTTTCATGATCATTTATAACCCTTTGTTTTTAAGTTCTTGGCTTATTTTTAGATATAACAAGCATAGGGTATAAACTTATTACTGTCAGAGTTTTTCCGTTGAATACCGTTAAATTTGCGTTGGTTGTCTAACTTACTCATTGATGATTTTAATAAAGACTAAGATCAAGTCTGTACCGGATAAAGTCATCTTATCGGGATGGTTTAGTTGCAGTAAATCGCCTTGGTGTACTCTTTGTGGATCAGTACGATTTTTTTGAATACTAATGTCGCTAGTTAGACTAAAAGCGAACACTAGACCATTAAAGTTAATTGTTTGGTGTGTAGGACGGGGATACGTCTCTACTCTAGTGTCACACGCTGATTTTGATGTAATGATATTAAAGTCTTTGATTGCACCATTTTGTAGAGTCCCTAACGTTTTACAGCCGCCATCAAACGTTGCAAAATCTAATAGCTTAGTCAACGTGTCGGTTTTATTTTCGTTATGTGTTAATGAAAGGCTGTCACCTTCAATTAACACTAAATTTCGCATATACCCTGAAAAGTCAGAAAATATGCCATCTTCAGCAACCGTAGCGATACTTAATCGCCATTGAAAATTGTCTAAGGTACCTGTTGGATTAATCGCGAGTTCAGTGGTAATTCCTTTACCATTTTTCCAAGGGATCGCTTTAAATGATTGCGCAGAAATAATGTTTATCATGAGGAGGTATAGCAAGTAACAAATAATCTAAGACTAGTGTCCTTGAGAATGCTATTTATAGCAACGATTTAATCGTCGCTAAGTTTAAGCCACATAAAAATATTGGTTAACAGGTGCTTAATTTTGCAGATAAGCGTGTTAGATTATATTTAGGGTTATCAGGTAAGTACGTAGTATCTAAGGCATTCATCACTGGATTGTTGGCACATACTTTTCGTAATTTTAATTGCGTTTGCAGAAGGAGAAATCTAGCTTGATTTGCTTTAACATGATCTCCAGCTTTTACTGAATTAGCGATGGCGGCAATAAAACTTTTTTCAGCTTGATCAACTTGCAGCAATTTAAGTTGAACTTCGGCTAAGTTAAATAAAACTACTGCTATTTGTTGTTTGTTATCAAAAAGATAGACCCACTTTTTTGTTTCTTGCCAATGCCTTAGAGCATTTTTATAATTGCCCAATCGGTTTGCAGCATGCCCTAAATTACCATGTAGCTCTACCATAAAACGTGTGTCAGGGCTGTTCGGGTATTTGTTAGCTAAGCTTAATAATAAGTCATACGCTTCTTGATATTCATTCAGTTGAAGTTGCAAATTAGCAAACTGTACTAGTCGTAATGGTGACGGATAAACTTCGTTCATTTGTGCTAATAGAGACTTTGCTAAAAAATAACTTTTTTTAGCGGCTTCTTTTTCATTTCGGTGCCAGGCTGTTTTAGCAAAAAAAATAGCATTAGTGACTTGAAATGGTAAGGGCAGGTTCGGTTTGTTTAACCATTTCTTAGTTTCTTGATATAGCTCATCTCCCCTTTGAAGGTTAAAGAGAGCTTCCATCTTATATTGTAAAATTTCAAAATATATTCGACTATTTTGCGGAGCTGACAACAGGGCTTCATCCACGTGTTGTAAACACGCAAAAGGCGAGGTTAAACAGATATCTGCAATGACAGGTAAGCTTAATTTAGTCGGAACTTTTTTCTGTGGGTGAGCACTTGCAACAAATATCGCTAAACCCTGCAAAAGCATGAAAAAAGCTATTTGTTTGTGATTTATCTTGTGAGCCATTTCTATAGCGTTGTCTGCAGTAATTTTTGAGGTTAACTTATAGTAAACAAGTGACTGACTATTACAATGAAATTCACCCACTTATCTTGCTTTATAGCGTAATTTATAACGGGTTAACAAATATTCAACAAAGAAAATCATCTCATTAACATGTCATGATTCTCTTTATCGAATACCTGATAAAATAACTGCTACTTTTGAATGGATGAACCTAAAATATTTTGACTACTGATATAAAAGTTAGCGTCAACGACTAAGCTTGGGTTGCTTTCTTTTAACGTTACCGTCGTCCATTGCGTCGTTGGTGATAACCAATGTATTTTATCGTTAATTTTCACTTTCACGGGCATATCAAATCCTTCAATGGCATTGCCCCAGCGTAATTTCATCTGGTTATCTTTAATAAAATATTCAAACGTTGGTATGCGGGTATCACGTAAATATTGATCAAAGACTTTTGAAAAATCTTTTGCGGATTTTTGGTTAATATATTGTTCAATATCCTTGCTGTTAACCGTTTGATGATAAAAATCTTTATTTAAGCCCCGAAGAATACTACGCCAGATATCGTCGTCATCGATGATTTGACGAATCATATGTAGCATGTTGCCACCTTTGTCATACATGTCACTTGAGCCTCGTTGATGAACATTATATTGGCCGATTATTGGCGTTTGATTCGCAATGTTCAGTCGTTGCCCTCGGGTATATTGAGACGCAGTTTCTGGTCCAAAATGATATTCCAAAAATAAACTCTCAGAATAATTAGTGAAGCTCTCATGAATCCACAAATCTGCAATATCATTATGGGTAATATTATTGGCGAACCATTCATGGCCAGCTTCATGAACAATTATAAAGTCAAATAACATTCCTGCTCCAGTGCTACTGCGATCACGCCCTAAGTAGCCATTTTGATAACCGTTGCCATAAGTCACTGAGCTTTGGTGTTCCATACCTAAATAAGGTGCTTCAACCAACTTAAAGCTATCTTCATAAAAAGGATAAGGTCCAAACCAATATTCGAAGGCTTCAATGGTTCGTTTTGCTTCTTTAAATTGTTTTTTTGCTTTGGCTAAATTGTGTCGTAATACCCAATAATCCATATCAAGCTGGCCTTTTTCACCTTGGTACTTTTCGCCAAAATGAACATAGTCACCAATATTAATATTGATACCATAATTGTTGATAGGGTTGACCACTTTCCAGTGATAGGTTTTTGTTTTTGCTTGTTTATTATGATCTGTTTTGATTAATCGACCGTTAGAAACATTGACTAAATGCTCGGGAACTTCGACACTAATTGTGACGCCATTGTCGGGTTCATCATAAGCATGATCTTTATTTGGCCACCAAATACTTGCGCCGATTCCTTGGTTGCTTGAAGCGATAAAGTCGGTACCCTTCTCATCTTTACTCCATGTAATGCCACCATCCCAAGGAGCTCGGATAGCAACTTGCGGCTTACCTGAAAAATATAAGGTAAGTTGATGTTCTGAGCCAATATCGTGTTGCTCGATGACTGAAATGAAATAGCTGTAGCCGTCTTGTTGAACAGCTAGTGCTTTTCCTGATTGCATAACTTTATCGAGCTTCATGGGGGCTTGTAATTCAATTTGCAAACGTTGTTGTTCCGCCAAAACTCGATATTTTATGGTGTTTGTCCCTGAAATGGTTTTGGTTTTAGGCTCGACATGAATGTCTAAATGGTAATGACTTACGTCCCACCATGCACGTTCAGGGGTAATTGAACCTCTTAAGATATCTTGCCGATTGACCGAAGGATTGTCATTAACCACCTCGGCAGCTAAAGAAGTTGAAATGGTAAACAAAGCAATTAAGCTCCAATTTATCATCATCGTAGCGATAGTTTTCATTATTTTACTCATGATAAAAAACGTATGTTATACAATATACACTGAATGTTGAGTTTATTACACTGTTAAAATTAATCAACAAAATAGTAACAGTGTAAGGAAGGGTTGTTAATGCTTCCCCACCGATATTGAATAGTGAGGAAGGTTTTGATTTAGACTTTTGAACGTCGAAGCGGTTGCCAAGTTAAGTACGTTAACGATCGCCATATCCACTCTAAAGGGCCAAACTTAAAATAATTTAACCATAATTTACTGAACAGCACTTGGCCGAAAATTATCGCGACAACAATAAGCATTTGCTCGGCACGGGCTATTTGTCCAAACATGCCTCCGGCATAACCATAAAAAATACTGGTCAGAATTATTGAGTGAGTAATATAATTCGTTAGTGCCATTTTGCCTAACGGAGACAGCCAAGAAAAATATTTAAGGAATTGTCTTTTCTGCGATAACTTCACCATTAAAGCTAAGTAGCCAAGGGATAAAATTAATTGTCCGTAATATTGAAGGATCTCGCCGATCACTTCTAATTCTATCGCGCCTTGAGTTGCAGGATGTAGCACTATATATGTACCAGAGATATTGACAATAACGCCAATAATCAAACCGCCCCAACATAAAATATTAAAGAAATTCTGATGAGACTCAGGTTTAGTTATCCGCTCACTAGCGACCAACCAATAACCAATTAAAAATAAAGGTAAACAGATAAATATCGCCATCACGGGGGTGATTTTTAACGAAAACATCGCTTGTTTTATCCGAAATTGCGTGGCAACGGCATACTTCGACTGAGTAAATGCCTCGGTTTCAGCATTATGCTTTTGTTCCATCTCTAATTTATGGTCAACACGACTCTCTATTTGATGAGCGATTTTCTCTTCCGGTGTTAAATCTTCATAATTAGGCTCTTGTTGTTCTGTCTTTGAGTTTTCCTCAATTGGTGTTGACGTGTCTAACTCAGGGGCTGATAACGCGTGTCTTTTTGCTTGTTCCTTGATGGAGTTCAGTTGAACTTCCGATTGTTCTATAACCGTTGTTTGTTCACGCCAATCTTGCGTCATGATTTGATGAGTGCGAGTGATACCAAAAAATAGCGAAACGGCGATGGCGATAAACAATGGCAAGGCCATGATCCATAATGCTATTTTTAAATATGTGTTAGGGTGGTTACGTTTGGCAAAACGTTTTGTGCGAAGTAAAAACACTACGCCTAGCAATAACATGCCGCCAACAGCATAATCATGAAGAATGTCGCCATTCCATAAAAAAATCAAATGACAGATGCCAAGGATAAATAACACCAACATTCGTCTACTAAACCAAGCGCCAAACGGCTTATTGGCTGCTTGTGCTTTTAACAGCATCACGGCAAATCCCATGCCAAATAACAGGGAAAATATTCGATAGAACTTGCCTTCTATAAATACTTTTACTAGCCAACTTGCCGCCCAATCTAAACCCGTTAGCTTTAAGTCAAAGCTTAATAAATCATTTATGGGCCGGTTGAACCATTCGATATTCATAAATAAAATACCTATGATGGCAAAACCTCTCAATAAATCCATAACTTGGATACGGTTGATATGTTCAACAGGGCTTAAATGTGTCGGGGTTTCATACCCTGTATTCGTTGTCGATTCCATGTGATCTCTTTTTTTTATTATGTTTTTGACGCTATTTTAATAATATTTTTGGGGCCCAATTGAGCCAATGTTTTTGTCGTTCATTATGAAGTGTAAATTCATGGTGTTGCTTAATGGGTAAGTTATTTTTATCGCTTGTTAATTCTGGAGTCGCGAATGCAATGCCCCCAGTTAATAGTGTTTCAACGGATTCAGAGTCAATATTTACGCCCGAAAATAATCCAGCATCTATTTTCACTCCGCTGGTATTCCAAAACTTACTTTGCGTAGTAACAAGTGTACGATATCGTTGTGCAATATTAATGTAAACATTCACTTTATCTGCCGTCGAAGATAACCCAACTCCAATGACTTTGCCTACTTTTACTTGTCGATACAAAATAGGATTGCCAACACGAATTGAACCAAGAGCGTTGGCGGTTAATTTGAGGTTTAAGCCATAAGGTAATTGAGTCACTACAGGTTCAAAATCAGGTGCTTGAAAGGTTTGTGATTGCTTACCATCTCCGGGGAGTACACTAATATAATATCCTTCTAAAATGGCATTAACATCATTTTCTCCAGATAAATTAATCGCGGTATTGGCTAACCAAAACTGGCTGCCTTCTCTTGCAAACTTTTTACCTTTATCATTTAACAGTGCATAGGCAATAGCGCCATAATTTTTTTGGTCTAGTTCAACACGAGTAACCAAACCTATGTCTTGTCCTTGGTATTTTATGGCTAAATTTTCCGTTAAGCCTGCTGCATCATTAAAATGTATTTTAATCGCAGTGCTTGCCATCTCTGCTTGTTGAACATGATCAAATAAAGTAAAGCTTGCACCTTCTTGTACACGATCATCTTCTGGGATGATTGCTGGATTATAAAGACTAATGCCACCACGTATTAGCGTATCAGCAGATTCAGTTTTAACGGTAAAATTAGTCAACCCACCTGTTACTGTTAAGCCACTAGCGTTGTAAAAACGGCTAAAAGGTGTAATTAAATGCCGATATTCTTCATCGATAGTGATGTTTATTATTAAGCCTTTTGCATTTGGAGCAAAAGAAACATGGTCGATTTCGCCAATATACATACCTCGATAACTGATCGGGCTACCAGATTGAACCGCTGAGCCATTCTGTGTATGTAAAGCCAGTTGCAATCCTGTAGCGCTTATATGCTTTATTGGAGGTGTAATGGCTAATTCAAAAGTTTGACTGCTTTCCCCTAAACCCGCATTGACATTAATATAGTTTCCACCAAATAAAGCATTGGTATCACTTAAGCCACTCAGCGAAAGCTCTGCCTTAACTAACCAAAACTGAGATTGTTCTTTTAATAAAAAGTCAAATTCTGAAAATAAACCTGCTGTTAACGTAACTTGATTTTTTTGGCGTTGTATTTGATGAATGGAGCCAACAACTTCACCTTTATACATTATTCGGGTTTGGGTAGTTAAGCCTTTTGCTGAGTGTGTTTTCAATTGAAAAGTAGCGCGTTGCGTTGCGGTTTCTTGGTTGTTAAATAACGTAAATTTGTCACCGTTATGCACAGCAATATTCTCGGAAGTGTCTGGCATGTCAAATGCGATTCCTCCGGTTAAAATAGATTGAAGTGAGTTGGCTTGTACTTCAAATTGCTGGATGCCGCCTTTTACTTTTACGCCACTAATATGCCAAAAATGACTTTTGCTATTGATCAGAGATTGAAACTTTTCTTGAATATAAATATGTACATCAAATGTACTACCTGCTTTATTTTCAATCGCCTGTACTGAACCAACTTTTTGCTGATTATAAAAAATACCTGTGCCGACTGACAACGAATTGATATGACTGGCTTGTAATACTAAATGCAGCCCTGGTTCATCGTAGCTATAGGGTGGTTTTTTATTTAACACCATAAATTGATGTTGAGGCTGACCTTTCAAAGAAGGTTGTAAACCAATATGAGCGCCTTTAATAAAGCCATTTATAGGGCTATTGCCATCTAAGCTTAATTTGGGCGAGACCACATAAAACTGGGTTTGATCCGTTAAATAGGGCGTTGCTCTGGGATTAATTTTTGCTACGGCAGTAATGGTTCGTGTCTGTGGATCTATCGTAGAGAAAGACTCGATATAACCAAGGGTTAATCCTTGATAAACAATACTAGCGTCTTGTTCTATATTCGCATCCCACGGCAGGGTTAATATAATTTCATGACCCATTTCTGCGGTTTGAAAACTTGAAAATAAAGGGTAGTTCTGGCCATTTTTGGCTTGGGGTAACGGTGTAACGAATTTTGCATCAGAAAATGCAATACCACCTGCCACTATCGACGCTAAAGATTCTGTTTTAACTTGCATCCCAGAAGTGATTGAACCAGACACCTCAAAGCCACTGGCATTCCAAAAGCGTGAATTTTCTTTCACTAAATGTGCGTACTCTGGTTCAATAAAAACGCTTATATTTACTTTGTTCGTTTGATTATCAAAATGATAGCCAGAAACATGACCAACGCTAATCTGTTTATAACTAACCGGTGAATTTCGTCCAATAGAGCCAAGTTTATCGGCGAGTAAATTAATATGTAAGCCTGGTGTCGTGTCACTGAGCCTTGGTGGCTCACTGAGTGCAATAAACTGCTTTTGGGCTTCTCCTTTCCCTTCAAAATCCGGCTGAATATTAATGTAATTACCAGATAAAATAGTTTCCAACCCAGAAATTCCTTGAAAGGAAATATCCGCCGCTACCGCCCAAAATAGCGTTTTGTCGGTTAACATGTGTTTAGCACTGGCCACCATTTCAATTTCAACAATGACACTTTTTAAATCTTCAGAGACTTCCAGCCCAGTAACGATACCTGTCGGTAAACCTTTATAACGCACTTCGGTTTTGCCAACGACAATTCCGCTGGCATTGTCAAATTGAACCGTAATAAATGTGCCCCGTTCCGACACCGTTTTAATAATTAACCATGCGCCAAAAATTAACGCGATAATAGGCACAATCCAAATGGCAGAGATGCCTTTTTTTCTTGTTATATAGGCAGCCGGGTGTGTGTCGACTTGCTTATCTGTCATGGTTTTTCCTTCTTTCTATATCCCACAATAACCTAGGGTCGAAGCTTTCAGCGGCAAAAATAGTGAAAATAACCATTAAGGTAAAGTATGTAATACCTACCCCTGCTTCAATAGAGGTAAAAAAACCAAAATTTACGACAGCTGCCATTACCACAACAACAAACACGTCAAGCATAGACCACGGACCTAATGAGGCAATTAAATGGTACATCTGTGTTTGTTTTCTTTTTGAGATTTTTGAATAGTTTTTTGTATTATAAAGTAAAATCAGTAAGCCAATTATTTTGCCTAACGGTATGATAAAACTAGCAAGAAAAATAATAAAAGCAATAGGATATAGTCCTTGTTGTATAAATGAAGCTATACCTTCGATAATGGTCGACTGTTCTGGTTTACCTAACGTATAAAATACCATCATAGGGTAAACATTTGCTGGAATAAACATGACGATAGCGGCGAGAGTCCAAGCCAATGTGTATTGCACGCTAAATTCTTTACGTTGACTAAATACTTGATGACACCGAATACAGCGCTGCCTTTTCGCGGTCATTTTGTTGATTTTTTGGCAACAAGGGCAACTGCCAAGTCCTAAGGCTTTAGCTTTGTGATTCAAGTTCTTCCTCCAATAAATCCCAAATTAGCCGTTGATCTAAAGTGATACTAATTAAGGTTGAACAAAAGAGTAATAACAATAAGCTGATCAAGCCGCTCCCAACACTTAATTCATCTAGAGTAATGAGTTTATACATAGAAACTATCACGCCAAGAAAAAACACATGCACCATAGTCCAACTATCAAAAAGATGATACGAGCGATAAAAAGTCAGTAATGACGGACCTAGTTGCTTACATTTTATTTTGTATGAAAGATAAAAAGCTGAAAAAATTCTGATACTAGGAATCGCGATTGCAAACAGAAAAACACAAAAAGCGATAATATAAAAATCTGCATTGATCATTAACATAATGCAATCAATTAAGGTGGCATCGTTATATTTACCCGCAACACTAACGCCAATAATAGGCGTAGTGAAGGCAGGCACCAATAACATTAACCCTGCTAGTGATACTGCTAATGTTCGATTAACCGAGTCTACTTTTCGAGAGTAAAGTGTTCGTCCACAGCAGGGGCATAAAGCCGATTCACCCGAGTTTAGTATCGGTACAGATGCCAAAGAGTCACAATGTTTACAAGCAATTAGTTCATTTTTATTGTTTAAAGTACTCAAAAAACGTGTATTTATAATGGAGATTAATTTTAGTGTAAGAGATTGGAAGACATTCGCCAATAAAATGATGAATTTAACTCAATAAAAAAGCAGCCATTACGCTGCTTTTTATCGAAGAAGCACGAATTAGTTAATTACATTACTAACATCAATCGCGCTAAAGGTGAAAATGAAAATTATTTTAATGAAGCCATATAGTTTGCCACAGCTTCAATATCTTTCTTAGTTAACTTTAAGGCAATATTTTGCATCATACTGTTTGTATCGTTCGTACGTGCTTTCGTGCGGAATTTCTCAAGTTGAGACTTTAAGTACGTTGCACTTTGACCGGCAACCGCAGGAAAACCCGCTTTGTCCATGCCTTTACCACTGATTGAATGACAAGCAACACATGCTGTGATACCAGTTTTGGCATTACCGCTTAGGTATAAACTTTTGCCTCGCTCGTTTGATTCAGCAATGGCTGGATTTAACGTTTGTGAAGCAAAATAAGCTGAAATATTTTGAATGTCATCGGCTGATAACGCGGCAACCATACCCGCCATAACCGGATCTTGACGAGTACCTGTTTTAAAGTCAGTAATTTGTTTTACTAAGTATGCTTCACTCTGTCCCGCTAAAGATGGGTACATAGCCACCAATGCATTACCGTCAGCACCATGACAGGCAGCACAAGTCGCCGCTTTTATTTTTCCTTCAGCTACATCGCCAGTAAATGACTTTACGACCACTTTGGCGGCTGAAGCTTTTACTTCGCCCACGGCAGCAGGGTCTTTAAAGTAAGCGCCTAAATTAGCAATATCTTCGTCAGATAAGTTACCTGAAATTTGGTTCATAGAGGCATTATGACGAGTTTCTGCTTTAAACGCTTTTAATTGCTTTTCAATATATTCAGGATGTTGTGCAGATAAATTAGGGTTAATTAATACTTGGCTATTGCCTTCTTTACCATGACAGTCGATACAGGCTGTTATTCCTCGAGTAGTATCGCCATGTTCATACAAGGCCTTTCCTGAGGCTGCATTTGCAACGTATGCTGCCTTTGCGGGTGCTCTTTTTACTTGTGCTGGTGTTGCTGCCGCGTCATTATCTGTTGCAGCTGTTTCTGCGCCAGCTGGTGCAGAGCCATCGCGACCGAAACTGGCAAAATAAGCAGCAACGTCTGCCATGTCTTGCTCAGATAACGCGGCAGCCATTGGCGACATGACAGGATCACTTCGATCCGTCCCTGCCTTAAATGCTTTCAATTGTTTAACGATGTAATCCGCATGTTGTCCTGCAATATTCGGATAAGAACCCATAATTCCAATACCATTAGTACCATGACAACCCGCACATGTGGCTGCTTTAGTTTTACCGGCTTTGGCATCGCCTTCAAACGCATTAGCATGCGCTAACATACTTAACCCGATGATAATTGAGAAAAAGACTTTTTTCATAAGGGACTCTCTGTGTTAATGACTTGATTAATTGTAGCCAAGCATTGCTTAAATGAGTAAATTTACCGCGGCATTTTACACGAAAGCTGATAATAATTAAGCGAATGAAGAAAAAAAACATTAAAAAATGCAAGGTTTTAATTATTATTTTATAAAAAGAGATATAATTACTTTTTAAATATTTTGTTCTGGAAGTTATTTTGTCTAACGCTGCTGTCCACCTTTCTAAAGCTACTTTTACTATTAGTGCGCCCGATATCCGCCGACTCCCTGAAGACACAGGCATTGAAGTAGCCTTTGCTGGCCGTTCAAATGCAGGTAAATCTAGTGCATTAAATACCTTAACGAATCAAAAAAGTTTAGCACGCACCAGTAAAACACCCGGTCGTACACAATTAATTAACGTTTTTGAAGTAAGCGACACGCAACGACTGGTTGATTTACCGGGTTATGGTTTTGCAAAAGTGCCCTTAGAAATGAAAAAGAAGTGGCAAAAAGCACTAGGTGAATATCTAGAAAAACGTGACAGTTTAAAAGGACTGGTTGTGTTAATGGATATTCGTCATCCGTTAAAAGATTTAGACCGAAACTTAATTGAATGGGCGGCCGAAAGCAATTTGCCTGTTTTGGCGTTATTAACTAAATCAGATAAATTATCGCAAGGTAAAGCCAGCGCCGAAGTTTTGAAAGTGAAGAAAAATCTAGCACCTTTAAATGCTGATATTAAAGTGCAGGCATTCTCGTCATTGAAAAGAACAGGAGCCGAGCAAGCTAACAAAATCATTTGTGATTGGTTATCAACGTCGGCGAGCGAATAAGTAGAACGGGGTAAGTGTAAGCATTATTTAGCCTTACCTCGCCATAAATACCGGCAATATTTATAACCAGTAATTCAGCTAAGCTAAATTTAATAATATCCCTAGCAAACTAAAGCCAATAACGAGCCCGACAATTGGCACCTTTAATTGTTTTAAACAATAAAAACCCAATACTACAACGGCCATGTCAAGCGCATTGAGAACTGATGACGTAAAGACAGGAAAATACAGCGCGCTTGCCAATAGACCAACCACGGCGGCATTAATGCCTTGCATCGCCCCCATCAATTTAGGTGATTGCGCTAAATTCTGCCAATGCTTTAACAGGGTTAACATTAATAAAAAACCCGGTAAGAAAATGCTAAAGGTAGCAATAATGGCTCCGGTATAAGGCGCGTCAGGTGATAGATGAAACCCCAGAAAAGTCGCTAAAGTAAACATTGGGCCTGGTACAGCTTGTGCGGCAGCGTATCCTGTTAAAAAAGTATCGGTTGTAAGCTGTCCGTCCAATAAATTTTGTAATAAGGGTAAAACCACATGTCCGCCGCCAAAAACCATACTGCCAGCTTGATAAAAATCAGCCGCAAGTTGCCAATGAACTGATTGTGAAGCTAAGGCGCTCAACAGGATTAATAGCGCTATAAAGAGAACGAATGGCCACCAAGAAAATGTTGATTTTACCGAGTGGCTTTCTAACGCTGAATGGGTTAAATATTTTATGCCAATCACGCCTGCTATCACTAACACGGCCAATTGCATCAATAAATTTGAAAATACCAATAATGTAATCGCAGTGAATACCGCTAAGCTTTTGGTCAATTTCGATCGGCAAAAACTGCGAAACATGGTCACTACGGCATCAGTGACTACAACAACAGCAAGTAATTTTAAACCATGAGTAATACCATAAAAATAACTGTTATCAGTGAGTTGGTTACTTAACTGAGCAAGCGCTATCATTAATATAACTGAAGGTAGTGTGAAAGCTATGAAAGCGAGAAAAGCGCCAACAATGCCTGCTTTGTGATAGCCCAAGGCAAAACCAACTTGGCTTGATCCCGGACCGGGTAAAAATTGGCTCAGTGCTACGATTTGGCCGTATTTTTCTTGTGAAATCCACTGTAATTTATGCACAAATTTATGGTGAAAGTAACCAATATGAGCAGCAGGTCCGCCAAAACTGATAACGCCTAGCAGTAAGAATTGTTTGAAGATGTCAAAATAAGTATTCATAGGTTCGGTAAAGTTAAACAGTTATCAAAACAAAAGTGAGGTATCACTTTATTCAGTTAAAGCCCGATCATACACCTTGATTATGACATTACAACTTTGCAAATTGACGGATTAGGTTATGGTAAACGTTATGTAAATTATCTAATTCTGCTCGTGATGTGTTGTTTTCTTTAATTAAATTTTGAATCGTTTGATCTAACTGGTATAAGTTTTGTCGAATACTTGTCTCTGAAATCATGCTTTGCATCCAAGTGATCGCTGCCACTCTTTGGCCACGGGTAACGGCGGTTACTTTATGTAAGCTACTTGATGGATAAACGACTGCATATCCCGCAGGTAATTTTATTTGTTGCTGACCAAATTCCGTTGAAATGATTAATTCACCGCCTTCATATTCTTCAGGCTCACTTAGAAAAGTAGTCATCGACACATCGCTTCGGAGTACATCAGCTGTATTAGGGATCCTCATTACGGCAGCATCAACATGATAGCCATACTCTTCAGTTTCACTGTAACGATTGAAACAAGGTGGAAATATTTTATGAGGTAAAGCGGCCGAAACAAGTTTTGGCGTTTCACCAATGCGCGATAGTAGTTGATTCGCTAATTGGCTCACTTTTGTATCACTTGAATCGGCTTGATTGTTATTTTTTACCGAAGCAGCCATGCCCATTGCCGTTTTACCGCCGTCACCCCAAGGGCACTTTGACAGTTGTTGTCGATAATGAGTTACTTCTTCTTCCGATAATATTTTTTCAATAACAATCATGCTTTACTCTTATTTCTTTTGCTAATGACTTTTAGGCTAGTACTAAAATTCGTACGTTGCAGTTAGCTTAGTATTATTAGCATTACCTAAATACATAAATGCACCACTACGGTATGCTGCTGTATAGTATGTTTCATCAAATGCGTTACCAATGTTTAATCTAAAAGTTAATGCATCTGTTGCATAATAATTCGCAAATAAATTCACGACTTGGTAATCAGGCACCACAATACTGTAACGATTATTTTCACTGTCATAACCCGCGGCTGTATCTGGCTGGCCAGCGTACATTTCACTTTGATAAGCATAATCGCCACCAATAACTAACGCGTCATTAATTTCATATCTAACTTGTAAATAGACACTGTCTTCTGCAAAGTTACTTAAGGTTAAGCCTATGTTATTTTCGTTAATTGAATCAATAACTTCAGCATCCATTGATGTGGCAGAAAATTGCACACTTAATGCGTCTGTAATATCACCAACAAAACCCACCTCAATACCTTTAACTTTGTTTTCGCCCGTATTTAGTGTGCCAAGTGCGGCGTAATCATCTTCACCAACACTTTCCATTACATCACTTTTGGTAATTTGGAAAATAGAGGCTGTAAACATGAACTTATCGTCGAACGCCATAAATTTCGTGCCTAACTCTAAGTTTTCAACACGCTCAGGATCGGAATCAGGTACTTGAGTTGCGGTACCACATACACCACCATAGCCGCAGCTAGCACCTAAATCAGATTCACCACCATTAATGTTAGTTGCGGTACTGTAGTTAGCATAAATATTAACATTGTCAGACAGATCATAAATTAAACCTATATTACCATTATACATAGTGTCAGAATATTCATATGCCGTTTCAGTGCCTCGACTTAATGTATCGTTACTATAATCGAAGTTATCTACGCGAATGCCATAATAAAGATCAAGTTGCTCAGTTAAATGCACCGTGTCCATCATATATGCAGAAATCGTTTCAATATTCATTGAAGCGTCATCATAGTCATCAACAAAAGTTCTACCCATTAATTGACTAATATTATCAACGGTGCCTCCTGAAGCGTCGATAATACAGTAGCTATTACTATCACCTCTTCGGCCTGAAGTTACACAGTTTGTTGGGTTGTTGTAGGTAATATCGTAAACACCGTTTTCTACATTTTCATCGGTAAACTCAAGACCAAATACAAAGTTGTTTTCAAAGCCCAATAAATCAGTATTTAAAAATAAATTAAATTGAGTGCTCTTATAATCAACATTTTGGTTACCTTGATGAGTACTTAAACTGACTGTCGCAGCACCCGGTGCATCAGGATCTGAGTCTGCTCTTACAGTACCTCTCGCGCCTGTGGTGATGTAGCCGTTTTCTGTTTCACCAATACGAGTTGCATTATATAAAGTGACATAATCATTCACTTCATACTCTGTGCGCAATGTTAGGGTTTTAACTTCAGAAGATAAAAAGTCAGACTCTTGAGCATAAACAGGAATATCATCAACAGGTTTACGAGTAGCGCTATCGAAATAACTACCTAAATCAGGTACGTCAGTGGCGTCTAAGAAATAGCCATCGACAGTAAATGATAGTTTTGAAGTGGGTAAATATACGCCAGATATTTGTAAGCCCGTTCTTTCGCTTGAAATGCCTTCACGGCCAGGCTTGTCTTTATCTGACTTTAATGCATTGATTCGGATCGCAGAGATATCTGAAAGCGGTAAATTATAATCTACCGTAATACGTGAAAATTCATCAGTACCTAAACCTGCTTCAACACGCCCTAAATTATAGGCAACCGATGCTTTTTTAGTGACACTATTTACCGCACCACCAGATGAGCCGCGACCTGCGAATGTTGAGCTTGGCCCTTTGGTTATTTCAACACGTTCAGTGGCAAAACTTTCACGCGTAGTCATACCTGGGTCTCTTAAACCATCAACAAATATATCACTACGAGCTTCGTGCCCACGAATAATATAACGGTCACCAAATGCGTTACCATTTTCACCTGTACCTAAAGTAACACCTGCTTGAGCAGCTAAAATATCTTTAAGGTCGGTTTTACCGGCTTCCAAAATTTGGTCTTGTGTCAATACAGTTATAACTTGTGGGGTATCCACTAAGTCAGCTACTCGACGTATGTCCCCTGACGATTCGTGTAAATAAACCGAACTTTTAACGCCGTGCACAGCAATGCGTTCTATTGCTTCGTCTGATTGATTAATTTTTTTTGGATGACAGCTAGTCGTTGAGTTTTTTTCACAAGCATCGGTATTTTCCGCTGCATGAATTGACGTACTGCCAATAGCGAGTGCCGCTGCAACAGCTTGTGCACCTAAGGCTAATCTATTTTTTTGAGTGTCTATTTTCATGTCGTTGATTTTTCTATTTTTGAGAACGTGTAAAAGAGAAGGAGATTTTAGCGAAAGAAAACAAGTAATACAAATGATAACTAATATCATTTACATTCGTTTGTTGTGTTTTTTTGTCTTTATTAGTGCGAAATATTATAACGACACTAGTGATGAGCGATTTTATTCGCTTGGTCTAACGGTACTAACTCTTTTGGCTGGTATTGCTGTGAAGCGGTTTATTTATTGAAAAATGGATAAACAGATAAGATTATCGCCAATCTATTTGACTTAGCCTATAAGGCTGCCTAGGCTAAAAATTGAACGGGTTGCACTTCTTTAACTGGATTTCGTGATGGTGAGATCATCCATATTTTTGTTTTCAATTGTTTTGTTAGTTGCTTGTGGCGGAGACTCTGCAAACAATACAATGACAACACCTCCTGTTGCCGATAATCCACCGACCACGACAAACCCGCCAACGCCTGAGCCTGTTGAACCATACCAGCAAAAAATTCAAGCAGCACGCTTACTTAATCAAGCTACTTTTGGTGCCACAATAAAAGATATTGAGTACTTAATAGCTCGTGGAGATGAAGCATGGCTTGATGAGCAACTTAGCTTAACCCCTAGCTTACATTACCCTTTAGTTGAGCCATTTATTGAAAATGAAGATTTTTGGCGAACCTATCGTATTTCTGCATGGTGGCAAAATACCTTATACGGAGAAGATCAATTACGACAACGCGTAGCCTTTGCATTAAGCGAAATATTTGTTGTTTCAGAATACAATGGTGTGCTGTTTGATTCACCACAAGCATTGGCGAATTATTACGATATCTTAGTAAAAAATGCTTTTAGTTCGTATCGGCATTTACTTGAAGAAATCACTTTGTCTCCTGCAATGGGCGTGTATTTAAGTATGTTAGGTAATGAAAAGCCTGACATTGAACGTAATATACGCCCGGATGAAAACTATGCTCGAGAGGTGATGCAATTATTTTCAGTGGGTTTAGTTGAACTGAATATCGACGGTAGCGAAAAACTTGATAATTCAGGCCAGCCTATTCCTACTTATGATCAAGTGGTAATTAAAGGCTTTGCACATGTTTTTACGGGTTGGAATTTTAACGGCACCACAGAAAGCACTTGGTATCGATGGTGGCAAAATTTTAATTTAATTGACCCCATGGATGCAGTCACTAGCTTTCATGACACAGAAGCTAAGTCATTATTTTCTGGCGTGTTGCTACCTGCCAATCAAACACCGGAAAAAGGCTTGTCTGATGCCCTTGATGCCCTGGCTAATCATAGTAATGTTCCCCCTTTTATTGCTAAACAATTAATTCAAAAACTGATCACCAGTAACCCAACGCCAGCTTATGTCGCAAGAATCGCGAGTGTATTTATTGATAACGGCTATGGCGAACGAGGTGATTTAGCCGCGGTCGTAAAAGCGATATTATTAGACGAAGAAGCGAGATCCGGACACGAAACAGCCGAGCAAACCTTTGGAAAAGTGCGAGAGCCCATTATTCGTGCAACACATATGTGGCGTGCCTTCAATCTAACGTATCTAAGTGATCGCATTGATTTTAGTTGGCCAGATTATTTTTTCGGTCAAGCCCCATTAGCCTCACCGTCGGTGTTTAATTTTTACCGACCCGATTATAGTCCTATCGAATTAAATTCAAGTTACGGTTTGGTTGCGCCTGAACTTCAAATTGCCACAGAATCAACCATGACCAATACCATTAACTTTTTTGCTTGGTATGGTTTATGGCGGCATTTTTCTGGCGATATTGAAAATACTGATATTTCTGAAGAAGACGAACTTTATTTAGATTTTACCCCTGAAGTTACCCTTGCAGAGCAAGAAGGTGCCCAAGCTTTACTCGAACATTTAAACATTGTGTTAACAGCGGGAGCGTTAAATGAGCAAGCTATCACGTTATTAGTGAATGTATTTGAAGAAAATGATCAACAAGATATTGAAAGCAAAATTGCAAATATCGTTTTTCTTATAATGTCTGCGCCACAATATGCCATTCAGCGATAACGACAAGGAAACAGACCATGAATAAACGTCATTTTTTAAAGTCGATACTCGCTTCAGGGATTGGATTATCAAGTTACTCAGCGGTTGGACAACAATTAGCTATGATTAATGCATCAGCTAAAGCTACGCCACTAGAAGGGTATAAAGCCTTAGTGTGCATATTTTTATATGGCGGTAATGACTCGTATAACATGTTAATTCCCACTGAAAATAGTGACTATCAAACCTATGCTGGCGTAAGACAAAACCTCGCGATTGCCCAAGAAAGCTTAATTCCGCTTTCCACTAGCTCGTTATTACCTTATTCATTGGGTGTTCCCGATTATATGAGTCCGGTCAGTGAATTATTTCACCAAGGTCGTTTGGCATTTATTAATAATGTTGGTCCTTTAGTTGAGCCGACGAGCAAAGCAAATATAGAAAATGGCAGCGCGTTATTACCTCCACAATTATTTTCACATAACGATCAACAAAAATTATGGGAAACTGCTGGTTCCAATATTAATGAATTATCAGGTTGGGCAGGCCGAATGGCCGACTTACTCACTGACACTTCCTCCAATAGTTTGTCGATGAATATTTCATTGGCAGGCAATAATGTCATGCAAACGGGCAATATTGTACAACCCTATTCGATGACTGCTGATGGCGCACCAATGTTTGAAGCGTTAAATCCCCAACATAATTGGAACAGTCAGCGAATAGCGTTATTTGACCAACTTATCGCCCTTGATAATCATGTGCTAGGTAATTCTTATAAAAAGATCATGTCGACAGCACGTACCAATGCATTACAGGTAAACCAAGCGCTAGACAGTTTACCGATATTATCAACGACTTTTGAGGCAGATTCATTATCGCAAGAATTAGAAATGACCACCAAATTGATCGCAGCTAGAGAAGCATTAGGGATGAAGCGACAGGTATTTTTTATTGGCTTTGGCGGTTGGGATACTCATGATCGCCAGTTGTTAGATCACCCTAGGTTATTAAATACCTTAAGCCTTGCTTTACATCGTTTTAATGAGGCGATAAACGAACTTGGCTTATCTGAGTTTGTTACTACATTCACGGCTTCTGACTTTGGTAGAACGTTAACCAGTAATGGCGATGGAACGGATCACGGATGGGGAGGACATCAGTTAGTCATGGGCGGCGCAGTTAATGGCGGTAAACTTTATGGTGAAATGCCAGAGCTTGCTTTAAATAGCCAAAACGATTTGGGAGATGGACGAATGATCCCTACCACTTCAAGTGAAGAATACGGAGCGCAATTAGCAAAATGGTTTGGTTTAACCGATGCTGAAGTTGCTCAAGTGTTCCCAACCTTGTCTCGTTTTGATCAACACAATATAAATTTTTTACAATCTATTTAATTGTTTAACGCTTGTTAATTATGGAGTGGAATTTTGGGCAAAAAAAAAGCCGAAGATAAAATCTTCGGCTGTGTAGCTTTGGGGAAAGCTAGAATATCAAATTATTACAACAGGCGTTCGCTAGGAACAAACGTAGTATAGAGCAACTGCTCTATAAAAGTAAAGCCTTTACTCTAATTTTTTTAAATTTACTGAATTTGATAATAATAAGTGTGTATGGTTAGATTCATTGGGCGCGAGTATTTTTTCATTTTGCGAGAATTTAAAGCCTTATTTTTAAAGGGCTAACTCAAAGCTACTTTCATAGCACCTTAAAATTTGAGTTATTTTATATTTCTGCTTGCTTTGAAAGCTTGTACAATTTTTTTCAAAAAGCTAACAACATAGCTATGGCTCTCATTACATAGAGGTTAGATCTAAACGATAGTTTACTACGTTACGACTCAAATAGTTTTAGGCTTTAAACTAAATGAAGCTCTTCATCTCGATAAAATTCAGACGCTATAGTCAATTGTTATCAATAGGTTAAGAGTGTATTCTACAATCTAAAAAATACTTTAAATATAGATGTATTTGTAAATGCAAAGGATTGGCGAAACATGAGTTCTCGCATTATTAAAGAGATTAAAAAGCTAGACGATAATTCCAGTGTGATTTTAGATTCATTGATCCTAAATACATACGAAGTTGTACCTGATTCCAATGCGAAGCACATAACAATAAAGAATTGTACCATACGAGAAGGACTTAAAATTTATGGTGTATCTCGTGGGGCTACGTTAACTATAGAAGATTGTACTTTTGAAAGTTACAACGGTATCAAAATAGAAAAATCCTCCTTTAGAGCTGTTTATATAAAAAACTCGGTATTAGTAGATACTCCTTATGATGAAGTAAGGCTCAATATATTGAGTCGCATCATTAGCCAAACTGTTGAAGTATTAGATTCCTATATTCACAACCTATTCATAAGTAACATCAATATAAGTATAGAAGTAAAGAATTCTGTTATTGAATCAAAATTAGACTATTTTCCGATTGAAAGAGCTGATGATGAGAGATCTTGGGCTTATTTCGAAAATGTTACTTTTAAATCATCACAAGTAAGGCTGGCTGGTGCCGAACTTGATAAGATAACTTTCAAGAATATTAATATAAATAATGATTCAAAAAATAAGTGTTATCTTTTAGAAATAAAGCAAGACTACGTTCTTGATTTGATATTCGAAAATGCAAATTTTAGTGAAACCTATATTGATATAGAAAATGTTACTGTCCGAAGCATTACTGCTAGCTCTTCTAATTTAGGTAAATGTTTCAATTTTTTTATCGGCAATATAAAAGAAGAGCAAGATAGAAAAGTTAATGTTATAACCATAAAGAATAGTCATATAGATAAGTCTTATTTTCATGGTCGTATAATCCATAACTCAATAGACTTTTCTCAAACGCATTTTAACACACCGCCTGAGTTTTATAATTCGGAACTACCTCATGGAAGCATCTTTCCAAATTCCGAATACTTTTCTCTGTGTGGCTCTGATAGCAGTATTGCCGCATTTAGAGCACTTCGATTGCAGATGGAAGAGCAAAGGAACCGGGAGCTAGAAGGTGAATTTTTCTATTTAGAACAAAAATCTATCTTAAAAAAGGAAAATGAATCTGGTAATAGAAACTGGTTTAGATATTTCTATGGCTTGATATCTGACTTCGGAAACAATGCAATAAAGCCTTTAGTTATATTGTTTGCAACAATGATGTTTTTTACATTGCTTTATGCATTAATAATGTCACCAGAAATATCAGTTAATTTGCCAATTGATTACGAACTACTGTCAAAATCAATGCACTTTTCAACTAAGCAAATGACATTGCCATTCTGGTCTGTAAGGAACTTAACTCCGCTATTAGACAAAGAGGTGCAAACTCATCCAATTATGTATCTAGCTATAGCACAGAGCATAGTATCCCTGATTTGTATTGCACTTTCAGCACTAGCTATTAGGTGGCGTTTTAAAAGAGGGTAATTGGAATAAAGAAGAAAAGGCAATTGCGTTATTATCAATTCAACCACTGTAGAAGCATAAAAAGTTAAACCAACTCAAGATATAAATAAATCAAGAGTTGGTTTACTGCTTTACTAAGACTTAGCCCAAACCACTTTGCCTGCACGAATAAAGAAGTGACTTCTGCATCCAACTTTACGCCAAACTGAGGGGGCAATGGTTGGCATGCCACCCAAGTTATCGATGGACCAACTAGGTTTATTTTTAGTTGGAATAAGGTTTAGTTGAATAGCCTGCATACAGCCACATGGACAATTGAAAGTCGCAATTGCAGGAAAGTCTTGATCACCTACAACATATATAGTGTTGTTGGTCAGCTTTATTGGTTCGTCTTCAACATATTGAAGAATGTACGTTGCTCCAAAAAAACCTCGAAGTTTTTGTGCTAATTTAGCAAACCAATTTAGCATCATGCCACCTCCTGAATTGGAGAGAAAATCGGCATGTCTAATAGAAGTGGCAAATCACCTCTTCCCTCGTACTTATCGGACATTTTGGACTCAGCAAAATCAGATTCTTTTTTATGTTCAAAGAAATTATTCACCAAGCAAAATGTTTGTTGAGCGAAGTCACTATTAGGTTCATTGCGATAGTCATGAATTCTAGCTAAAAACTCCAATACAGCGATGCTAGAGGCATAAGTATTAACAGGAATTATTGCCGGACTATTTTCAACAACACCCTTTATGTAGCCTTCATCGAGAAGATTTTTATACTCGACAGGGCTTACACGTTTTAAAGTCTCGGCTTCTAAAGTACTAAGTAAAACTGATTTACGTGAAAGGTGATCTGATTTACCCGGCTGAAAGTAAGATACCTTCCCGCTGATATTGTTGACACCTCCATTACCATCAGCATCTAAGCAAATGCCAATATCTATATATGGTATTAAATAGAAATTAGATATCCGAGACATCAATACACGTGCTTCCGCAGAATCCACGCATCCAAAAATAAAATCGCATGTTGCAATTTGTTTTATTACCTCTGGATCGTATATCGATTTTGAGATTGATATTACTCTAGGTGGCAGTCCTATAGCATTCAATGCATCAGCAATTGCATCTACTTTATACCTTTCTGCATGCGCATCTGAAATTTTGGTATTAGTTATTCGATTAAGGTTTTTTAGCTCTACCACATCAGGATCAATATTGATTAACGTCCCTACGCCTAATCTATTTAATTGCTCGATCACTGGTGAGCCAGTGCCTGAACATCCGATAACAGCTACCTTCATATTGCTTAGTATATTTCTAGTCGCAGAGCCAAAAGTTTGAAGATTACGCTTCTCGAACTCTTCATATGGCACAGATTCTTCTTGAGTAGAAGAATGGTAAACTACTTCATCTCCTATGACTGTTGCTGATGCAGGTAGAAACTTACCAGTATCATCAACATGCCTGATGACTATTTTGTCGTTAGGCAACAAAATGGCGGACAAGCAAGGAATGTCATTATTAAGCCAGTTATATATGCTTGGGAATAATGCTTTGTCTGATTCATCATCTATATCCGAAAACTTTTCGTAACCTGAAGGGTGACAATGAAACTTAACAATTGAAAGGTTGTCTCTCTCTGCTCGTTCCAGAATCATTTTAAGTTCATCTGTTTTTCAACGAACAAAATCACTATTTTGAATAGAGTATGAATCGTCAGTTAGCGGCATCACTTGATGAGCAAGTAGTGTTACTTGCTCATCATTGGAAACATGCCCACATAGAACTATAGCAACTGCCTCTTTCCCATCACCAGAAAATAGTGCACTTTTTAGCTTAAGTAAGCTTTTACCCGATAGTTTAAAGTGAGTATTCATGTAATCCTCCCTTTATTTCTCAAGTTCTTTGATAAACCATGAGCTAATATAGGCTACATGAGTTGCGATACAATCAACGCCCGGCTCCCATGGGTTTTGATGGGTACGATGCCTTGACCATCGTTGCCATGATTTACCAGCAAATTGGTCATTAGTAATGGCCCTGATAGGCTTTCCATCATTTCTTTGAATTACAGGGAAAAAGTAAGCCATGTCGATTTGTGACGCAGGGTAGCTATCACTAATACGAAAATTAACATCAACTTCACTAACGTTGAAGCCTTCAGGCAAGCTAAAACCATAGATAATAACTCGCTTTATATTTGCTTCAGTTACACATTCCCATTTCAGCTGAAGGGAATTCAAGAAATCAACATCATCCTGCGGAAGTTGAAAGTCCTTCCTTTGATTTACATAACCCTCTTGATGTTCACATCGCATAGTATGAAAGCGTTCTATACCCGGTTCAGTAAAATCAACTTTCTCGTTCAAATCAATTTGTCTACGCTCTCCATTGGCAAACTTTTGATATAGATACCGACTTTCATCATACCCAGCAATTTCGAGTATCTCTTTGCCAGTCAATCGCGGACATTCTACTTTGTATTTCTGTTTATCGATTTTGATTTTATACTTTTGATGTTTTTCTGTTGGAGTGCCATTGCAAGCACACTCCTCTAAGTCAGGTATATCTGAATCATTTTCAGATTTAGTGACT